>DATIGS010000058.1:0-12705 GCA_035481425.1 Cellvibrio sp. | reverse complement strand
TCGTTGAAGCGATAGCCAATAACCCGATTCTTATCGCCATAATGCCAACCCGGGCCGCCGACATAATTGTAGCCACCACCTTGCCAGCTCACGCTGAAGGAGCCATCAGTGCTCATCGTCAATGAAGCTGCGCCGCCATCTTTCCAATGAGTGAAGAAAAAATTGCCCACATGACCGGTTGCATGGTTTTGAGTGATGGTGGTGTTGCCCGTGAATTTTTGTGTGTAGGCGTTAAATTTTTCGATACCGCTTGCTTGAGTCCCGCTCGCTACTGCACTCATGGCATTGGTTTCAGCTGCTTTGCGCTCGGTGGAGCAGCCTGCGATGCCAATTGTGGTAAGTGTGGCAAGCAATAGTGTTGTTTTTAAACCGGAATAATTTTTCATACTGATTTCCTCCAGCTATGCCCCGCGCTTTTTCATATTATGCGTGCGGCATGTTGATTGTAGTGTGTATTGATTAAAGCACTGAAATGCATCAAATCAAATGCACTAGCTGGATGGAGGATGACTTTCGGTTTTTTGATCAGGAATCGCGCGGGTTTTTAGCGATGATTTTTTGGCGATTGATCTTTAGCCCGATAATTTATCGCGGAACATAAAAAATACTGCGCCTAACAGGCACAAACCTGCCCAGAGATAATCCAGCTTCAGCGGCTCCTTCATGTAAAACACAGCGAAGGGTACAAATACACTTAAGGTGATGACTTCTTGCAAGATTTTCAGTTGCCCTACACTCATGACTGTGTAGCCGATGCGGTTGGCGGGCACTTGTAACAGGTATTCAAACAGGGCTATGCCCCAGCTGACCAGCGCGGCAATAATCCAGGGTTTCTGGTTCAGTTCTTTTAAATGCGCATACCAGGCAAACGTCATAAAAATATTGCTGCAAAATAATAACCCAATCGAAATTAGCGAGGCTTGCATAACGCGGCTCCGGTCAGTGCATCAATGTGTTCGTTAATGAGTGGCAGTAGCAAGGTCGATTCTTTTGCCCGCAAAATAAGAGCTGATAATACTCAATAACCAACTGGCCAATAAAATCCATTTACCCTGCTCCCAATAGGGCGAGCTAAACAGGGAACCGTGGAGTGAACTCCACAGGTAGGCAAAGTCGATGGCGTAATTGCCCAGCTCGGCCTGGGCGGCTAATTCTTTATTGAGTTTGATCGCTACATCAAACAAATTTTTAAACAGCATGATAATCACGACTATAGCGGGCACTGCAAAAATGCAGCCGCGCACATAGTGCCGCAAAAAAAACAGGCCTGCGCCGGGGAAGATAGTCGCGGACAAAATCGCCGCGCGTTTTGCCTGATTAAAAGAAGACGAGGGTTTTGCATTGTTCATAAGGTGAAGCACTCGTTAATCAATATTGCTAACAGCATGCATTATTTTTCGGCAACCAATTGCTCAAGGCGATAAAAGCCGCTGTTGTTTTCGCTCAAATTATTTACCAGCCAGGGCAAGGTTTCTTCCATCGCGCTCCAGAGTGTCCAGGGCGGGTTGATTACAATCATGCCGCTTGAAGTCATGCCATGTTCGGGATTGTCGGCATGCAGGCCAAATTCCATCAATTGAATATTTTTGATGCCGGATTTTTTTAAGGCCAATTCCATTTCATCAATGCGCTGGCGCAATACCACGGGATACCAGATTGCATAGGTGCCAGTGGCGAAACGTTTGTGTGCCTGCACAATTTGTTTCACCAGATGTTGGTAATCATTTTTCACTTCGTAGGATGGATCGAGCAGCACCAGCGCGCGGCGGTCGGGCGGTGGCAGCAGCGCTTGCAATCCACTAAAACCATCTTCGTGTTCGACCCGGATGCGTTTATCGTTGCGCATGCAATCGCGCAAAAATTGAAAATCGGCTGGATGTAATTCGTGCAAAAATAAACGGTCGATTGGGCGCATCAAGGTTTGTGCGATCAGGGGCGAGCCGGGATAAAGTTGCAATTGGCCGCCATCGTTAATGCTGCGTACCAGTTCCAGCAAGCGCGTGATGGCGGCAGGTGTTTGTGTGCTCGCCCACAACTGGCCGATGCCATTATCAAACTCGCGATTTTTTTGCGCCTGTGGGCCGTTCAATTTATAGACGCCCGCGCCCGCGTGGGTATCAATAATGCGCAGCGGTTTATCTTTTTGGGTCATATACTCCAGCATGTGAACCAATACTGTGTGTTTGAGTACATCGGCAAAATTACCGGCATGAAAGCCGTGGCGATAGCTGAGCATAAAAGATTCCAACGAGGGCGATATCAGATGAGTGGGCAGTGGCGGCATATTTTTCCACATTGCCCGGCGTTGGATTATAGCGGCCTGCCGGAACAATTACCCGTACAAGATTGTCACAAAATTAGTCTTTTAGCCGTGGGGTTTAGCAGTTAAAGTAACGCCTGATCCCACCTCATCGAGAAGAATCCGGAATTGCTAACTGCTGTCTCTCCTTTTGCGCGCGGATTCGCGCTCTCGCTTGCGTTTGTGGCAACTCCCTTGCTCGCCGCCGAGCCTGAGATTGAAATTGAAGGCGGCACCAAAAGCCTGCGCGAAAATATTCGATTGCATCTCTCGATTGCAGACGAAAATTGCAAAACACCGCAATGGCGTTTGCAAGCCTTGCTCGGTGACGCTGCACGTGAAATCGAACGCGCATCCCAAGCGCTCGGCTATTACGAACTCGAATATGAAGCCAAGCTGCGCCACGACACTGAGTGTTGGGGGCTGGACTTAAAACTCACTCCCGGTGATCCGGTGCGAGTGACAAAGCTGCGTATTGAAGTCAATGGCGATGGCCGCTCGGATTCTATTTTTCAAAGCCTCTATGACAAGCCCGGCATTGCGATTGGCAACAGATTAAATCACGGTAAATATGAAACGCTGAAAGCGCGCTTCGGCACCCTGGCATCCGTCCACGGTTATTTTGATGCGGATTTTGAACATTCCCAAATCGCCATCGACACTGCGGAAAAAACGGCCGAGATCTCGTTGATTTTTAATACGGGGCCGCGCTATCGCATCGGTGAAATTAATTTGCAACACAATATTTTGCGCGAGAGTTTGTTGGAGCGTTATTACAATATTGAAGAGGGCGATTATTACGATTCAGACAAATTGCTCGAATTAAAAAACCGGTATAACGCGGCCAACTTTTTTTCGGTCGCCAGTGTCGCACCCGATTTACAAGCATTAAAAGATGAGCAAGTTCCAATCAATATTCAGTTGGAAGCCCGCAAACGCCACGAGTATTCCGCGGGTATCGGTGTAGACACGGATACAGGGCCGCGGGTGCTACTAGGATTTGAAGATCGCTATGTCAATGATCGCGGCCACTCGGTGACCGGCGACTTGAATGCAGCGGAAAAGAAAACCACCGCTTTACTTGCCTACACGATTCCCATGCGTCGCCCCTCCTATGAGTTTTTACGTTTTTATGCGGGCTACGAAAAAGAAATCACCGACACTACCAGTAGCTATAAAGACACTTACGGTAGTAGCTACACCTATTATCAAGACAATCAATGGTTGCAGACCTACGCGCTCGATTATGAACAGGAAGATTCCATCATCGGTACTGATCCTGAAACCAGTACGGATTTAATTGTGCCCTCTGTGTCATTAACACGGACGAAAACCGATGGCGCCCCCTATCCTTTAAAAGGCTGGTCACTGTTGGCGAAATTATCCGGTTCGCCGGAAAGCCTGGGGTCGGATTTTAGTTTTGTGCAGTTGTATGCGCGCGCTAAATATGTGAGGGGGTTTTCGTTCGGCCGGATATTGTTGCGCTCGGAAATCGGTACAACCCAGTTGGAAGATTTTAGTGAGCTGCCCGCCTCGGTGCGTTTCTTTGCCGGTGGTGATACCAGTGTGCGCGGTTATGCTTATGAATCTCTCGGCCCAACCGAAACCGTCGAGCAGCCCGACGGCACAACCAAAGAAATGGTTGTGGGCGGTAATAATCTATTGGTCTCCAGTATTGAGGTCGATCATTTATTCAAAGACACCAAATGGGCTGGCGCTGTTTTTTTCGATGTAGGTAACGCGGCGAATGACAGCGATATTGATTTGATGCGCGGTGCCGGTGTGGGCGCGCGCTGGATTTCCCCCATCGGCCCGATCCGTATCGATGTGGCCAAGGCATTGGATGGCGATAAAAGTTGGCGCCTGCATATCACCATGGGGCCAGATCTGTAAGTTGTCGCTCAATCGCCAACACGAATGATTAGATGAAACTGTGCATATGAAGTCATGCAAATAAAGCTAAGCAAAATACGCAATGCATTGTTTAGCCTGCTCGCGCTGGTATTGATCCTGCTCGCGACTGTGGCTGCAGTGCTGGAAACCGAAACCGGCAGCCGCTGGCTGGTCACCGGCGCAGCGCGTGTTGCCAATATCAGTGTGGGTGATATTGAGGGGAATCTGCGCACCGGGCTGGATCTGGAGTTTATTGATTACACCCGGGGCGAGCAGCACATTCGCGCCGAGCAGGTTTCGTTTCGCTGGCGTCCAGCCACCTTGCTGTACCGTGTACTGACTATTCAATCCTTATATGCGCAGCGCGTATTGATACAGTTGCCTCCCGCTGCCGCCAAAACCGAACCATCGCCACCTATCCAATGGCCCACTGTCCGTCTGCCGGTGCGGGTTAGTCTGGAGGATGTGCGCGTGCGCAATATCGATTATGTGCAGGGTGATACCCGGCTCCATTGGGATCGTCTGAGTGGTTCGGTCAGCATGGGTACCTTTCATTTGCGCTACAAAAAGCTGGCGCTACGCCACCGCGATTATCGCCTGCAGCTTAGTGGCGCGAGCGCGCTGGGTTTTCCCTATAAAACAGAGGCGGAGTTGCTCTGGCAATGGCAAGCCGCTCCCACGGAAGCACCGCTGGGCATAGCCATGGCCGCGCCAGCGCCGGAACCTGTATCGCCGATAGATCCAGTGCAAGCGATTCCTCCGTTCCTATTGGCCGCAAATCCAGCGGTACCCGTTACCCAGGCTCCACCAGCCGCAGCCCCCTTGCTTGCTTCGGCCGACGTAGCCGAAGAGGCGCCAGCACCTTTGTTATACAAGGGGAAAACCCAGCTGCAGGGGAGTTTGCAGGATCTGCAATTGCACACCCAAATGAGTTCACCCGTCGCATTAAGTGCAAATACCCAACTGCAACTGCTCGACCAGCAACGGCAGTTTCATCCCGCTCCACCCTTAACATTGGCGGCGGAATGGCAGCAGCAAACCCTGCCGGCCGCTTGGTGGATTCCCAAGCAACCAGTGCCGGTAACCAGTGGCAAATTAACGGCGCAGGGCAGTTGGAATAATTACCAGGCGCAGCTGTTGGGCGATATCCACTTGCCCCAGGCGCCGCTGCTAATGGTGAACGCTGCCGCCCAGGGGGATTTGAAAAATATCCAGGTCGAGCTGCTGCATGTTTACACTGAAACGCCGGTGTATACGGCGGCAGCAATTCCCCATCTGCTTAGCGCTACCTCGTCCCAGGCGCACAGTAGCGCTGCTGCACGGGTTGATCCGCAGCCGGTCGACGTAAAACGCAATTTGTCCGAGGATGCACGCGGCATCACCTTGAACGGCAATGTGCGCTGGCTGCCGCAGCTGCAATGGCAGGTGGATGTAACAGCCAAGCGCCTGGATCTTGCCAGCCTGATCGATAATTGGCCGAGCGATATCAATGGCAGATTCACGACCAAGGGCGAGCGGGCAGCATCGGGCTGGAATCTGGAGTTACAGGGCTTGAATATCGACGGCGAAGTCCGTGGGGTCAATCTGCACGGCAACGGTAATGTGCAGTTCGATGGCAAGGATTTCCGCAGCGATGCGCTGAACCTTGTATTGGGCGCAAACCAATTACAAGTGAAAGGGGTGGTGGGGGAACAGCTGGGGCTGGTGTGGGATCTGCGCGCGCCCATGTTGCAGCAACTGGATAACAGCCTTAGCGGCAGTGTGATCAGCCAGGGCGAGTTGCGTGGTAATCGGAAAAACCCGCTGATAGCCCTCTCGGCCAATGTCGAAAAATTCAATTGGGGTGCTTATGGGGTCGATAAATTGGATGTGTCGATCAAGCCGCAGGGTACCGCTGCGGTAAAAACAGCGGTGAGCAGTCCGGATGCCGCTGCATCGGGCACTTCATCCGCTAACTCATCCGCGCAAGCAGGGGCGACGCCAGCGCCAATGACAGATCGCCTGCGCGACCTTGGTGAGGCGGTGCGCAACGATAATTACCAATTGGCACTCACCGCCAAGCAATTGCGCGTTGCTGAAAATCGCTTTAGTAATATCGAGATCGAAGGTTCCGGCTCCATCTCCCGTCACCAATTGCAAGCGCTACTCAAAAGTACTGACTATGGTCGCGTCGACTTTACATTGGCGGGCAATTTTGATGGCAGTGAATGGCAGGGCAAGTTTCAGCAACTCGCAGTGAAGGCGAAAAATGTACCGCGCTGGTGGCTCACCTCCGGCAAACCGATCCGCGTTAGCCCGGAGGTGGTGCAACTGGGCGACCAGTGCCTGACGACGCGCAGCAATTTAACGGCACAGGTAGAGCGTGCTGATCATGTTGAGCGCGAGCAGGTCAGTGGCGAGTGGCAACCCAACCAATCGCCCGCGAGCAATAGCCGCAACTGGTTGGATAAAAATGCCGAGCTGCCGGCGAGCCGTGTGGAAAAATATTCGCTGCCGCAACTGTGCTTGCAAGGTGAGTGGGTGCGTGCGAGTGGCGCCAACGCCAAGGTGCGGATGGACTCAGTGCCACTGCGGCAATTTCTCTCGCTATTTAAAGCCGAGGTCTATTTTGCCGGTGTGATGGACGGCTCGCTCGACATGCGCTCTAGCGATTTTTCACTCGCCGGTACCGAGGCCACACTCAAAGTTAGCACGCGCAATGCCGAGTTGCGCTACCAGTATGCGGATGGTGCGACCGAGGTTTATGCATGGCGCAATTTCGGCGTGAACGCAACCTTGAAGCAGGCGCAGCTGGTGGCTAATGCAGGAATGGATTGGGTGGGCTATGGCACCATCCACGCCGACACTAAGTTGGATCTGGCACAGAGCAAAATCAGCAGCGGCAAATTGCAGGCGGAGTTTTCCAACCTCGCTCCGCTGGAAACGCTCCTGCCGTTTACCAATGACATCAAAGGCGACCTGCGCGCTGATTTAACCGCTGGCGGTACCTTCGCCCAACCCTATGTGCTGGGCAATATCAAACTGAGCAATGGCGCCGCCAACCTGCCGCGCCTCGGCGTCGACCTGAGCAATATGGAGCTGGATATTAACTCCACCCAAGCGGGCAATATCAGCTTGCAAAGCCAGCTCCAATCCGGCGATGGCAAACTCTCGCTCTCTGCCGACCTGGTTAAATTCGGCACTCCTGATTGGGATCTACAAGGGCTGCTGAGTGGTGCGGATTTTAAGGTGATTAACCTGAACCAGTTGAAAGCTAACCTCAGCCCGAATATCAAACTCAACGCCAATCGGGAATTGGTGCATCTCTCCGGTGAAACCGTTATCCCTTGGCTGCGCGCCAATATCAAACGCCTTCCTCCCGCGGCGACCAAAGTATCGAACGATGCTGTCATCGTTAACGACCAGAACGTGCAAGGCGAAGCTGAGTCGCCCATCAAAGTCTTCAGCAATTTGACCCTGACGTTGGGCAATGATGTGCAGTTCAAAGGTTTTGGTTTGAGCAGTAAATTGACCGGGCAATTGAACTTGCTTAAAGACGCGCAGCGGCAATTTTTTACCAGTGGATATGTCAGTGTGGTCGATGGTAGTTATCGCGCTTATGGCCAAAGCCTGACGATTGAGCGAGGTCGTCTGGTATTTCAGGGGCCTTATGAAAATCCGGGGCTGGATATTCGCGCCTCGCGGGTGATTAAAGATGCCGACGAAACCAAAGTCGGGCTGGAGGTCAGCGGGACCTTACAAAGCCCGGTTGCGAATGTATTCTCTGTGCCCTCAACATCGGAGAGCCAGGCGATGATGATGTTGGTTACCGGCAAGCCAGCGGGTGAGGCGAGCAAAGCGGATGCATCGGTGTTACTGGGGGCAATGACCGGTGTTGGTGTCGATAGCGACGGCACCATGGGGACAAAAATCACGCAGCTATTTCATCTTGACGAGTTGGAGGTGAAATCCGATGAAGGCATAGAACAAAGCCAACTGTGGATGGGCAAATATCTCACGCCGAAATTATTGGTGCGCTATGCCGTGGGTATTTTCGACAGCGTCTTCACTTTGGGTATGGAATATCACCTGACGAAAAGTTTGCGTTTGGAAGCGGAATCCGGGGAAACCCAAAGTGTGGATGTGGTGTATAAAATCGAACGCTGATCGCGCGTATCAGCGCCGAGGGTAAACTTGGGTTAAATAATACGCGCTGCGAATTTATTTCTGCTATTTCTTGCGCACCTAATAACGAGCCCTGGATTAGCATTATGAAATCTCCGCTTCATTTTTTTCGTGTCCTGTCTTTGTTTTTACTTCCCTTTTTGATTTTCACCAGTAATGCCAGCGTCGCAGATGATGCATGGCAAAACAACAGTGGCTGGTGGAACGAAACCGATATCCCTGCATTTGATAAAAGTAAAATTGCGCAGCAACTTTTATTAGTAAAAGTGCAAGGCAATAAATTTGTGGATGCATCAGGTAAGACGCTGGTGTTTCGTGGCCTGAATATTTCCGACCCAGACAAAATTGCCCGCGATAAACGTTTTACTAAAAAACATTTCGAAGTGATTAAATCCTGGGGCGCGAATGTTATCCGCGTGCCTGTGCATCCATCCGCGTGGCGCAAGCATGGCAAAAAAGCCTATCTCGCTATGCTCGACCAAGTGGTGATCTGGGCCAATGAGTTGGGCATGTATGTGATTATCGATTGGCATTCCATCGGCAATCTCAAATCGCAAATGTTCCAGAATAATTCCTACTACACCGATAAACCCGAGACTTACGATTTTTGGCGCACTGTGTCCGAGCGTTACGCCGGAATTAACGCGGTGGCGTTTTATGAAATTTTTAATGAGCCAACTGTATTTAATGGTCGTTTGGGCATGGTGAGTTGGGCGGAATGGAAAGCCATTAACGAAGAAATCATCACCGTCATCCAGGCGCACAATCCTGCGGCAATTTCACTCGTGGCGGGTTTTAACTGGGCCTACGATTTAAAGCCGGTCGCCACTGCACCTATTGAACGCAACAATGTGGCTTATGTAAGTCATCCATACCCAATGAAAGTGGGCGCGCCTTATGAAAAAAATTGGGAGCGTGATTTTGGTTTTATCGCGGATAAGTATCCGGTTTTTGCGACTGAAATTGGCTACCAGTTGGCGACCGACAAGGGCGCGCATATTCCGGTAATTGATGATGGAAAATACGGTAAACGCATCACCGATTATTTTGATAGTAAAGGTATTAGTTGGGTGGCGTGGGTATTTGATCCGGATTGGTCACCGCAAATGTTCACCGACTACAAAACTTACGAACCCACTATGCAAGGCAAACATTTCCGCGAAGTGATGTTGCGCGATAACAACAAATAACGTTCCCTTTTAAAACAAACTTTTCTTACTTCACTCCTGTATACCAGCACACAATGCATTTGTGTGCTGCGTTCTGATTTTTCATCTTGGCACATAAGTGGAATTGTTTTTCGCTCGCGAGCGCGTAGACTTGTTGTACTTCTTGCCGCTTTGGCAAAAGTTCAAATAAAAATAATCAAATGTACAACAGATCGAATGTGTCGGCGTGGTCTCCCATTTTAAGTAGTAATCGGTTGTTCAATACCTCAAGAGTTTTTACGGCGGCAGTTTTCAGTAGAAAACCTGCGGCCTATTAAATTTTACTGAGGGCTTTTTTATGCGTATCAAAATTTTATTGTCAGGATTAGTGCTCGCCACAATCGCATCCAGTGCATTGGCTGCGAATCGCCCGGCGGGCTTTGTCACTATTTGTTCGGAAGGAAAAACCTGCAGTGTCGCCAATTCAACCAATGTTGCGTTTGGTCGCGCGGATAAATTTACCTACAAAGTATTGTCGGGCAGTTTTGTGTGTTCTGAAGCTGTGTTTGGCAGCCGTATTGCCGGTGGTGTAAATGAATGTTCAATCGCGCGCACTGCATCCAGCGTGCCGGCGCAATCCTCATCCAGCCGCTCATCCAGCAGTGTGGCGAGTTCAATTGTCAGCTCGGTTAGCAGCGTAAAAAGCTCGGCAAGCAGTGTTGCAAGTTCGGTGAGAAGTTCAGTGGCCAGTTCGGCATCCAGTTCCGTCAATCCACCGGTAGGCACTTATTATCCCGGGTGTGAAAAACCCGAGCCGACTGAAACTGTGCAATTGTCCGGTACACGCGTCGTTGCCGCCGGTGAAGTGTTTGATGGTTTGAATAAGCGCTACAACCTTTCCGGTGGTGGCCAGGGCGAAGGCCAACCGCCATTGTTTGATGTGCAGGAAGGCGGGGTAGTGCGCAATGTGATTATTGGTTCAGCCGCCGCCGATGGTATCCACTGTAAGGGCAACTGCACCATCGACCATGTGTGGTGGGAAGATATTGGTGAAGATGCGGCAACGGCAATGGGACCTGCGGGCACCATCATGAATGTAACTTGCGGCGCAGCTTTCAATGGTTCGGATAAAACCTTCCAATTCAACGGCCGCGGTGAATTGCACATCAGCAAATTCTACGTACAAAGCGCAGGTAAATTGGCGCGTACGTGCGGCGACTGCACTAACAACGGCGGCCCACGCAAAATTGTGATCAACGATGTAATTACCCGCGATGTCAGCACCATTGTGGGGATCAATACCAACTTTGGTGATGTGGCAACGATTCGCAATTTGACGCTGAACAACAGTGGCACCTCCAAAACCAAAATTTGCCAGGTCTACAAAGGTGTAGTGAAAGGTTCAGGTAGCAGTTCGGCATTGGGCGTGGAGTTCGACACCGCCAACTGCGATGTGCGCCCTGCCGATGTGACTTTGCTGGGCAATAGCCAAATGAATACATCGGCCTGTGCCGGTTCGTGCCCCATTAATTGATTTTCCGCGTTCCCTAAGCGCTTCGTCGTCCGTTGCGCATTGCTTCTGCCCGGCCTGCAAAGGCCGGGCAGTTTTTTTTATTAGGATCGGGCAGTTTTTTAGCGGGCGCCCTTTAATGCTTTGGGAAAGCCCAGTGGCTTTTCGCATTGGCCCTGCTCGGGCAAATAGGGCGATTTCAAACAAAATATCTTGCGCTGGTTTAGCTGCAACTGCGCAACATCGGCAGCGTGATGTTGTGTAAACAAGCGATCAAATTCACCCGTGCGTTGCAATTTTTCCAAGCCTTTTTTCACCCGCACTGCCAACTCCGGAAATTGTTTGCTGATGTGCAAATAAATCGGGTAGTCGTAGTAAATCAATATGTCCGGCTCAATTGCCAAAAACGGGAATTTGGTCTTTTGGTCGCGCCAGGTATACATGACCTCATCGGCCCCCAGCGGCAAACATTGGTAGCGTTTTGCTGCGAGCATTTCAAACAGGGCTTCAAAGGTGGGCGCCTGTTTGGGGGTGATGCCGTTGTGTTTGTAAATTTCGATATCTACCCAATTAAGTCCCTGGGCGATCTGCAATTGCTCGAGCGATGTCAGCGTATCGCGAGGAGGAAAATTGGCGGGGTTGATCAGGCACACGCGATAGCCGAGCAGGCCGCGCAAAATATCAACCGGGATGGTAATCACATCGGCCTGCGCAATCACGGTGCCCGGAGACGCCCAAAGCAGGTTGAGGATTTTGCCCTCGCCAATTAATACAGCCTGGCGTTTGGCGCTCGGCTCTTCGCCAAACGGGATGATCTTATAGTCGCCGAATTCCGGGCGGGTAACCTCGAGGATTTTTTTGATGAGTTCAAACTTATAGGCGTGTCGCGCGTCTTTTATCCCGCGGTCGTAGTAACGCACTTCCATCGGTGCCGCGACTGGCGCTGCAACCGTCTCGGGTGTTGCTTCGAGTGCTTCGCACCATTTACTGAATAACAGCCCGCTAAAAAACAATCCATGCAGAAATCGCCCGGAGGCCAGGGCACCGAGCTTGGGAGAGTAGTTGAGTTTGCGCATGCAAGGGTTCCATTTGTCTTGTCAGCTGATTCTAGAAGATGTGCGTCGTTTGTCATGTGATCCAGCCGCGATAATAGCTTGGCGCCGCTTTGCCTCCCTCTCATTTCGCCCCGGCATTATCTGCCGGTCCACCTTATCTCTGCCTAAAGTGATACAGGCCCAGTTTGCGTTTTGCCTCCAACATGGGACGACCCGCCCTGGATTCAGGTAGAGGATACGGGGTCTGGAGCACAGTCTCTGGCCTCTTGTACCAGGATCTAATAACCATAATAGACGGATCAAGATCAGCGCTTCACCCGAGGTCAGCTCCCGGTTTAAAACAATCTAACCGCTAATAATGAATAAAAGGGTCACTATTATGAAACGATTCAACCGAGTCCTGCTTCTGCTGGGCGCGCTGGGTTTTGCGCACACCAGCCAGGCGGCAATCCTGAATTACGGCGCCGGCAATATCAGCGATACCATCAACACTGCCGGCTGGAAATGTACGGTCGATTACGGCAACTGGATCCACAATGCCGGTGTGGTCAAACCCGGCGTCAGCAGTTGCAATCCTATAGGCGCACCAACGCCCATCTATCCACAGGAAGTATCCCCGGCGAGCACCAAGCCGAC
>DATIGS010000057.1:0-4045 GCA_035481425.1 Cellvibrio sp. | reverse complement strand
GCTGAAAATAACCGCTGGGCGATAGGTTCAATCTGGGTGCGGCGAAAAGTGCCTTTTTGTTGGCTGGATACCGCGCGCTGCAATTGGTAGGTCACTACCTGGTTCATCCGCGCCACCTGTTCACTGGCGATGTGCTGCAAGTCGTCATCAGAGGCTGCGCCCTCAACCAGTTTGCTTTGCAGCACGGCGAGCGGGGTTTTCAAGCTGTGGGCGAGGTCGGCCAAACTGTTGCGATAGCGTTGGCGCAATGCCTGCTCGCGCGCCAACACCTGGTTGAGGTTGTCGACAATGCGCTGCAATTCCTGTGGATGTTCACCTTCGATATCGCTGGTATCACCGCTTTGCATGGCTTTGAGCGCCTGCGCCAATTTCCCCAGCGGGCGCAAACCCCAGCGCAAAATCAGGGTTTGGGCGATCAATAAAAATACCCCGGCTGCGCCGAGCCAGCGCCAGAGTTCATTGCGGTAGGCAGTGAGTTCAGCGGTGTATTCATCGGCGCTGTGCGCCACCACAAAGTGAAACGGGGTGGGGTTGCCGCGTGCATCTTCCCACTTGACGGTATAGCGCGCGACAAAGTGCAGCTTGTCATTCAGCTGCTTCATGCTGAACAACATTTTGCCGGGGGTATCGCTCTTGGCGATTTTTTTGTAAGCGGGCGGATCGCTCAGGGCGGCCGAGTTGGAGCGCCACACCAGTTTGGCCTGGTTATCGAAAATATAGCTATACAGGCCGGAGTTGGGGTGCTCAAAGTCGGCATCGCTCAGGGTGACCGGCATGCGCAAGCTTTGGACCTTGGTGTTTTTAGTGACCGGTTCGGCCACGCTCATCAGCAAATTGATGTGGCCGCGTAGTCGCGCGCGCTCGGCGACTTCCAGGCTGTTTTCAAAAGCGCGATTGAGGAAAAAACCGGTCAAGCCCAAAAACAGTGGCAGCAGCAGTGCCGATGCCAACAGCAGGCGCGCCGCAATCGACGAAAAACGAGCCCCAATTTTGGCAAGACGTTCGGATGCAGTGATACGCCTGCCCAACTGCGCAAAACGGGCTCCCACTGGTGCAAGGCGGGCGCCTAGCTGTGCGCCCGCGTGAGCGAGGCGGGTGCGGGCTGCGGCCAGTTGGAGCCGGAGCGCTTCACTGCTTATCAAGGTTGAACCTGTAACCGAGTCCGCGCTGGGTGCTGATCAAATTCAGGGTGCCGTCGGGGTCGAGTTTTTTACGCAAACGGCCGACAAATACCTCGATCACATTGCTGTCGCGGTCGTAATCCTGCGCATACAAATGCTCGGTCAGCTCGCTTTTGGAGATGTTTTTACCGGCATGCAATGCGAGATAGGTGAGGGTGTTGTATTCAAAACTGGTGAGCTCGACTTCGGCATCGTCGCGGTGGACGCGTTTGGCGCTGGTATCGATAGTGATAGGGCCGTAGCGCAATACCGGCGAGGCATGGCCGCTGGCGCGGCGCAGCAGGGCGTGGATACGCGCGCGCAATTCTTCGGGGTGGAAGGGCTTGGTCAAATAGTCATCCGCGCCAGCTTCCAGCCCACCCACTTTGTCCTGCCAGTTGCCGCGCGCAGTCAAAATCAGGATCGGGAAATTGCGCCCTTTGCTGCGCAGTTCGCGGATCAGCTGGGTGCCGTCCATCAACGGCAAACCGAGATCGACAATCGCCAGGTCATAGTCATATTCGCTGCCGAGGAACAGCCCTTCGCGACCATCGGCAGCGGCATCGCAGGCATATTTTTCGGTCGCCATGAGGCTGAGGATTTGTTCGCGCAGGGGTTTTTCATCTTCAACGATCAATATACGCATGGATATTCCCGAACTTAACAGTGGCGGTTAAAGGAAGTCGTCAACTAAATATGAGCAAGTAAATGAGTAAGTAAATAGTTGAGCAAAAAACGAATGTTATTAATTGAGTAAGCGGCCGGTTTGCCCATCGACATGGATGACGCGCATGCGCCCGTCATGAAGCACTTTCACACCATAGACAACGTCGCTGTCATGCTGCTGGGTATTGACGCTCATCACTTGCCCGCCCACCTTTTTGCGCACCAGCTCGGCCGCTTCGGCGGGAGACAGTTTGGGATCAGGCAAGGAGGGTTTGACGGCATCCGGATTAATCAGGCTGTTATCTGCAGTGCTGGAGGGTAGCCCCATATTACCGCTGATCAAATCATTGGCCTGGGTTTTGGATTGGGTATCCTGTTCATTAACTTGAGCGATACCTAATTGGCAGGTCAACAGCAGCGTTCCCAGCAACACTAATGGCAGCCGGGAAAAATTGGAGCACGCGTTGAAGACTTTTGAATACAGCATGACAAATTCCAACAAAAGGCGTTCAGGTACATTCACACAAAAATAACGCCTTCACTATCGCCCGTGTTCGGGCAAAGGTCAATTTGAGCTTTGCCCATTCGTTGGTTGGCTTAACGATGACCGCTGACATGCACAATGCGGGTGCCGGGGTGTTGGCGTGTTTCGGTATGGTACACACGGTCTTCGTAATGGTAAGTCACATCGTAACCTACCAACTGGCGTTCGTACTCGGTGCGATAGCGAGTGTTACAGACTTCGCGATCCTCGTAGCGTGTTACCCGGCGGCTACCGCTCGCGACATCATTGCCAATCGCTGCACCGATTAAACCGCCAGCAGCTGTAGCGCCGCCGCTATTGCCAATCTCCTTGCCGATGGCGGCGCCAATCAAACCACCGACTACTGTGCCTTTGAACGAGTCGCCGCCGCGACGTTCGCTATAGGCCACAGTTTCAACGTGGCAGGAGTCGACCGGCACTTCTACTGCGACCGTGCGATAAATCGGCCTGCTGGAGACCACGCGGGCATACACCGGCTGCTCAACCACATAATAACTGTTGTGGTGTGCATGGTGATGCGAGTGGTGATGTTTGTGTTTTTTGTGGTGATGATGGTCGCGATCAGCCAGGGCGCTGTTAGCCAGCAACAGGCTGCTGGCCAGGGTGCTGATTAATAACAGGCTTTTCATGATGGTCGTCTCGTGTAGTTGATTATGTCTCGCGCACCTCGTGAAGGCCGTGCGGGAGTGAGTTCAGACTAAGCCTTTTAATCTGAACGAAAACTGAAATCCCGATGGGGAATCTTGTGCGCCTTGTCGCAAACTGAAATGAATAAAAAAATCGGGGCGATAAGCAAAAACAAATACAAGGTTGTGCAAAGAAAGCCGCCGATTCCGCCAAATAAAGCCGCTGTCAGCCCCAAAAGCAGGCGCAACTCGGGTTATAATCGCGGCCATTTTTCTGAATTACCCGCCGCAGGTTGTTTCATGTCTGAATTGAACGTCAAAGAATATATGGCCGGACTCGGCCGCAAAGCGCGCATCGCCTCCCGCGTGATTGCCGCTGCGCCCACCGCGCTGAAAAATAAAGCGCTGCTGGCGATTGCCAATGAGCTGGATAAATCGCGTATTACGCTGGTATCGGAAAACCAAAAAGATCTGGCGGCCGGTAAGGCCAATGGCCTTGATGCGGCCATGCTCGATCGTTTGGCGGTCAAGCCTGCGACTATCGACGGTATGATCGAAGGCCTGCGCCAGGTTGCTGCGCTGGCTGACCCCTGCGGTGAAATCACCGATATGAGTTATCGCCCAAGCGGGATTCAAGTGGGCAAGATGCGCGTGCCTTTGGGGGTGGTGGGCATTATTTATGAATCGCGCCCCAACGTGACTATTGATGCCGCGAGCCTTTGCCTCAAGTCCGGCAATGCGGCGATTTTGCGCGGCGGCAGCGAAGCGATCCACTCCAACCGCGCCATCGCCAATTGTTTGCAGGCGGGTTTGAAAGCGGCCGGTTTGCCAGCGGATGTAGTGCAGGTAGTCGAGACAACCGACCGTACCGCGGTGGGTGAATTAATTGCCATGCCGCAATTTGTGGATGTGATTGTTCCGCGCGGCGGCAAAGGGCTGATCGAGCGCATCAGCAACGACGCCAAGGTGCCGGTGATCAAACACCTCGATGGCATTTGCCATGTATACATCGACGATAAAGCCGATCTCGACAAGGCCTTCACCATTTC
>DATIGS010000056.1:0-2725 GCA_035481425.1 Cellvibrio sp. | reverse complement strand
AGTGCACTTGCCTGTTGGCCGCTGGGTGCGAGCGGCGCGCGTGTGGCAATTGGATCATTTTCCGGTTGGTAGCGCTCGTATTCGTTCGTGGGAAATTCGAGAGAATTTAATGGCAAGCGCAATCCGAGGGGCGAGTCACCGGGTGTTAGCATGAGTGCGCCGGTACGCAACTTCCAACGGCCCGTTAACCAACTCTGGTTCACGTAATTCCATTCAATCGGAAGCACATATCCGCTTTCTGTATTTAATCCGCGCGTTAATAATTTTGCGATACGCCGCCGTTCCAGATCATCTTTTAAATCTGCTTCGAGAGGGTTGATATCGGCAGGCAACTTTTGTTCTGCCCAAAGGTAATAGAGCACGTCTTCGTAGGCGGGAATTAAATGCTCATCGTTGACGCGATTTTTTTCGCAAAGCAGTTGCGCGAATTTTTTTGCATCAACATGCGTGAGCCCATAATTTTTATCTGCACGCGCCAATAAATGCGGATTGCGCCACAGGGCCTGGCCGTCGGTGCGCCAGAAGCAACCCAATGCCCAGCGCGGCACTTCTTCGCCCGGATACCATTTGCCTTGCCCATAATGCAGCAGGCCATTGGGGGCGAAGGTATTGCGCATGCGCAGCAATAAATCTTTTGCGAGGCGCAATTTATCGGCGCCGAGTGCGCCGGTATTCCACTGCTCGGATTCCATATCGTCGATGGACACAAAGGTAGGTTCACCGCCCGTTGTTAATCGCACATCCTGTTCGATTAATTCTTTATCAACCGCAGCGCCGAGCGCGTTGATCGTTGCCCACTGCTCTTCGGTATAGGGTTTGGTCACACGCGGGTCTTCGAGGATGCGAAACACTTCATTGCTGTAGGAAAATTCCACTTCGCATTTGCTGGTGGCACCGGTAATGGGCGCAGCAGAAATCGGGTCGGGTGTGCAAGCGAGCGGAATATGGCCTTCGGTTGCAAGCAAGCCGGAGGTGGGATCGAGCCCAATCCAGCCTGCGCCGGGAATATAAATTTCGGTCCAGGCATGCAAGTCGGTGAAATCTTTTTCGGGTCCGCTGGGGCCATCGAGGGCTTTGATATCGGCAGTTAGCTGCACCAGATAACCGGAAGCAAAGCGCGCGGCATAACCGAGGTGACGGAAAATTTGTACCAGCAACCAGGCGCTGTCGCGGCAGGAGCCTTTAGCGAGCGTCAGCGTTTCTTCACAGGATTGGATGCCCGGTTCAAGGCGCACGCCATAACCAATCGCTTGTTGCACGAGTTGGTTGATGCTCACCATAAAATCGTTCACCGCCCAGGGTTTTTCACTCAACTGGCGATGGCGGATATCCGCTTTAAGCTTGTCCACTATCGCCATGAGTTGCGCGCCGCTTTCGCTGATTTCCAGATAGGGAATCAGCTCGCGCTGCAATTGTTTGTCGTATTCAAAGGGGACGTGTTGCGCGTATTCCTCCACAAAAAAGTCGAAGGGATTGATGGAAGTCATGTCGGCGACCACTTCCACTTCAAAGGATAAGGATGTGGTCTGCTCAGGGAAAACCAGCCGCGCCTGGAAGTTGCCAAACGGGTCTTGCTGCCAATTAATAAAATGATCAGCCGGTTCAATTTTTAATGAATAGCTGTGGATTTTAGTGCGGCTGTGGGGCGCCGGGCGTAAGCGTAGTACATGAGGGAAAATTGATGTCAGGCGATCAAATTTGTAATGGGTCTTGTGATGAATGGCAACGCGGATAGCCATAAATTAATTCCTTCCTGCATGGTGCGGTTTATGGATCATGCTGGTGCACGCAAGCGGCATCAGTCTTTGAAAAGGGCAAATTCTTATCATCCTCATCACTTGTTACGCTATTTAGATCATGGCGATATTGATTAACCCCGCTGATTACCGGTTGCTGCAAATCTTGTCCTTAACTAAGGCAATAAGTGCACCATAAGTTGAAATGGAAGCACCAGAAACAAAAAAGCGCCAGTATCGGGTAGACGCTGGCGCTTTCAGGCAGTCGATAAAAATAATCAGTGTTGCGGTGGCGGCGGTGGCAATTGCAGGAAAGCTTCCACAATCAAGCGATCCCAGGATTTGGTCAACTCGCGCAGATATTCGTTATCGGCCGAAAATGAGCTGTATTCCGTCTGGCCGCTGTTAGTGGCATAACTCACAAGCTCGATCGGCGGGCCGACGGTAAGGTTGGACTTCATTGTCGAGTCCATCGAAACCAACGCGCAGAGGGCCGCGGTATCCAGGCCGGTCCCCGGATTGAGGATACGGTCAAGGATTGGCTTGCCATATTTGCTTTCGCCGATCTGCAAGTAGGGTGTCTGGTCGGAAGTGGTGATGTGGTTGCCCTGTGGGTAAATCAACATTACTGCCGGGGTATCCAGGCCAATTTGCCCACCGAGCAGGAAGCTGGCTTCAAAGCTCACATTGGAGTTGTTGTTGGCGTGTTTCTCCTGGATGGCAACGCTGATTTCACCTACATAGTCGGCGGCATCGTGGATGCTATCAACGGTTGCGAGGCTGGTATCAGCGCCGTCTTTGATGTCCTTGCGAATTTTCGCGATCACGGATTGGGTGGTAGCAAGATTTCCGGCCGAGTTGATCACAATTTGGCGATCGCCCTTAATGCCAAAGTGATACATCTTGCTGTAGGTGCTGACCTGATCAACACCCGCATTGGTGCGCGAATCTGAGCAAAAGATCAGGCCCGCATCAACTTTGATCGCAAC
>DATIGS010000055.1:0-26139 GCA_035481425.1 Cellvibrio sp. | reverse complement strand
CAGCTTGCTGGCTTCTGCTGCCTTTGCGGCATCGCCCTACAATTCCGGCACTACGTCCAACAACAATCCCAACAATGCGGATTACACCGGCTGGAGCTGGTCGGGCCATGTGGATCACGTCACCTTCGACAAAGACGCTGCCGCCGCGCAAGGTATTGAAGACAGCGCCACTGCGATTGGGGGCGCGGCCGAGTACTACTCCAGCAGAACCGAAAACACCCTGTCGCTGGGGATCAACTTTTTGTTTTACCGTGATAACGATGCCTTTTCCCAATTTGTCGAGGATTACTGGGGCGATATCGACTATTCCGAATCCGATGCCAGCGCTTTTATGGTGTTTGCCGAGTACGGCCCTAAATACCGCTTTGGGCAGGACAATATGACCTTCGTCACCGTGCGCGGCGGGGTGAGCGGTATGTTGTATTCGGAGCGCGCCATTAGCGGTTGCCATAACTGCTACTCGGAAGATATCGACATAGAGGGTGGTGTTTACGGCGTATTGGGGATTGGCCAGACCCTCGGCAGGCTGGATGTGGGGCTGCAATTCCAGCAGTATTTCAGCGGCGACCTGGATAACAGCGTGCGCCTGAAAATCTCCGGCGCCTTCTAAATACCCTGTAATTTTCCATGCCTGATGGCACAAAAAATGCCGTCAGGCCGATTTCAGCAGTTGCCTGTTTTTTTATAAAAAGTTGGTATTACGCCTCACTTGCGTTTGTTGGGTCATGGTTTACTTTTAAATCGCACCCAATTGAATTCCGCCGCATCATGCAGGATTGCTCATGTGATTACCTATAACCACTATCAGAGAAACAGATTGACCGACCCGTTAAATCCTATTCGCCAGCTGATCCGGCAGGCACAGGAGCAGGATTCTGCCACTGGCAAGCTGTTGGAATTTGTGGAATGCCGCAAAACGCGGTTGCACGCTGCGATCAAGTTACCAGAGCAGCAGGCCGCCAAAGGGCTGGCTGACTTTGTAGTGCGTTACATCAAGCACGTCCCGGATTTTATCGATGCCATCCGCAGCATGGCGCAGGAGGCGGGCATCGCCAAAGATGTTGAACCCCTGTTAAAAATTGCGAGCGATTATTTTATGTCGCCGCCTTCGATTATCGATCCGCACAGCCAGTTGGAAGCATTGCTCGATGAAGCCTATCTCGCGCATCGCCTGCTGGAGGAAGTGAACGACCGGTTTATGGCGAAAAGTGGGATTCCGCTCGCGCCCATGGATATGACCGTCGCCAATGTGATCGCCCATGAATTGATTGGTGAACCCTTCGCCAATGAACTGGACCAAGCGGTCCTGTTCTCAGCCGAGTTACTGTTGAACGAACATGGGTTTGAAGGCGCCGATATCGCCAACTACGTCAATCTGCACAGGGACAAAGGTTGGAGCGAAGAGCTGGAACGCTGGCCTTGCCTGACGGATGATTTAGCGATCAGCGTCGAGTTTGATACCGAGAATCCCACACGACACTAAGCCAACCATCGGCACCAAAAAAAAGCGAATTGCCCCGGCAATTCGCTTTTTTTGTTTCGATAAACGTGCAACTGCGGCTCAGCCTGGATGCGAGCCAGAACCGCCCTCCGCGCTGAGCGTTGTCATATCTTCATAGCGAGTTCTATCGAGCATGTTTTCGCTCTTGCCCACAATTACCGACACCACCGCATCACCAGTGACATTGACGGCAGTGCGCACCATATCCAGGAAGCGGTCGACACCGATAATCAGCGCAATCCCTTCCACCGGCAAGTTCACCGATTGCAATACCATCGCCAGGGTCACCAAGCCAACACCGGGAACACCGGCGGTGCCAACAGAGGCGAGGGTTGCAGTGAGGATCACCATCAAATAACCGGCGATGCCTATATCAATGTTGTAAGCCTGAGCGATAAACACGGTCGCCACGCCCTGCATGATGGCAGTGCCGTCCATATTGATAGTGGCGCCGAGCGGCACCGAAAAGCTTGACACCTTGTTATCGACACCCAAATCATGTTCCACCGTGCGCAAGGTGACCGGCAGGGTGGCATTGCTGGAGGCGGTACTGAACGCGAACACCACCACTTTCCACATCTTTTTGAAAAAAATCACCGGGTTTAAGCCCGACAGCAGCCGCAGCAGCGAGCCATAAACACCAAACGCATGCAACAACAATACAAACAGGACGGTGAAGAAATATTTGGCCAGATCCAGGATCGCCGTGAAGCCCAGCGATGAGAACAATTTCGCCAACAGGCAAAACACACCATAGGGTGCCAGCTGCATCAATAGCATCACCATTTTCAATATGACTTCATTCAGCTGCTCGAAAAACGTCGCCATACTTTTGCCGACTGTGCCGCCGGTGCGCGAGATGGCTATACCAAACAGAATGGAAAATACGATCACCTGCAGCATATTGCCTTCGGCCATGGCCTGAACCGGATTGCTGGGGAAGATACTGATAAAGGTTTCTTTGATTGAAGGGGCTGGCGGCACCTCATAGTTGCTGGCCAGCGCCATATCGACTGCAGCACCCGGCTGCACCAACACCGCCACCCCAATCGCCAGAGCAATGGCCATGGCGGTGGTTAACAAATACAGCACCAGGGTCTTGGTCGCCAGTGCACCCATACGGCTATGGCCACCGAGCGAGGCCGAACCACACACCAGCGATACAAACACCAGCGGTACTACCAACAATTTGAGCGAGGCCACAAAGATCTGGCCGATGGTATCCAGCAGGCCGTTGATGATATAGGTCTGGACCCACAGCCCCTGAGCGGTAGTCGGGGTGGTATGGGTTTCATCCAGCCCGAGCAGCAGGTTGAAACCCACACCTACCAAAACGCCAAGCAGCATACCCAGCAGAATTTTTGTGGTCAGGGACATATGGCCTCGCAGAATTATTATGAAGAGGAAGGCTCACCCACAGGGTGAATCAGCTGGCGACCGGATTGGCGCCAGCAAGATGGGTTTACTCGTTTAGCGCATCACTCATTAAGAGCATCTTTCAGCGCCTTGCCCGGTTTGAAACTCACAGTTTTACTGGCGGCGATCTGGATAGTCGCACCGGTTTGCGGATTGCGCCCTTCGCGCGCTGCACGCGCACTTACATTAAAAGTACCAAAACCCAGCAGGGCAACCGACTCACCGCGGCTCAGCGCATTGGTAATTTGCTCAATAAAGGCAGAGACCACCAGGTCGGCCTTGTTTACACCCAGGTCAGTGTTGTTGGCCAGTGCGACCACAATATCGGTTTTATGCATCATTTTTCTCCTTAGTTTTTATCGACAGACCTTGGAGTGTAACCCCAATAAGCGCTTTGCGGCAGACTGGCACCGGCTTTTTCTATCGCCATGCCCAAAAACCGGATCATCCCCAAGCCGACACAAGCTGATAAACTGCCGCGCTATTCAACAGGATAGCCCACCGTGGAAAATCCTGCGGACAGGCAACCCCGGACAACAGGAGACAGGTTTTGCCCCCAGCTGTGCGCCCCTTACCGCTCTCACTGACATGGCAGCCAATGGCGCGCATCAACCGGAGCCAACGCCCCAGCCCCGCCATGCAGGCCTGGCTGACCAATCCCGGCTCGCTGACCGCACGCTTGATCGACTATAGCGCTGGCCAATTCCAGGTGCAGGTAGTGCGCCAGATCATCGGCATACCGCGCCTGGACGAACGCCGGGTATTGGGGATGAAACAGCCGACGCTGGCGCTGATTCGCGAAGTTATCCTCTGCGGTCGCGATGAACCCTGGGTCTTTGCGCGCAGCCTGTTGCCACTCACTAGCCTGACCGGTCGCCTGCGCCATCTGCGCAAACAGGGGACGCGACCACTGGGCGCGTTTTTGTTCAGTCAACCACAGATCACACGCAGTGCCATTGCAGTGGCGCGGATTAGCCGCGATCATGCCTATGTTCCCGCGGCACTGGCTGGCGCGGCCCCGCTCTGGGGTCGGCGGTCGGTATTTACCATGCAACAGTTATCCTGCCGGCAAAAGCCGCTGCTGGTCAGCGAAGTATTTTTACCGGCGTTTGTTGCCCGGCTCGCGCGCGATCTGCCCCGCTAACCCTGACCCGCAACCCTAATAAGACGGCGTTTTGGCCATGACGACACCAGAAGACTTGACACCCGATACAGCGCCACCAACTCCCGAATCAGCGGTTTCCAAACCACCCGCTATCGAAAAACCAGCGGCAAAAAAACCGTCGACCAAAAAGACGGTGCCGGCCGCAGCCAAGCCTGATGCGAAACCCAAAGCCCCTGCCGCGACCAAGGCCACTAAACCTACGGCTAAAAAAGTTGCCGATCCGATAACCGGAGAGCTCGCTGCCGAAACTGCAGAAGCCAAAATTGCACCGCCGGCATCCGTCAAATCCCCGGCAACTAAACCGGCAATTAAACCGGCAACCAAGCCGACAGCAGCAAAAACCGCCGCGCAGAAAGCCTCGCCGGCAAAGGCTGCACCCACCGCAGTGAAAGAGAAGAAAGAGCCAGCAAAAGCCGTTGCTGCCAAACCTGCCCCGGCCAAAGTAGCGCCAAAAAAAACAGTGGTTGCAAGCTCGCCAATTGAAACGGGGCCGGCTGCACCAGCGGTCGCAGCCCCGGCAGCCAGCTCCAATGCACCACTAGCCGCTGCACCTGCAGTTGCATCAATTGCTACACCAATAGTTGAACCAACCAAGCCAGTGGCTGAGCCTACCGCAACGGTTGAGCGCGCCAATTTGAATGCAGAAAAAATCCTCAAACGTGCCGGTAAAAACACTGAAAATTCTGGCTTTATCGCCAAAATCCGGCAAAAAGCGCCACTTTACTGGCGTTTGACGCGGATGGATCGCCCCATAGGTACACTCCTGTTGCTCTGGCCCACACTCTGGAGCCTGTGGATTGCCGCTAAGGGTGTGCCCAGCATCAAGAATCTGGTGATTTTTGTCCTGGGGGTGGTAGTGATGCGCGCCGCCGGCTGCGTGATCAATGACTTTGCGGATCGCAAGATCGATGGCAAGGTCCAGCGCACCAAAGACCGCCCGCTCGCGACCGGTGCTGTCTCCAGCAAAGAAGCGCTCGGTTTGTTTATCGCCCTGTGTGTAACCGCTTTTGTACTAGTGCTATTTACCGATCCATTCACCATCAAGCTGTCGGTGGGCGGGCTGGTGCTGGCGTTTTGTTACCCCTTTATGAAGCGCCACACCCATCTGCCGCAAGTGGTATTGGGCGCGGCTTTCGCGTGGGGCATTCCCATGGCCTATGCGGCAGAGGCGGGGAAATTGCCGCAGGAAGTCTGGCTGATTTACCTGGCGGTAGTGCTCTGGACCGTCGCTTACGACACTTTCTACGCGATGGTGGATCGCGATGACGACCTGAAAATCGGGGTTAAATCCACCGCCATCCTGTTTGGCGAACAGGATCGGCTGATGACCGGCATCCTGCAGGCGATGACCATTTACGCATTGATATTGGTGGGCAATCGCTTCGAGCTGGGCACCTTCTATTACCTCGGGCTCGCCGCCGCCGCCGGCCTATTTATCTACCAGCAATGGCTGATTCGCTTCCGCGCCCGCGCCGCCTGCTTCCAGGCATTCCTCAACAACAACTGGGTGGGCGTGGCTGTATTTGCCGGCATTGCCGCCGACTACGCGCTGCGCTGAACTTTTCTCCGGATGGGGTTTCCCATCTGGTGCATGTCACATTCCTCCCCATTGCAATCCAAGGATGCATTATGAAGTTCATCTATTGCCTGCTCCTGCTCGCCTGTTGCTCAGCCCACGCCGCCGACCCTGCTCGTTACGGCCCGCGCCTTGAGGGTTTTGACTATCCCTATCCGATCAAAACCTTCGCCGTCCAATCCCAACAGCAGGCGCTGGAAATGGTGTATATGGATGTAAAACCCGCGCAATCCAATGGCCGCACCCTGGTGTTAATGCACGGCAAGAACTTCTGCGCGGCTACCTGGGTCGGGACTATCAAAGTATTGGTGGATGCGGGCTACCGCGTGGTGGCGGCCGACCAGATCGGCTTCTGCAAATCCAGCAAACCGGCGCACTATCAATTCAGTTTCCAGCAATTGGCAGCCAATACCCGCGCGTTGCAGGATAGCATCGGCGTCGACAAGGTCAGCGTTATGGGGCACTCCATGGGCGGAATGCTCGCCACCCGTTTTGCCCTGATGTATCCGGCCCAAACCGAACAACTGGTGCTGGTAAATCCCATTGGCCTTGAGGATTGGAAAGCACTCGGTGTGCCTTATCGCAGTGTCGATGACTGGTACAAGCGCGAGCTGAATACCAATGCCGAGGGGATTCGCAAGTATCAGCTTTCCACATACTACGCAGGCCAATGGCGCCCGGAGTTCGACCAATGGGTGGAAATGCAGGCGGGTATGTATCGCGGGCAAGGCAAAGAACAAGTCGCCTGGAATTCAGCCCTGACGGCCGACATGATCATGAGCCAACCCGTGGTCTACGAATTCCCGCAATTGAAAGTCCCGACACTGTTGTTGATTGGCGAGCTGGACAATACCGCCCTCGGTAAAGATGCCGCCCCACCTGCGCTGCAGAAAACCCTGGGCAATTATCAGAAACTGGGGCGCGCTGCTGCCCAAGCCATCCCCAAGGCAACCCTGGTGAATTTCCCCGACCTGGGCCATTCACCCCAAATCCAGGCGCCCGAACGCTTCCATCAGGCGTTATTAAAAGGGTTAGCTCCGTAACACTTTTCTGCGAAATGTTTACACTGTCATAAATATGTAACACCGGGCTTATTTAATAAGCTGCAACAATAGCTTCACAAACCTGTGGAGCACGTCTGATATTGTCTCAGGTAGAACTCTTATGACCGGTCGTAAAATCCTTATCGTTGATGATGAATCTGCAATCCGCGATATGCTGCGTGTGGCCCTGGAAATGGCCGAATATCAAGTGATGGAAGCGAGCAATGCCCAGGATGCTCACAGCCTGATTATCGATGAAAAACCCGATTTGATCCTGCTCGACTGGATGATGCCCGGCACCAGCGGGATCGAACTGGCGCGCCGTTTGAAGCGCGATGAAGTCACGGTCAATATCCCTATCATCATGCTCACCGCCAAGGGTGAGGAAGATAACAAGATCCAGGGGCTGGAAGTCGGCGCCGACGATTACATCACCAAACCTTTCTCTCCACGCGAATTGGTAGCGCGCCTGAAAGCCGTATTGCGCCGCGCCGATCCGCAAATCACCTCGGCTCCCATTACCGTGCAAGGCCTCTGCCTCGACCCCGCCAGCCACCGCGTCACCATCAATGACCAATCCGTGGAGATGGGACCGACTGAATATCGTTTACTGGAATTTTTCCTTACCCATCAGGAAAGAGCCTATACTCGCAGCCAGTTGCTGGATCATGTCTGGGGCGGCAATGTGTATGTGGAGGAGCGTACTGTAGATGTGCATATCCGCCGCCTGCGCAAAGCGCTGACCGTGGATGGCCACGAAGACCTGATCCAGACAGTGCGCGGTACCGGTTATCGTTTTTCTACGCGTATCGAAGCCTGATCCACTGAATTTCGTCGCAAAGTCGGGACACCGCTGCAAGACACGCCGTGAATACATCTCTGTAGGCTCATCTTCGACATCCATGTCTCAGACGGTCTTGCAGCGGTGTCCCGACCTTGCTACTGCCTATGTGCCACGAGGTTGTCGGTCTTGTTAAAAGGTTTCAGCGCTGAACTCCAGCGCATTCTCATTATCCTCAGCGTTTGCAGCCTGATTGGTTTTTTCAGCGGCAATATCGCCTTTTGGTTATTGGTTGGCTGCGCGATTTACATCTTGATGATGCTCCGCCAGATGCGCCGCCTTAACCAGTGGCTCTTGCGGCAGGAAAGCGAGCATCCGCCCGAAGCCAGCGGCATCTGGGGGCAGATTTTCGACAATATCTACCAACTGCAAAAACAACAGCGCGATGAAAAAGAAAACCTGCAAGCGGTGATCAACCGCATCCAGGAAATCAGCTCCGCGCTAAAAGACGGCTTGCTGATCCTCGATGCGCGCGGTCATCTGGATTTCTGGAATCCGGCGGCGCACCGCATGCTCGCCTTGCACACCAAAGACCAAGGGCAATCGGTCATTAACTTTGTTCGTCACCCCAAATTCGTCAGCTATTTTGAAGAGGGCAAATACGAGGAGCCGCTGGAGTTGCCCTCACCGCGTTTCCCCTCCAAGTTCCTGCAATTCCAGATCACCCGCTTCGGTAAAGGCGAGCGGCTGATTGTGGTCCGCGATGTGACCCAGCTGCATAACCTCGAACAAATGCGACAGGACTTTATCGCCAACGTCTCCCACGAATTGCGCACACCTCTGACGGTGATTAATGGCTATGTAGAGACGCTGGCCGATAACAACACCACCCCCAGTTGGGATAAACCGCTGCAACAGATGATGCAGCAAGCCAAGCGTATGTCGCTGCTGATCAATGACTTGCTGGTGCTCTCCAAGCTTGAGACCACCGAAGCCGGGCACAATCACAAACCGCTCAACATCGACCAGTTACTCACTATCGTCAAAAGCGAAGCGGATGTATTGAGCCAGGATAAGGCGCAAAAGCTGACCCTGATCTGCAATAACACCACCAAGCCCATCATGCTGCTGGGCAACGAAAAGGAGTTACACAGCGCCTTCTCCAACCTGGTTATCAATGCGATCAAATACACCCCCAACGAGGGCCAGGTGAAAATCATGCTCTGGCAGGACCAGAAGCATTTTTACGTATCGGTAAGCGATAACGGCCCGGGCATTGAAGCCCAACATATCCCGCGCCTGACCGAGCGCTTCTACCGCGTCGACGCCAGCCGCAACAGCAGCACCGGCGGCACAGGTTTGGGCCTCGCGATTGTGAAGCATGTATTGATGCGCCACGAAGCCGAGCTGAAAATCACCAGTGAAGTGGGCAAGGGCAGTATGTTTATCTGCGTATTTCCGCTTAATAACTAGCTCATCGGTGGAGCACCGAGGATCGATCCGTCTGCTGTCGGGCCGGATCGACCGGCTTTACCCGCCCAACGTCGACTATTTATGGCTTGGCACCTAAATCAGAATCGCTCCGTTGGGCAGCCATAAATCTCCTGAAAATCAAACTCCCGTCGCAAAATATTACCCCGCAAACCGAAAGTCGAACTCGCCAATACAACGTTGTCATTTTAGACTCGATTCCCATGCACCGGCTTTGGTATAGCGCCGAACCGGTCTGCATAGCGCGCTTTACATCGCATTAACAGCGTCACCTAAAGTTGCCGCACCGGCATTTAACCAACAATAAGTTTTCCGGAGATTAAAAGTGAAAAAGACATTAGCAGCCTGTGGGATTTCTGCCGCCGTATTGGGTTCATTCCTGATAGCGAGCCAGACTTTCGCCCACGGATATATTTCATCACCCAAAAGCCGCGTCATCCAATGTAAGGAAAACGGGATTGAAAGCCCGACCCATCCCGCCTGTATCGCCGCCAAAGCGGCGGGTAATGGCGGCTTGTATACCCCGCAGGAAGTGGCGGTCGGCGGTGTACGCGATAACCATGAATACTACATTCCCGATGGTCGCCTCTGCTCGGCTAACCGCTCCAACCTATTTGGTATGGACCTGGCGCGTACCGACTGGCCAGCAACCAACGTAAGCGCAGGCCCACTGCAATTCACCTGGACCAATACCGCGGCGCACAAAACCATGTACTTCCGCTACTACATCACCCGCGAAGGCTACAACCACGCGCAGCCGCTGCGCTGGTCTGACCTTGAGTTGATTTACGATTCAGGCAAGGCGGATCAGGAACAATTCTCCTACCACACAGTGCCTATGCCACAGCGTACCGGTCGCCACATTGTGTACAGCATCTGGCAGCGCGATTGGGAGCGGGATTCGGCCGAAGGTTTCTACCAATGCGTGGATGTGAACTATGGTGGCGGCTCCAATTCGTCCGTCAGCAGCTCTTCTTCCGTGCGGAGTTCATCGTCGGTGAGTTCGGTGGCCAGCTCTTCCGTAGCATCCAGCGTTTCCAACAATACCTGTGCCGGCTTGGGCATCTGGAACGCGACTATCGCCTACCAAAACCCGACCCAGGTGCAGCACAATGGCAAGCGCTACCAGGCTAACTACTGGACGCAGGGCAATAATCCCGAAACCAACAATGGCCAATACAGCTTCTGGCTGGATCTGGGCGCCTGTGGCGGCACTCCGGTTTCCTCGTCTTCAGCGGCAGCTGTATCCAGTAGCTCATCGAGTGTTGCATCGTCTGTGGCTTCATCAGTCGCTTCGTCTGTTGGAACCGGTAGTTGTACATCGCCAGCTTACGTAAACGGTGCCAACTATGCGGCCGGCGCTAAAGTGACTAACGGCGGCAGTGAATACCAATGTACGGTTGCTGGCTGGTGTACGGTTGGCGGCCCTTATGCGCCAGGCACTGGCTGGGCATGGACCAATGCCTGGTTGCTGGTGCGCGCCTGCAATTAAGGACGAATCCTTTTTCCCACGCTCTGAAAAACGGCAAACCTTCGAGTTTGCCGTTTTTTTTGCGCGTCCCCTTGCAATAGTTTTGTGGCTTAATTGGCGGCGGCCTGTCTGCAACAACAGGTGTCTGCGCCAACACAGATAGTCTGCTAATGTGTCCAGATTATTTGAGGAGGGATTAATGAACGATTTATTGCTCAAAGGAATTATGGCTTTTGGCCATCATCTCGCGGCGTTCAGCCTGTTTTCTGCCCTGGTTTATGAGTGGATTCTGATCCGCAAAACTTTTGACCTGTCGACTGCACAGGCGCTGCTAAAAACCGACCAAATCTACGGGCTGTCGGCGATAGCCGTTTTGCTGTTTGGCTTGGCGCGGGTTTTTCATTTCGAAAAAGGCGCCGATTATTATTTCCACAGCCTGCCCTTTTTAACCAAAATCACCCTGTTCGCATTGGTGGGACTCATATCTGCCTATCCCACTATGATCTTTTTATCCTGGCGCAAGCTGCTAAAACAACACCAACTGCCAGCACTCAGTGAGCGCCGTTTACAGCACTTGCGACTTATCATCCAACTGGAATTGTTGGCACTGATTGCCATATTGCTGTGCGCGGCGCTTATGGCAAAAGGCGTCGGCTATTTAGCTTGATCAACCATCTACCTGGAATTGCAAACGCGCGAGCTGTTGATACAACTCACTGCCCGCCAGCAATTGCGCATGGGTGCCACTCGCGACAATTTTGCCCTGCTGCAACACCAGAATCCGATCGGCATTCACCACCGTCGATAAACGATGCGCAATCATGATGGTGGTGCGGTTTTTCATCAGCACCTCGAGCGCTTGCTGTACCACCTGCTCGCTGTTGGAATCGAGCGCACTGGTGGCCTCGTCCAACAATAGGATCGGGCGATCGGCGAGAATTGCGCGCGCAATCGCAATACGCTGCTTTTGTCCGCCCGACAAACGCACCCCGCGCTCGCCCAAATAAGCATCCAGCCCTTCGGGCAACTGTTCAATAAATTCCAGCGCGAAGGCAGCTTTGCACGCGGCGATCACCTCGGCGTCGCTGGCATCCGGGCGCGCATAACGCACGTTGTCGCGCACACTCGCGGCAAAGATCACCGGATCTTGCGGTACGAGTGCGATGCGCTCGCGCACCTGTTGCAGATCAGCGTTTTTCAGCTCGACACCATCCAGCAAGACCTCTCCGGCGAGAGGATCATAAAAGCGCTGCAACAGTTGGAAAACCGTGGTTTTCCCCGCGCCTGAGGGCCCCACCAGCGCAATTTTCTCGCCCGGATTCACACGCAGATTAAAACCGTCAAACACCGGGGAATCCGGGCGTGTGGGATAGGCAAAGCGCAAATCGCGCATTTCCACCATGCCTCGCGCTGGCACAGGCAGGGGAGTCGGGTTTTCCGGGAACGGCAGCGCAGACGGGGTTGCCAGTAACTCCACCAAGCGCTCGGTCGCACCGGCTGCGCGCTGTAACTCGCCAATCACTTCCGAAATCGTTCCCACCGCGCTGGCGACTATCACCGCGTAGAAAATAAACGCCGATAATTCCCCACCGCTGATATTGCCGGCTAATACATCGTGCCCGCCGACCCACAAAATCAACGCTACCGCACTAAACACCAGGGTGATTACCGCCGCTACCAGGAGCGCGCGCTGGCGGATCCGCCTCACCCCGGTGTTAAAAGTCGCCTCGGCCCGCTGGTTAAATTCCGCCGCGGCGGCAGACTCATGGCCATAGGCCTGCACGGTGCGGATTTCATGGATGACCTCATCGGTATAGGCGCCCACGTCTGCCACGCTGTCCTGGCTTGCGCGCGCAAGTTTGCGCAGGCGGCGGCCAAACACAATAATCGGCACCAGAACAAAAGGGATCGCCACCAGTACCAGCGCCATCAGTTTCAGGCTGGTCACCGCCAGCATCACCAGACCGCCCAATAACAAGAGTGCATTGCGCAGCGCCATAGAGACACTGGAGCCAATTACCGTTTCCAGTTGGGTCGTATCATTAGTTAAACGCGAGAGCACATCGCCGGTGCGGTTCTGCTCAAAGAAAAACGGCGAGAGCGTAAGCAGATGCGAGAACACCCGGCGGCGCAGATCGGCGGTAATCCGCTCACCCAGCCAGGAGACCAAATAGAAGCGGCTGTAAGTCGCCACTGACATCACCAAAATAACGCCCAATAATCCCAGCAGGGCATAATTGAGCAGCGCCGGACTGCCCGCGACAAACCCCTTATCGATCACCTGTTTTAAACCCTGCCCAATCAAGAGAACACAGGCGGCCGCCACCACGAGCGCAATCAATGCCAATAAAATCCGTACACGATAAGGACGCAGAAGATCGAGCAAAATCTGGCGGCGCGATAGGGCAATCGGGGAATTGCGAGGAATAGCCATAAGAGTTCCCGCTGGAGAAAAGAAGCTCAGGGAACAATAGGGGAAAGGCAATCAAATACAAGGGCGGCCAGACGACTCATGACCTTTGTCAGCCGACACAAGAGAGCGGAAAGCGGGAAATAAAAAAGGCGAAATCCGTAGATTTCGCCTTTTCGATAACTCTCAAGCTGGCATCAGCGACCTGGGTCGCTAATAAGCTTATCTAAAATTAGATAATTTCTAATTAGATAGCTTGGATGTTTTCAGCTTGTGGGCCTTTTTGGCCTTGAGTAACGGTGAAGCTAACTTTTTGACCTTCAGCCAGGGTTTTGAAACCTGAACCAACGATAGCGCTGAAGTGAGCAAATACATCTGGACCGGATTCTTGTTCGATGAAACCGAAACCTTTAGCTTCGTTGAACCATTTAACAGTGCCAGTAGTAGTTTTAGACATAGTATTACCTATTAATACAAAAGTAAGATTACCCCGAAGGGCGTTTGTGCTGGAAATGTGGGAATTACTTATGTAAACAGGACGAAATACTATGGAACTTCGAAATGTGGTGCATAAATATTAGACGTACTTTCAAGCTGCGGATCAGTTTACACGCCTTTATATCAATGTCAATCAATTGGATTTGCTAATGCTGCGCAGGCCGCGCGTATAATTGCGCCTCTGTTTTCCACTGCGAGATTCGCTCATGTTATTCAAGCGCCAAGCCCTGTTAATCCTGTCATTGTTGCTGTCTTTTGGTGCGACAAATAGCTACGCCCAGGCAGGAAGTTTTAATTTGGAGGATTGGCCGAAAACAGACGCAGCGCTTAAACCTATGTACGTCAAAGCAATCATGGAGCAGGCCGGTGTACATAACGTCAGTTTTAGCAACAGCGCCGATTTTTATGTTGCGCAGTTGGACAAGTTTGCTGCGTTTGCACAAGAAAAAAATTACCGTCCTTATTTAAAAACAGCCGTAGCCCAAAACCTCGCCACCATTGCAGTGGTTAATTGCGATTGGAATAACGGTGTCCCGCCGTGGGAATTTGCGCAGAAATATTTGGGCGCAACACAATTAGAACTTTTACAGCCGATCTATGGCGACGCTATAACCAAACTCAAAAACAATTGTGACCAACCTATTCAATCCCAATGATCGAATTTTTAGTGCAATTCGTTTTAGGCGATCCCATCGTTAAATAGCCACCAGGCGCGTAGCATTATTGCAACTATGTAATGCGACCCGGTTATGACTAAAGAATCCCACCCGTTTTTAATTGTATTGCTCGCCGCTGTTATTGCGACCACTCCACTCGCGGTGGATATGTATTTGCCGGCGATGCCCGATATCGCCCGGGACCTGGATGCCCACATTGGCAGCGTGCAGCAATCACTGAGTATTTTTCTCGCCGCTTATGGTGTGGGGATGCTGTTGTTTGGTCCACTTGCCGATTCCCTCGGCCGCAGGCCATTGGCCATTTTTGGCCTGACCGGTTTCACCCTCTGTAGTATTGCGCTCGCCTTTGTCGATAACATCGAACTTTTTTTAACCCTGCGTGCACTGCAAGCATTTTGCGGCGCGGCGGCAACGGTTGTAGTTCCTGGACTAGTTCGTCACTTGTATCAAGAGCACACCGCTAAAGGCATGTCGTATTTATCAATGATTATGATGCTCGCGCCCTTGCTTGCACCGAGCATCGGCAGCGCCATTTTATGGATAAGTGAATGGCACAGCATTTTTGTCGTGCTGGCGATTTATGGTGCGTTAATTTTTGCGTTGGTGTGGAAATGGTTACCGGAAATCGGCAAACCGATTAACAACCAAAGCAAAGTCGGCGGGAATTTTTTTAGCGGCTACAAAATTGTGTTTTCCAATGCGCTTGCACGCCCATTGATTGCCAGCATGATGTTTGGTTCTTTCGCTTTCTTTTGTTTTATCACCGCTGTTTCATTTATTTATATCAATTATTTTGGTGTCAGCGAACAGCTATTCAGTGTGTTATTCGGTGCGAACGTTATCTGTTTGATACTGGCTAATTTCGTCAATAGCCGATTGGTTACTCGCCTCGGGCCACTAACCATGCTGCGCGCAGGAGTAGGGCTTTCATTGATCAGTGTGTTGCTGCTCTGCGCATTTAATTATTTTTCCCTCAATATCTGGTTCACTGTACTAAGCATCGCGCCGCTGATGTCGGGGCTCTCATTGATCTCCACCAATACTGACGCATTGGTGTTGATGAAATTCCCGCACAATTCCGGCACTGCAACTGCGGTGATGGGCACGCTGCGTTTTGGTAGCGGCGCATTCGCCGGACCACTGCTGGCTTTCTTCTACACCGGCACTGCTATGCCGTTTTCGCTGTTGATGTTGGCCGGTGTATCGGGCGTTGTTGTCTGCCAGCTCTGGTATGCTTATAACAACAAACTTTCTGCCGGATAATATGATGAGCGAACAAAAAAATAATCCACTGCACGGCCTGACCCTGGAAACTATTGTTACACGGTTAGTTGAGCACTATGGCTGGGAAGAGTTGGGGGAGCGAATCAATATACGCTGTTTCCAATCTGATCCCAGTGTCAAATCGAGTCTAAAATTTTTGCGCAAAACACCTTGGGCACGTGAAAAAGTAGAACAGCTTTATTTGAACACGCACTTTTCCAAAACCTGAGACCTCACTGCTCCAGACAAATAACCACAGCAGCGTGGTAGGCCTTCCAATAGACGGGGATCACGTAAGAGCGCATCTGCACCGGTAAATGAATCTGATTGGGTGCGCCTTCGATCATCACCGGCACTGAAATCATAAACTCGTGGCCAAAGCGGCTGCGCGCATTGCCAGAAATAGTATTGGCAACTTCGCCGACCAAATCAAAAATATGCTCGTTACTGGTTTCCAGCTCCCCGATACTCAGCAGCAAGTGCTTGAGCAAAATGCGCGGCGCGGTGAAATAGACACAGCCGCGATAAGGGCCGGATATGCCGATAATACCGGTGATATCGTAGGCCGCCGGATTATGGTTTTCCACCAAATAAGGCGTGCCCACTTTGACATCTTTGTCATTGGTGTGATGGAAATAGCGCACCACGCCATCGATAAATACTTGCAAGGTTTCTTGTGACATTGGCTGTGACCTAATCTTCTGTCAGCTCGCTGAGCGCTGCGGAAAGTTGCTCATCGGTGAATGGTTTACATAAAAAACCGCGCGCGCCTTTTTTCAGGGCAGCGATTCCTGTGGCTTTATCGGATAAGGCAGAAACTACCAAAATACGCAGGCTGGCATCGAGCGCGATTAATTGCTGGATGCAATCAATACCGTCCATTTCCGGCATGGTTAAATCCATAGTCACCACTTGTGGACGCGCCTGTTTAAAGGCGGCTATGGCCTCAACACCGTTGGCTGCCACAGCGACTATGTGAAATTTATCGGCGTCATGACCACGCTCAATTTTGCGGCGAATGATATTGGAGTCATCCACGATCATCAGTGAAAACATAGCTATTCCTTATAAAATTAAGCCGCCATTTCAGCACCAGCAGGGGTGGTGGCAATGGGCAGGGTAATCACAAAGCGACAATGGTGTCCGCGACGGCTGGAGATATTTATTTTTCCACCCAAGGCCTGCACATGCTTTAGCACCAGCTCCATACCAATGCCGCGCCCAGCATCTTTATTGACTATTTCAGCGGTGCTGAAACCAGGGTGAAAAATTAATCCGAGCAACTGTTTATTGCTCCAGGATTCAATTTCACTTTCGCTCCACTTGCCAGAGTTCAGCGCTTGCGCACGAATGGCTTGGTAATCCAGGCCTTGGCCGTCGTCCATTACCATCAGTTCCATTTCCGTTGCAGAAATTTTGGCAAGACGTAGGTCTATGCGGCCAGTGATAGGTTTTTCACTCAGCTCCCGGTCATGCGGTGTTTCGATTCCGTGTACTACCGCATTGCGCAGCAGTTGGATGCAAATATCTTTTAATGTTTGCTGGCAGCTCGCCGTTAAATCCACTTCTGTTAAACCACTGCTCACCAGCTTGATGACCTTGCCATTGCGCAACGCCATGTTTTGCACAAAATCATCGAGGTGATCCCAGCTATCACTGCGGTGGTTGTACGAGCTATTCCCGCCATTTGCGGCGCGCACGCCATGACTACTGACAATGGCAAACTGACCCAATTTTTCGGTGAGGTGTTCCACCTGCTGGGTATAGCTGATCAGGTTTTCCAGTTGGATGGTGAGGCTGAGATAATCATTGCCGTTTAAATCCTGTTTCCTGGATAAGAGCGTCAATGTATCTTCCATTTTATGCGCCGCAGTTTCAAAAAATTCCAACTTGAGCGAAGCCGCCTCACCTTTAAAATTGTGGATCTCGCGGAAAATGTTTATTGCTTTATCGTGCAACGCCTGTTTGGTTTTGGTTGGTTGTCGCAAAATAGCATTGACCTGGTTAAAACATTTGAAACTATTGGCAATAAATTCTTTCAACAGGCTTGGATGTGTGTGCAATAAGCTGGTGATCATTTCCAATTGCGATTCATTGTGCTTGCGACTCTCGTTGAGTGCGCGCTCCAATTTGACCTGCGCGCTGATATCCAGCACTGTGACCAACACATGGGAAATTATTGACTCATCCTTATCGCCATGCTGATAGGCGCGGGCAAAACTAAAGGCCAAATGCTTGGTAAGAAAACCGCCCTTGTTCTGGGTGATATTCACTTCTACCAGATTGAGTGGATTTAAATCGCCAATTAATTTTTCTTTTACCTTGGGGTCGAATAACAACTCGATAAAACCGCGCGCTGTCTCGGCATCTTTTTCACTGACAATATTTTCCAACAGTGACTGGAAGGATGTACCCGCAAATTCGTTCTGCCCCAGCACCTCGGCCAGGTGTGCCGAATATTGGCTGCCGATGATTAAATTTTTATCGATCAGGAACAGGCCTTCATTTACGGTTTCAAGGATTTCCGTAGTTTCACGGCGCGCTTGCTCAATCACTTTATCGCTATCGCGCAATTGCCGCACAAAGTGCAGGAGGATAAAAAGGAAGTTAATAATCGCCAGACTAATGCCGACGGTCTGGATAATCCGCAGGCGAACCGCCTTGGAAGCAGCGACCTGTTCGAGGCTGATGGTCAAATCATTCATGGCCCCCAGCAGGGTTAAATTGTGCGCGCGCGCCATTGCAACAGCCGCACTGAGTGAGGCGTCATAGGCGCGATTATTGTTTACAGCAGCAATAAATTGTTCAATGGAAATTTTATAGGGTTGCCACAGCAGCTCGGTACTCTGGAGTGCAGATTTCCCTTGGGGATTTGTCACCGGCTCCAGACTGGCCAGTGCATTTCCTGCACCGCGAACTGCACCGCCGCGAAGAAAGGCGGTCAGGGTTTCATCAAACAATTCCTTACTCAATTGCAATTCATCCATGGCCTTGTTGAAGGCGGCTTGATCTTCACGCGCGCTATCCAGAATCAATAGGGTTTTGGCCATGCGTTGCGAGAGCATCCGCTGGCGTCCCGCAAGGTTCACACCGACCGCATCATCAGCAATTTCAAAAGATACATAAAAATTGAATATCATTACCGAGGCATCGAGCAATAAAAAGAGCGCAACGGAAATAATAATGCCGCGATACTTTCCAAAAGAAGCGCTTCCTAATCGGGAGACAGTCACGTGGGATTTTTCGCCCGCCGTTTTTTCACCCTGCGTTGCAGAATGCATATTGGATTCATGCGTTATTTGCTGCGCATGAACCAGAGAAGGTTTTGCAGTCATTCATCGTCGCCCGTTCAATTAATTATTGTTACAGCTGTAAATACAACTGCCGGGCACTCCACTATTGCCCTGACTTATTCCTGAATTTATTGACTGAACGTTAGCGAAACCTGTGCCAAGTTAAAAAAACATTCCTGTGGCAATTGTTGGTGCATTTTAACGATTAATTTTTTACCATTAACGCGAGTTTGCACTCTTTTGACCTGCACCAAACCCATTAATAGTCACATCGATTTTTTTACAATGCACCGGTTTGGCACTCACGCAGCGCGAGTTTGCCCTTTAATCATTCCTCTCCCGGGTATAGACTCGCCCGAGCTGTCACGGTGTTTAACCTGACCGCGCATTCACCCACTAACCATAAGGATTTACCGATGAAAACTATTCATATACTTGCCAGTTTATTAATTATCACCGGGTTGCTGACCGCTTGTGCGAAAGAAGAAACCGCTGACAAAGTAAAAGATGCAGCGACGGCGGTAAAAGAGGATGCGGCGGAAGCAATGGATGACGCCAGTAAAAAAATGCAGGAAGTGGCTGATGATGTCAGCGATGCCGCAGCTGAGATGAAAGCCGATGCAACGGACGCAATGCACGATGCAGGCAAAACTGCGACAGAAATGAAAAATGATGCGGCGGAAGCCTTGGAAGATACTGGCGAAGCGATTAGTGAAGGCGCCGAAAATGCCGCCGATGCGCTGCAAGATGCAGCCGATAAAACCAAAGAAAAAGCCAGTGAGCTGAATAACTAAAATAGCTCTCACCAAATAACACATAGGGCCAGCGCCGCTGACCCTATGTGATTGGCCACAGATTACGACAGCTAAACAATATCATCACACGGTGGTACGCCGGTTTTCCGGGGCCTTATCGGCAGTCAAACCCAACCAATTATCTTCAAGCTCCTGCAGGGTTGTGATCACATAGCTTTCCGGGTCGCACATCAATTCCAGCATCAATAAGTGATGCAGCGACTGGTCGGCACCGCGGCCAATAAAGTGACCCATTACAGGTGCATCAGCCAGCACCATATCACCTAATAAATCGATGACTTTGTGCCGCGCGATTTCATCTTTATAACGCAACTTACCTTTGTTGATAATTTCGTTGTCCTGAAAGATCAACAGATTATTGCTGCTGGCTCCCTGAAAATAGCCCAGCTCTTTATAGGCACTCAAATGGTCTGCATCAATATAATTGCGGCCACCACTTAATTTTTTTACAAATAACAATTCCGTAACCGGTGTTGATATACGTTTGCTGCCCAATTTTGCGTGGGGCGTATATACCTCCAAATCCATCCATAACAACGGTGAAGGTTGCACGCTCAGGGTGCGGTCGCCTTCGCGTACCTCCACGGTTTTTTTAACCAGCAAAACCTTGCGCTGTGCATTTTGTTGCACCTTGCCTACACTGAGGATTAAATCTGAAAACACGCGTGCACTACCGTCCATTGAAGGCACTTCCGGGCCATCAATTACAATCCGCGCATTATCAATTCCCTGCGCGCTCAAGGCCGCGAGCAAGTGTTCAACCGAAAACACTTTTACGCCCTGGTTATTGCGCAGGTTGGTGCCCAGTTTTGCATCGAAAACATTATGCCAATGCGCCTCAATTTCATTGAAATAATTGTCGACGTCGCGGCGGACAAAGGTGTAACCGGTATTGGCCGCAGCAGGCATAACAATCATAGTTACCACGTAACCGCTATGCAGGCCCACGCCCAAACAACTAAATGATTTGGCCAGAGTGTGCTGCATATAATAAGATTCGTTGGTATTCATGTGTTCACCCCTTTGGTTGGTGTCAAACATTTCACCATCCCAGAATAGGTTGTTAAGCACATACAGATTTGTCGGAAACCGACAGAAGCTTGTAGAAATTTTATCAATTTGCGCCTATCGCTTGTCATCAACCGACAGCAACAATACCAACGCCAAAAAATGCCAACAGGACTTTGCTATGAGCTCAAAAACCCTCACCAGTTGGGCGCTACTCATATGGAAATATTTACAACAGGAACAGTTGGACGCAGCGGCGATTTTTAAACAAGCAGGTCTCGATGTCGCTCTACTAAGCGATAACAATGCGCGCTATCCGGTCACCGGCATGTATAAACTGTGGCGCGCAGCTGTGGCAGCGACCAATGATCACGCCTTCGGTTTTCGCGTCGGCAAGGAGTGGAGCAGCACTACATTTAATGCGCTTGGTTTTGCGTGGTTAGCCAGTAGTTCATTGAAAGAAGCTTTGTATCGCCTGCAGCGCTACAGCAAATTGGTTAACAACGGACTCGTTACCCAATTTTATCGCAGCGAGAATGTTTATATTTTCAAGTTTGATACGCATGATGATCACGCATTGATTCATCCTTGCGCACGCGATGCCTGGTTGACAGCGATTATTAAAATGATCCGTTTGCTGGTTGGAGAGGAATTTAAACCAGAGGAAATTTTACTCAGTGGCGATAACTACGAACGCTCGGGTGCGATGGAAAATTACATTGGTTGCCCGCTTATCTACCAACAGCCGATAAACCATATCGTCCTCGCCGCCGCTATTTGCGAACAGCAATTGCTTACCGCTGATCCGGAGCTTGCGCTTCTGTCGGAGCAATTGTTAATGACGCGTTTACAACAGGTTGATAACACTATCACCAGTCAGGTGCGCCGCATTATTCACCAGGAATTACCCAATGGGGAATTATCGGAACAAGTTGTTGCCGACAGATTGCATATGAGCAGCCGCAGTTTGCAACGCAAACTCAACGATGAGCAAACCAGCTACCAATTATTACTGACCGATGAGCGCAAGAATCTGGCGCTGAGCTACATTCGCTCCAGTCAATTATCACTTAACGAAATTGGTTATTTATTGGGATTTAATAACCAGGCCAATTTTACCCGCGCCTTCAAGAGCTGGTTTTCGCAATCGCCGACTGACTACCGGCAAACATCCCAACGCAAAGTGAATGAATAACCGGAAAATATCTAGCGTTCATCTTGCAATTGCATCGCCCACATTTGCGCGTATTTTCCCTGCTGCGTGAGTAATTCAGCATGTGTTCCTTGCTCAACCACTGCACCGGCTTCCAATACAATAATCTGGTCGGCATTCACTACTGTCGATAAGCGATGCGCAATGACCAGTGTGGTATGGCCACTGGCAACTTCATCCATCGCGGCCAGAATAGCGGCTTCGGAATTGGAATCCAGCGCACTGGTCGCTTCATCAAAAATTAAAATGGGCGAGCCTTTGAGCAGCACACGGGCAATGGCGATACGCTGTTTTTCTCCGCCCGATACTTTTAAACCGCGCTCACCGACCAGGGTTTTATCGCCCTGCGGCAAGCTGCTAATAAAATGTTCCAGATGCGCCATTTTGATCGCGCGATCGATTTGTTCATCGCTTGCCTGTGGATTGCCATAGGCAATATTGGCGCGGATGCTGGTATTAAATAACACTGTGTCCTGCGGCACTATGGCAATGGCGCGGCGCAAGCTATCGAGCGTCACGCTGCGAATATCCTGACCATCAATCTTGATGCTACCGGAGTTGATATCGTAAAACCGGTAGAGCAGGCGCGACAAGGTACTCTTGCCCGCACCGGAGGAACCGACAATCGCCACCTTGGTACCCGCAGCAATATGTAAATTAAATTTATTTAATATGGGCCGCTCGGTGTGATAACCAAAGTTCACCTGCTGGAAATGGATTTCGCCTTTGTTTACTCGCAATGGCTGCGCGGTTTCGGTATCGCAAATTGCCGATTGGCGTTTCAGCAGCGCGAGCATATTTTCCAAATCCGTCAGCGAGCGGCGGATTTCGCGATAGACAAAACCAAGGAAGTTGAGCGGAATAAATAATTGGATCATATAGGCATTGATCATCGCCAGATCGCCCAGTGTCATCTCCTTATCAAGCACACTCTGCGCAGCCATCCACATCATTGCGGTCATCGCCAGTGCAATAATCAATGCTTGCCCCGAGTTAAGCGCGAGCAGTGACATACGATTTTTTAATTTGGCCGTTTCCCAATTGGCGAGAAATTCGTCGTAGGTTTTTGCCTCGTACTGCTCATTATTAAAATATTTCACCGTTTCGTAATTGAGCAATGAATCAATTGCGCGGGTGCTGGTAGATGAATCAGCTTGATTGGCTTCGCGCACAAATTTGTTGCGCCACTCGGTAGTATAAATGGTGAAAACCACATAAATCGCCACTGCGACCAGAGTGATGACCGCATACCAAATCGAAAAGGCGGCGGCAAAAATAATCGCCACCATTAAAATTTCAAATACCGTGGGCACTATATTGAACATGAGGAAACGCATCAAAAAACTGATGCCATTGGTGCCGCGCTCTATATCGCGACTGATGCCGCCGGTGGCGCGATCAAGATGAAATGCCAGCTCCAGCGAATGCAAATGATTGAATACCCGCAAACCGATTTTGCGCATGGCGTGTTCGGTGACGCGGCTGAATAATGCATCGCGCACTTCGCCAAAAAATACACTGCCGAAACGCAACGCGCCGTAGAACAAAATAAAAAACGCGGGCAGTGCCAATTCCGGTGCAAGGCTGCGATCGACACCATCAATAATGTGCTTGAGTGCCCAGGGCATTACCAGGGTTGCGCCCTTGGCGGCAAGCAGGGCCACTATCGCGAGCATCACCCGGCCTTTAAAGTCCCATAAATAGGGAAGCAAATAGGCCATGCTTTGGCGCAAGTTAACCTTGGCGTCCGCAGGGCGGGGGGATTGGTTGGCGTGATCAGAAGAGGCGGGGGAGTGCATGCCGCGCATAAGAAATATTCCAAAGAAATATTATCCGGGGAAACCATTATCCAGAGAGATCATCGTCCCGTGGAAAAGTAGGACTCAGGAATTGGGGGCGGGCAAACGGATTACAACCCGCAGGCCACCAAGTGGGCTCTCCTGCAGTTGAAGTTCGCCTTTGCAGTGCTCCACTATATCGCGCACTATGCCGAGCCCCAAGCCGTGCCCCTGGATCTGTTCATCAATGCGCGTGCCGCGATGCAAAACCTGCTCGCGCAATTCAGGTGCGATCCCCGGGCCATCATCATCAACCGTGACGACAAAATCATTGGCATGCTGTTCGATACCGAGCATTACGTTTTGCTTCGCCCATTTGCAGGCGTTGTCGAGCAGATTGCCAAGCAGTTCCAATATGTCTTGTCGATCCCAGGGCAGGCGGAGGTTATTGGCAGCTGACCAATTTATTGTTAAATGCCGCCCGTGAATTTGTGCGAGCGTTGCAACCAGATCCGGCAATTCCGCCGCACACACAAAATAGGCGCCGGGCAATGCTTCACCTGCAAGGCGCGCCCGCCCCAATTCGCGGCTGATGCGCTCTTGCATCTGACTTAATTGGTTGCGCAAATTATCGCGCACTTCCTGATGGGCATTTAACTCATGGCGATTGGCGAGGCTAAATAAAATCGCCAGCGGTGTTTTTAATGCATGGCCGAGATTGCCCAGTGCATTGCGCGAGCGTGAGAGTGTGTCTTCCGTGTGTTGCAATAGATGATTGATTTGTTGCACCAGTGGTTGCAGCTCCTGCGGCACTTGTGCATCCAGCGTTGTGCGTTGACCCTGCTGCAGCTGTGCAATTTGCGCACGCATTTGCTCCAGTGGTTGCAATGCCCGCGCGACCAGATAGCGCTGCAATAACACCAATAAAATTAATGCACCCAGGCCAAGTCCGCCGGCAATCCATTGCACCCGCCGAAAACTATCGAGCATGGGTGTGTAATCCTGCGCGACCACGATTAATATTTTTTTACCAAAGCGACGATAATCCGCGCGCGCAATTAACAATTGCTGTTGTTGTGGACCATCCACCAAATGCCCGATTAAACCTGGCTGCGCTGGCTCTGGCAGATTGAAATCCCATGCAGAACGCGAACGCCACTGTTGCCCATCCAGATGAATTACAAAATAGTGGCCGGAAAAAGGGCGGTTATAAACCGCAGAGACATGTTGTTGCGCTAATTCAATGCCATTGGCACCACGCGCCAATGCGGCAACCAATAATTCTGCTTCATCGTGCAAATGATTTTCCAAATAGCGGCGCAACCCCTGGTCAAACAACCACAAGCTCATCTGCGCGAACAACAATCCGACGACTATGAGCACCGCAATTAAGCTGATGCTTAAACGCTGTTGAATAGAATTCAGCGCGCGCATCATGAATCGTTTACGCCAATGAAACGATAACCCTGTCCGCGTTTGGTTTCGATCGCCGCTTTACCGAGTTTGCTGCGCAAATGGTTGACATGCACTTCAATCACATTGGAGTCGCGTTCGGTTTCGCCGTCGTAAAGATGTTCATTTAATTGGCTTTTGGAAATAATTTTTCCACTGTGCAACATAAAATAGCGCAGCAAACTGAATTCGGCCGCAGTTAATTCAATGGCCTCACCCGCATTGATAACGGTTTGCCGCGCCTCATCCAATTGCAACCCTCCGACATCCAGTTGCGGCTGATTAACCTGTCCATGAGTGCGACGCAACAACGCCTGGATGCGCAATTGCAATTCTTCGGGATGAAAAGGTTTAGTGAGGTAATCATCGGCACCGGCTTTTAAACCATCGATACGCTCGGCCCAGTGATCGCGCGCAGTGAGAATCAATACCGGGCGATTCATTCCTGTTGCACGCCACTCGCGCAAAATGTCCAGACCGGATTTGCCTGGCAAACCCAGGTCCAACAGAATTAAATCATAGGGTTCGCTGGCACCTTGATAGAGCGCATCGCGGCCGTCGGCCAACCAATCTATGGCATAACCGGCGCGTTGCAAATCGGCGGTGAGTTCGTCGGCGAGCGCCACATTATCTTCCACGATTAATAACCGCATTAATCGTCTTCCTCATCTTTTAATATGGTTCCTGTGTGCGCATCAAATTCGAGTTCGCGCACTACGCCATCGCGCGTGGCAAGTTCAACTTCGTAAATATAAATATCGTCATCTTCTTCCAGTTCCACTTCGAGCAAACTGGCTTGCGGATGGCGTTGCGCCACCAATTCCAATAATTTTTCCAATGGAATAATGCGCCCTTGCTCACGCAAACGCAGGGCTTCATCTTGTGAAAGGTCGCGCGCGCTGACCCCCAGGGTGAGCGCGGCGAGGAAAACATAAAGTGCAATACGGATTAGGGTTTGCATTAGCTACTTAAATATTAATCATCTTGATGGTTTTTCAGGACTTCGCCGCTACTGGCATCCAGCTCCAGATCCCACTCAACGCCTTTGGCATCCACCACTTCCAATTGATAGATATAGCGGCCGTATTCGTTTTCCAATTCGGTTTCGCGAATCACACCGCCCGGATGTTGCGCCAACGCAACTTCATTGAGTTTTTCAAAGGATTTGATGGTACCAGAATCGCGCAGCTTGAGCGCTTCATCCGGGCCCAGATCGCGCGCAACCGCAGCGCTGGCCAGGCTAATAGATCCAACTAACAACATCAGTTTAGTAAAAGTTTTCATGGTT
>DATIGS010000054.1:0-5585 GCA_035481425.1 Cellvibrio sp. | reverse complement strand
GGCGGTCGCGCCGGCATCGGCGGCGGTGCGCATCACGTTTTCCAATTCCTGCTCGGTCACAAACGGAATCACCGGGGCAATGCTCACCAGCATGGGAATGCCGGCTTTGGCGAATTTCTCGATGGTCTGCAAGCGGCGCGTAGGCGATGCGGCGCGCGGCTCCAGGGTGCGGGAAATATTGTGGTCGAGGGTGGTAATGGTCACCGCAGCGGCGGCCAGGTTTTTTGCGCCCATCTCCTTCAGCAAATCCATATCCCGCTCGATCAGCGCCGACTTGGTGATCAGCCCGACCGGGTGATCGCATTCGTGCAGCACTTCAAGGCAGCGGCGCGTGAGACGCAGCTCGCGCTCGCAGGGTTGGTAGGCATCGGTATTCACCCCCAACGCGATCGGCTGCGGCTGGTAATTCTTATGCGCCAGCTCGCGTCGCAATAACTCGGGCGCGTTGGTTTTGGCGTAGAGGCGAGTCTCGAAATCCAGCCCCGGCGACAGCCCCAAATAGGCGTGGGTAGGGCGCGCAAAACAGTAGATGCAGCCGTGCTCGCAGCCGCGATAGGGATTGAGCGAGACGCTGAACGGCAGGTCGGGCGACTGGTTGCGGCTGAGGATGCTTTTCGCCAATTCGGGCGTGACACTCGTTCTCAGTGCAGGGTTGATATCCGTATCGGCGTTGTAAGGCAGCCAGCCGTCGTCCACGGTTTCAATCAGCTGCGTCTCGTAGCGTCCGGCGATATTGCTGACCGCGCCGCGCCCTTTGATGGCCTCGGGTTTGGCGGCGATCCAGGGCGCGGGCTCGATAAAATCCTCGTCGTTGTGGTTCACTGTCCAACTCTCAGAATACTGTATTTACATACAGCATAATGCACCTCTGCCGACACTTTTGCAATCCGCCCACTAAATTGGGCGCTGCCATCGTTATACAGCGAAAATGTTTTTATTCACGCATTTTAATGGTTTTGGAATTACAAAAAATCTCTGCCTTATGCAACAAATTTAGGCTGGCAGTTATTGGCTTCGAAGTCATCGGCGAGCGCTTGTAATGCGAGAGGATTAGTTTTACAAGCGAGGAAAAAACGTTGTACGAGCGCGATTCCCTTTCCATTTTCAACAAAGGAGTTTTGAGATGAACGTGTCACCACTAATTTCGTTTTTAAATAATTTTTTCACTTCTTCGCGAAAAACATTTATTCATGTTTTCATCGGCCTGATATTTATTGGCGGCATCTCACCCGCATTTGCGGCGCTGCCTTACTGTACGGATTTTTTTGGCACCGGAATTCAGGCGCACGGTGTCGATAATTTTATTCGCTTCAACTACAACGCCCAGCTTCTTAATAGCGAGTACCAGAACCTACAAACCAAAGCCCTTATCAATCATAAATGGTCGATCAAGAAAAGCTGCGGCACAGAAGCATGCGAAACGTTAGGAATAAGCGCGCAAGACATGACGCCAGGTCCGATACTGGAAACAACCGCAACTAATGAAGTTGTTGTCCCACTAAAGAAAAAAATAACCCTGGGCGCCAATAATATTCTCGAGTACGGAAAAGTCGTTGTTACCGAATGGTCGACGGCGGTTTTTAAACCACAAGCTGAACCCTATGTTATTACCGAACTCGTGGTTGGTTACAAAAGTAAATTGCAGATGCCCGCCGGCGAATATTGGATAAGCCGATTGAGATTGGAAGTGGAGGGCAGGATCGATGTTATCGGCGAAGGGCAAGTCACGCTCTATGTCACCGATTCACTGTGGGTACCGTTTAATTTTAAAATTAATGAAAATACGAAAGACGCCGCCAAAATGGCTATCTATACCTTTAGTGATTCCAATTATTACACCGGCAGCAAAACCTTCGCATTTGTTCGTTCCGAAGGGGAAATCATCCTCAATCATCGCGCTGCCATTGTTGGTGGCGTGCTAGGGAAATTTATTACGCTGGATACAGAGAGCCAAATCGTTTATGACCCCGCCGCTGCGCGTGGAATTACATTTACGCCTTATTGCCGCGCATGGCCTTTTCCTTTGGATACCGAGCAACCAGTATTCATACTCGATCAATATGACGAAATCACCACCCAGGATCATCTAGTGCTGACCGGCACCATTATCGATTCGGGCGAGTATGCCAGTGGCGTGGGCGACGTGAGTATTAATATTGACGGCAGTTGGATTCCAGTTACGCTAACCAACAATGCCTTTAGCATTAATGTCCCATTAGAGCTGGGAGATAACTGGTTCAGTTTTTTAATTTATGATCTGGCCGGAAATGAAATTTTCTTATCCTACTACGCGAGCCGTGTTTTACCGGGAGAGGAAAACGCCAGTTATTAATCCACTTATCATCGACCGGCGCAGCAAAGAAACAAAGCAGCCGAAGCTTTATAGCGTCGGCTTTCTGCTGCGCTTTTTCTTGGGCGGATACACACTCGGCTCGCCCTCGGGGCGGGTTTTGAAGCGGCGGTGTACCCAGAGGTATTGGTCGGGTGCCTGACGTACAGCGTCCTCAATAATTTTATTGATGCGGGTGGCGTCGGCCAGGTCATCGCCAGTGGGGAAATTTTCCAGCGCCGGTTGGATTTCCAAACGGTAGCGGCCGTGGGGTTCGCGGAAGCAGAAGAAGGGGATCACCGCGCAATTGGACAAGCGGGCAATACGCGCCGTGGCGACAATGGTCGCCGCCTGGACGCCAAAGAAAGGCGCGAAAACGCTGTGGTCGCGGCCGTAATCCTGGTCCGGGGCATACCAGACGATATTGCCTTTGCGCAGGTTTTTGATCAGCAGGCGGGTGTCTTCGCGGTGGATGGCTGACGCGTTGACGCTGCTGCGCGCCTTGGCAATCGCGTAGGACATAAGCGGATTGCGGTCGGGGCGATACAGCACATCGGCGACAATATGGTAGGCCATGATGCGCCCGCTGATATCAATCGTGGTCAAATGGCTGCCGCACAGCAGCACGCCTTTGCCTTCAGCCTGTGCCTTTTCGATATGCTCCAGACCGGTGATGTTGTAGCGACCGCGCATTTTGTTGAACTGGCCCCACAGCCCCATCGCCGTTTCAGCAATGCTCAACCCGCAAGACATAATCACCCCGCGCACCATTTTCGCCTGCGCGGCGGCATCCAGCTCGGGAAAGCAGAGCGCGATATTCACTTCGGCATAGCGCTTGCGTGCCGGTGCCAACCAATAGAGCAGCTGCCCCAGCACCCGTCCAATCGCCTGGTTAACCGCCACCGGTAACTGCGCGATCAACCAGAAAAATCCCAGCACCAGCCAGGTTGGCCAAAAGCGGGGTTTGAGGAAACTGCGGTGAAATTTTGGAGTATCCAACGGAAATCCTCTTTCGTGGGCGGGGGACGAATGACAGAAGCCGGGCGATTATAACAATCCCGCTTGGGCACGTCCCACCCTGAAGTACAGTGAGACCGAGTGCCAATTTGCTATTAGGGTCACCAGTTTGCGTTTAGTGCGCATCACTTCAGGTTTGCTGCGCACCACTTCAGGTTTGCTGCGCATCACTTTAAGTTTGCTACGCACCACTTTAGGTTTGCTACGCAAACTGGTGCGACCAGCATGACCGATTGCCCGACTATAGCCTCGCGGCAGCTAGCGGTCGCCGCAATAGATCGTCTATTACAGACGCATTTTCGCCTCTAATAATGAAGATAAAGGTACTCGCTATGTTCAAATTCAATCGCTCAATGGCGGTGTTCGTTGCGCTCGCCAGTCTGCTTTGCTTTTCCCCTACCACGTTCGCCAAGCCTTACAAGGCAGCAGAAATCTATTCCAAGCAAACCTATAAATACGGCCGCTATGAGATGCGTATGCGCGTCGCCAAGGGGAGCGGGGTGTTATCCACTTTCTTCACTTACAAAAATGGTTCCGAGCAAGCGGGGGTATTTTGGGAAGAGATTGATATTGAGATCTTCGGCAAAAACAACGCCACCCAGTGGCAGAGTAATGTGATTATCGGCACCAACCGCCCGACCACCAAAACCGAAGCGGTGCACACCATGCCCTATTCACTGGGCGATGGTTACAACACCTATGTGCTGGAGTGGACACCCGGTTACATCGCCTGGTTTGTGAATGGCACACAGGTGCGCCGGATCAACGGCGGCCAGTTTGTGACCAGCCTGACCAGTCCGCAGGATCTGCGTTTTAACCTGTGGGCCGCCAATATTGCCGAATGGGTGGGTGCGTTTGATTCCAATATCCTGCCGGTGTACCAGTTCATCAATTACATTGAGTACAAACCCTGGAATTCATCAACCAACAGTTTTGGCACCGGTTGGCGCGATGACTTCAACAGCTTCGACACTAACCGCTGGAACAAAGCCAACTGGACCTTTGGGGAAAACCTCGCGGATTTTGACCCGAACAACGTGGTCGTTAAAAACGGCATTTTAGTATTGGCACTGACGCGCGAAGGCCAAACCGGTTACACCGGCACGCCTCCGGCTGATGGCGGCAGTAACGGTGGAAGCCGTAGCAGTACCGCCGCCAGCTCGCTCACTATCCAGGCCGAAAACTTTAACGAAGTGGGCGGCAGCGTAACCGTCGCGGGTGGTACCGTGGGTTATATCGATGCGGGCGAATGGTTCAAATACAACAACGTAAATATCCCGCAAACCGGCACCTACCGCGTGGAATACCAGGTCGCCTCGGCGTTGGCGACGGCGCAATTCACACTGGACCGCAGCGGGGTTGGTTTGGGCACTATTAGCGTCCCTAATACCGGCGGTTGGGGAACGTATCAAACCATTTCCCACAATGTTTACTTGAACGCAGGTTCCCAAAGTCTGGCGATCTATGCCAACACCGGTGGGTTTAATATCGATTGGATCAAGCTCACCAAAATATAAAGTGTTTCAAGCCCTTTGAGAGTGGCGGGCATTTGCCCGCGCTCTCGTTTTTTATTCGCTGTTTTACTGTTTGTTGATGAGGTACGCGTTATGCGTCGTTTGTTGTGCGTGTTGTTAACCATCGCTGCTGGAGTAGCTAGTCATCTCACCCATGCCAAGGCTTATAAGGGTGCAGAAATTTATTCTAACGAAAGTTACTTGTACGGCCGTTACGAAATCCGCATGCGCGTCGCCAATGCCAGCGGTGTGTTATCGACTTTTTTTACTTACAAAAACGGCTCGGAAATTGGCACTACATTTTGGGAAGAAATCGACATAGAAGTATTTGGAAAAAATAACGCCACAGAATGGCAGAGCAATATTATTCTCGGCAACACACGCCCAACCCTGCAAATCGAGCAGACCCATACTGCCGCTGCATCACTCGCCGATGCTTATCACACCTATGTGTTGGAGTGGACACCGGATTATGTCGCCTGGTATTTGGATGGCGTTGAAGTGCGCCGCATTACCGGTACCAGCACTGTCACCAGCCTTACCAATCCGCAAAGTGTGCGGTTCAACTTGTGGTCATCGGAATCTGCTGAATGGGTCGGCGCTTGGGATGATTCGGTTTTGCCTGTGTATCAATTTGTAAATTACATTGAATACAAAACCTACAATGCAACTACCAAGACATTTGAAGGTGGCTGGCGCGACGATTTCAACGCGTTCGATAGCAC
>DATIGS010000053.1:0-20614 GCA_035481425.1 Cellvibrio sp. | reverse complement strand
GATCAAAAACCGGTGTCCGCATGCAGGTGCCGCTTTGACTTATGCAACTTGCGATAACCATCACTTGCGTTGCCCGGTGCATGGGATCGAATTCGATTTGGTTTCCGGCCGTTCGCGCAGCCCGGTTTGTGCAAACGCATTGCAATTTTTACCGCTTATTTATGAGGGCAACAGCGTCGGTGTCGATCTGCGTTAACGCATTGGACTTTTCTTCTCCATAAGGAATTTTATGTTTCGTCTGCTATTTAAATCTGTGGTTGTACTTGTGCTGGTGTTTGCCATTGGCAATTACCTGATTTACCTCAAAACCGGGCAATTGCCTCTGCATGATATGCGTGAACGGATGGGCGGGGATTGGCTGGTCGATTTGCGTGAATTGGTGTCGAATAAATTGTCACCGGATCAACTGGCTGCCGATGCCAAGGGCGTAATGAAAAGTGTGTCGGATCAAGTTATCGAGCCGGATACGCCTGTGCCGACCAAAGTCTATAAATGGACCGATGCAAACGGACAGGTGCATTTTGGTGATAAACCGGTCACCAGCGATGCAGAACAAATTGAGGTTGATACGCGCAATGCGATTTCTGCGCCCGAACAAAGTGCTGATCGGGTGACATCGCCAACCCCCACCACCAAAACCGTATCAGAATCGGCGCTCGACAAAGCCCGCGCCGCTGCGGAGGCAATGAAGCAGCGAGCGCAGCAACAGGAGCAGGTGCAATAACGTTATGCGGAAATTCTGGCGCACCACCGGGCGGATACTGAAATGGTTGTTGCTGCTATTGCTGGTGTATCAGTTGTGGTTGTTTGCGCATGTGTTGGTATGGAAGTGGATCAATCCTGACGAAACGAGTTTTATGTCTATCCGGCTCGACGAGCTACAGGCGAAAAATCCCAAAGCCGAGTTAAAGCATCAATGGGTGGACTACGCGAAAATTTCATCCCATCTCAAACGCGCGGTAGTTGCCGCCGAAGATGACCGTTTTATGCAGCACAAGGGATTTGATTTGCGCGGTATCGAGCAGGCCTTGAAGAAGAATCAGCGCAAAGGAAAATCGGTCGCCGGCGGCTCCTCCATCACCCAGCAGCTTGCCAAAAACCTGTTTCTATCGCCTTCACGCTCCTATATTCGCAAGGCTGAAGAGGCGGTTATTGCGCTGATGATCGAGCTGGTTTGGGACAAGCGCCGCATACTGGAGGTGTATTTGAATGTGGTGGAGTGGGGCAATGGGGTGTTTGGGGCCGAAGCGGCGGCGCGTCATTACTATCGGGTGCCAGCGGCGCAGATAGGTCCGTCGGCTGCCGCGCGTATGGCGGTGATGCTACCCAACCCGCGCCAGTACGAAAAAGCTATGCCGGCATGGGTGATAAAGCATGCCTCACGCGTTCAGGCACGGATGCGCTACTCCCAAATTCCCTAGGTTCTCGCCGCTTGGGTTTTGCGTTACAATCGCGACCCTTTTTGAGTCTTGGCATACTATCGAGCCAAGTATTGTCACCGAGTTGTTGTAGTTGGGGGTTGTAGTACCGTGCCTATTTATGAATACCAATGCGAAGCTTGCGACCATAATCTGGAAGCCCTGCAAAAGCTGAGCGATGCGCCTTTGGTGGATTGCCCCGCCTGTGGTAAAGCCAGTCTCAAGAAGCAAATTTCAGCAGCCGGTTTCCGCTTGTCTGGCGGTGGCTGGTACGAAACTGACTTCAAGTCAGGCAAGAAAAAGAATATTGCTGGTGATTCCAGCAGCTCCAGTTCCGGGAGCAGCTCGGCCAGCTGATTGGCCAGTTAATCGTTAAAACGCATTCTTCACACTTATTTCTCTTATATATAAATACTAGGAACTTGCTATGCGCAGCCAATACTGTGGCGCTTTAAATGCCTCGTTTATCGATCAAGAAGTGACCCTCTGCGGATGGGTTGATCGTCGTCGCGATCACGGTGGTGTGATCTTTATCGACCTGCGCGACCGCGAAGGTATTGTGCAAGTGGTGTTCGATCCGGATGCAAAAGAGAACTTTGCATTGGCCGATAAAGTGCGTGGCGAATACGTGCTGCAACTGACCGGTAAAGTGCGTGCTCGTGCTCCGTCTACCGTTAACCCGAACATGCCAACCGGCGAAATCGAAGTTTACGGCACTGCGCTGATCATTTTGAACGAAGCGGAAACCATGCCTTTCCCACTGGATTCCTACTCCAACGTGGGCGAAGAAACTCGCTTGAAGTATCGCTTCCTCGATTTGCGCCGCGCTGAAATGCAGAAAAACCTGCGTTTCCGCAGCAAAGTGACCAGCGTGATCCGCAACTATCTGGATCGCAACGGTTTCCTCGATGTTGAAACTCCAATCCTGACTCGCGCTACTCCAGAAGGCGCGCGCGACTACTTGGTGCCTTCTCGCACCCACGACGGCAAATTCTTTGCGCTGCCGCAATCACCCCAGCTGTTTAAGCAATTGTTGATGGTTGCTGGTTACGACCGCTACTACCAAATCGCCAAGTGCTTCCGCGACGAAGACCTGCGTGCTGACCGTCAGCCAGAATTCACCCAGATCGACATCGAAACTTCTTTCATGTCGCAAGAACAAATCATGAACATCACCGAAGGTATGTTCCGTGAATTGTTCAAAGATTTGCTCGGCGTTGAATTTGCCGAAATCAACCACATGCCATTCTCTGAAGCGATTGCTAAATACGGTTCAGACAAGCCGGACATGCGCATCCCGCTGGAATTGGTTGATATCAAAGACTTGGTTACCGAAGTGGACTTTAAAGTCTTCGCAGGCCCAGCGAACGATCCAAAATCTCGCGTTACTGCGCTGAAAGTACCTGGCGGTAACGAGAAATTGACCCGTAAACAAATCGACGACTACACCAAGTTTGTTGGCATCTACGGCGCTAAAGGTTTGGCTTACATCAAGGTCAACGACAAGTCTGACCTGGAAGAAGGTTTGCAATCGCCGATTGTTAAAAACCTGCCAGTACCAGTGCGCGCTGCGATCCTTGAGCGTGTTGGCGCAGAAAACGGCGACCTGATCTTCTTCGGCGCAGACAAGCACAAAGTAGTTACCGAAGCCTTGGGCGCATTGCGCTGCAAACTGGGTGCAGACCTGAACCTGTACACCACTCAATGGGCGCCGCTCTGGGTTGTTGATTTCCCAATGTTCGAAGATGACGACAAAGGCGGCTGGACTTCAATCCACCACCCATTCACCTCACCAAGCTGCACGCCAGACGAATTGGTTGCCAGCCCAGGCGATGCATTGTCCCGCGCTTACGATTTGGTATTGAACGGTACTGAATTGGGTGGTGGTTCGGTGCGTATTCACTCATCTACTATGCAACAAGCGGTATTCCAAATCCTTGGTATTTCTGCTGAAGAGCAGCGCGAGAAGTTTGGCTTCCTGCTGGATGCATTGGCTTACGGTGCTCCACCACACGGTGGTTTGGCGTTTGGTTTGGATCGTCTGATTATGTTGATGGTAGGCGCAAGCTCAATCCGCGACGTAATCGCCTTCCCGAAAACCCAAAGTGCTGCCTGCGTAATGACCGATGCGCCGGGCACTGTGGACGAGCTGCAATTGCGCGAACTGCACATCCGTTTGCGCAACCAGAAGAAAGCGGTAGATGCTGCCGCGGCAGAATCGCCAGAGTACGGCATGTAATTAGCAGATTTTTATCTGCACAGAAAAGGGTGGGCAATGCCCACCTTTTTTATTTGTGGCACTTTAAAACCATGGAGCAGCTAAATGGCCGGACATTCCAAATGGGCTAACATGAAACACCGTAAGGCGCGCCAAGATGCCAAGCGGACCAAAGTTTTCACCAAAATTATTCGCGAGCTGACGGTTGCGGCCAAAGGCGGCCCCAATCCGGCAGACAACCCGCGTTTGCGCGCAGCAGTTGAAAAAGCCTATTTAAACAACCTCAAAAAAGATGTGGTTGAGCGCGCAATTGCCCGCGGTGCAGGCACTAGTGAATCTGAAGCTTACGAAGAGCTGACCTACGAAGGCTACGGCGTAAACGGTGTGGCCTTTATCGTTGAATGCATGACCGATAATCGCAATCGCACCGCTGGCGATGTGCGCCATGCGTTCGATAAAAAAGGCGGCAACCTCGGCACCAGCGGTTCAGTTTCCTATCTGTTCGCACGCAAAGGCCAAATCAGCTTTGCACCGGGGGTGAATGAGGATGCATTGATGGAAGCGGCACTCGAAGCGGGCGCGGACGATGTGGTAATCAATGATGATGGCTCAGCCGATGTGATGACCGCCTTTGAAGATTTTTTCCGCGTAAAAGATGCGCTGGCCAGTGCCGGTTTGCGTGAAGCTGAATCTGAAATCACCCAAATCCCATCACTCACGGTTAACCTTGATAAAGACGCCGCTGAAAAAATCCTCGCGTTAATCGATGCGCTGGAAGATTTGGATGATGTGCAAAACGTCTACACCAATGCCGATATTTCGGAAGACATTATGGAACAGATAGGCTAACTGCTCCTCGCAAGTACAAAAAGCCGCCATGTCGCATTGCTGTCGTATACAAAACGATGGATTTTGCGAAATCTGGCGGCCTTTACATTTAGCGAGGTCGGAATCATGGATATGAAAATAAACAAAGAAACTCTGCGCCGCGAACGTGAACTGCGTGCCTGGACCCAAAGCCATCTGGCAGAAGTTGCCGATTTAAGCATGCGCACCGTGCAGCGGATTGAGCGCACCGGCGATGCGTCGATGGAATCTGCCAGCGCTTTGGCCGCAGCATTGAATCTGGATTTGATTGCATTAATGGAAAAACCTGTATCGACGGATCAAACCAACGCGCTTAAGTCGCGCTCTTATCCGATCTGGGGCCTGCTTGGTTTAATCGGCTCTGCGGCTATCGCGTTGGGATGGTGGTCTAATGCAACCGCTGAACAAGTGATGATCAGTCTTGCTATCGGGGCCGGAGAAAATATCCATTCCGATATGGTGTTATTGCATGAGATAGGCAAGGAAAGTGAAATGAACCTGGACGACAAGTTCCGCATGACCTTCAATACCCGTCGGCAGGATGAGGGGTTATTGCTTTCTGCCCATATTTATAATTTGAAAGATGGCGGGCACCAGCTGATATCGTCTCCGGCAATATTGGTTAAAGACCAGGCTCCGGCTTTGATGCGATTTGGTCTTGAAGATGGGAACGAAATCAATCTGCAATTGGTTGCAGATTTTTGATTGACAGGTGCGCCAAGCCTTCCGGAAATCAGGCAAATCCTGCTTGCGTCCCTTCTGATCCCATGCAACACTGCGCCATAACTACTGTATAAAGATACAACTCTATGGCGCTTATCCTCGGTATAGATCCCGGCTCCCGCAAAACTGGTTTTGGCATTATCAATGTCATTGGCAGCAAATCCGAATATGTCACCAGTGGGGTGATTCGCATGAAAGATGCCGATGAATTGCCCGCACGCTTGAAAGTTATTTTTGATTCCCTAACCCAGATTATTGAACAGTACTGCCCGCAAGAAATGGCGATTGAGCAAGTGTTTATGGCCAAGAATGCGGCCTCGGCATTAAAGCTGGGGCAGGCGCGCGGAGCGGCGATTGTGGCGGCGACGGCGCAGAATGTTCCTGTGTCCGAGTACGAAGCGCGCAAGGTGAAACAGTCTGTTGTGGGGAATGGTGCTGCCGATAAATTGCAGGTTCAGCACATGGTGAAAACCTTGCTGCGCCTGCCAGCAAGTCCGCAAGAAGACGCCGCCGATGCACTGGCGGTAGCGCTTTGCCACGCTAACACCCGCGATCATTTGATCCGTATGGCTGGCTCAAGCAGCTTCCGGCGCGGGCGGATTGTTTAACGTTTGATGCTGCACCTATCGCCAGGGCTTGTCGTGTGTATCAAGGCGATGGCTCGCTTGGGTGTTGGCAATTAACAGTGCTTCAAAGCGGTAGAGCGCATGCAGTTTGTTGACGTTGATGCCGAGCCAATAGCGCAAATCCTTGAGTCGACTGTGGTTATATTTTTCAAAAGGGAATTCATCCAGATCACTTGCAGAAATGCTCCTCCCCAAACCAAACCCCAAGTCAAATGCCATTAAATCCTGCACGCTGAATTTATAAGGTGCAGGGTAGAGGTGGGTGATGATCCAGCGAAAACTGTAGATTTGCCACGCAAGAAGATGGCTGCTGCAACCCATGGTAAAACCAATCACAAAAGCTTCATCCTGATTTCGCAGGCCGCGCCCGAGCAATACGTGAAGTGCATCGTGGCGAGTGAGGTTTATCGCCCCGGGAAAGGCGATTGGGCTGGCGGGATTTTCAAACAGGCGCACAAGCCAGGGGATTTCATCGGCTTTAGCGGCGGGTAGGGTATCGATTACGTCTTGCAGCATCAGATCGCCATTGTGCAAACCCGGGTTCCATTCATGCCATTTGAGTTTGTTGCTACTGGATTCACTCATGACGCCCTCGCAAAACTACAACTCGGGTTTGGATGCCTTTTGGGTTAATAGTTGGATGTTCCCGCCCACCGCGGCGAGAAAATTGCTGACTGTTTTTTCGCGCACGAACCGTAAAAGATAATGCGGTCCACCCGCCTTGGGGCCGGTACCGGAAAGCCCGCAACCACCGAACGGCTGAACCCCCACAACGGCACCAACCATGTTGCGATTGATGTACACATTGCCCGCATGAATTTTTACTGCAATCTGCTGTGCAAGGGTTTCGTTGCGGGTGTGGATACCCAGGGTCAGGCCATAACCCGTGGCATTAATATCGGCGATAACCTGGTCCAGATCCTGGCTGCGGAAACGCACCAGATGGCAGATGGGGCCAAAGTGCTCCTCCCGTAGTTCACAAATACTCGCAATTTCCAGCAAAGTGGGCGCTACAAAATTACCAACACTTAACCTGTCCGCCACGCTGGTTTGAGCGAGCAACTGTCCTTTGTGTTTGGCTTCTTCTATATACGCCAGTAGTTTTTGTCGTTCCTGCGTGTCTATCACCGGCCCTATGTCTGTGGCTAATTCGCGCGGGTCGCCGAGTAGCAGGCAGGCCATGGCACCGGTAAGCAATTCAATCACCTTATCGGCAATGTCCTCCTGCACATAGAGCACACGCAGGGCAGAGCAGCGTTGCCCGGCACTGCCAAACGCGGACCGGATTACATCTTTCACTAATTGTTCGGGGAGGCAGGTGGAGTCTGCAATCAGTGCATTTTGGCCGCCGGTTTCTGCAATCAGGCTGGCGATGCTGGAATCGCGCGCGGCGAGGGCGCGGTTGATCGTCCATGCGCTCTGGGTCGAACCGGTAAATGCGATGCCCTCAATGCGCGGGTCGCTGGTGAGCAGTGGGCCAAGGTCGCTGCTATTGCCGGGCAAAAAATGCAGCGCCTGCAGTGGAATGCCAGCTTGATGCATCAGCTCAACCGCTCGGCAGGCGATGAGGCTGGTCTGGCGTGCAGGTTTGGCGATTACCGTATTGCCGCCGACGAGTGCAGCGATGATCTGCCCGGTGAAGATTGCCAGTGGGAAATTCCACGGCGATATGCACACAAACAGGCCGCGTCCTTCCAGGATTAGCTGGTTGCTTTCACCGGTTGGCCCAGGCAGCTCTGTGGGGGTAGTCATCAGCAGGCGCGCTTGTTGGGCGTAGTAACGACAAAAATCCACAGCCTCGCGCACTTCATCCAGTGCGTCCTTCAGGGTTTTTCCCGCTTCCCGCACCAGCAGGGCACAGAGTTCGGCGCGCTCTTTTTCCAACAGGTCACCTACAGCCTCGGCCAATACCGCGCGTTCTTCTGCAGGTAGCGCTCGCCAGTGAGTGTGATATGCGCAGGCCTCGGATATCGCCGCTTGGGTTAATGCCGGCGTGGCGAGTATCAGCTCGCCCACTTGGTCCTGCGGGCTGGCAGGGCTAACACAGGAAATTGGCAGTCCGTGGTGACGGCGGCCGCTAATGATCGGGCAGGCGTGCCAGTGTTGTGCGAGATAGGCTTCCAATTGCTGCAGGAAAGCATTGCGCTCGCTGCTAATTGCCAGATTGATGCCCTGTGAATTGATCCGTGAATATTCCGGGCGCGGGTCTCGGAACAGGTCTTTTGGCAGATTCAATGTGGGTAATTTTGTTGGTGGTTTAAGCAGAGGATGCTGCGCTAGAACATCAAGTGAGTAATCCTTTTGGTTTAGCTGATTGACAAAAGAACTGTTGGCGCCGTTTTCCAATAAGCGTCGCACCAGATACGGCAATAGCTCAGCGTGCTGGCCTATGGGGGCATAAACCCGGCAGCGGAGTTGTGGATGTTCGTGCAACAGCTGGCGATACAGCGTCTCGCCCATACCCTGCAAGCGCTGGAACTCAAATGGTTTACCTGCGGCCATGGCTAATAAACTGATGATGGTGGATGCATTGTGAGTGGCAAATTGTGGCTTCAGGTGTGCGGCCTGCAATAGGAATTTGGCGCAGGCGAGGTAGGAAATATCGGTAGCGGATTTGTCGGTAAATACCGGATAACCGGCCAGGCCAGCCGTTTGTGCCCAGTGGATTTCGCTATCCCAATAGGCTCCTTTGACCAGCCGGACACTGAGCTGAACGCCCAAGTCCTGCGCCAATTGATTGAGCCACCCGAGCATAGGCAGCGCCCTTTTTGAATAAGCTTGTACCGCTACGCCCATGCCATCCCACCGGTGTAACAGCGGGTGGCGCAAGCAGGCTTCCAGCAAATTCAAAGAGAGTTCGAGCCGGTCTGACTCTTCGGCATCGATGGTAAGAGGGATCGATGCCGCGCGCGCTGCGCTGGCGAGTTGGACTAGAAAGCCGGGCGCAGACTCAGTACCGATCAACTCGCGCTGCAGCTGATTTTCCTGTAGCGCTTCATAGCGCGGATGCAAGGCGCTCAGTTTGATCGATAAGCTGTAATCGCTATCGCAGCACTGGTTTTTGAGTTGCTCCCGTAAATATTCCAGTGCTTGTAAATAATTGCCGCGATAAACCGCCGCCACTTGATGCGAGATGGCCGCTTCACCGAGTAAATCAAATGAGTAACACCAGTGTGGCTCAGCCTTCTTGCGCAATTTATTGCAGCGGGCGAGGGCAGCAGGGATGTCGGTGGCAAATACAAAGGTATTGGCGAGCCAGAGGAGCGCTTGCTCCAGCGCCTTGTGAATTGTCGGCGCGCTGATTCGCCGGGTTAATTGGGCGAGGATATTCCGGCCTTCGCGCGCCTCGATCAATCGCTCGCCCCAGAGCAATGCCCAGATGGAAGCATTTACCAGCCAATGCGGATGTTCGCCCAAGCGCTCTTGCCAATCAGCAGAGCCAAGTTTGTCAGCGATAAATTGCTGCGCGCTACTCTGGTCGGGAATGCGCACCAGTGCTTCCGCAAGACACATCAGCACCACACCTTCGCGGGTATTCAAGCCGTAAGCATGGAGAAACTTTTGCGGCCAATCATCAGTCTGTTCATTTAGCGAGCGCCAACGCTCCAGAAACTGACGGGTTTGCAGGCTTATCTTTTGGGTGAGTTGCGGGTCTTGGTCGAGCCATTGGATTAGCTCTGCCAGATAAGCGGCTTCAGGCGCGACATAGTTGTCTTGCACTGCCGCGCGCCATTGCTTGAGTGATAGGACTTGAGTAAGCGAGCGAGCCGAAAACATAGCGGTACACACTCCCGGAATTCAGACTTGCGTCTTTGCGAATACCCCGGGGAAAGTATGGCACCGGCTCGGGAATATTTCTTTTATTACTTTGCTGATGAGTGACTATGGCGACTAAACTCCTTTACAATGCCGATCAACATACTGTCTATAAAAACAGTTAATCATCTCTTCTCCCACACATACAGGAAAGTGGATTTTATGATCGGACGTTTGCGTGGAGTCCTGCTGGAAAAGCAACCGCCTTATTTATTGCTGGATGTACAAGGCGTCGGTTATGAGGTGCAAGCACCCATGACTACGTTTTATCGCCTGCCGTCACTCGGTCATGAAGTGGTGTTACATACCCATTTATCGATCACCGAAAATCTGCATCAACTTTTTGGTTTCTCTGAGCAGCGCGATCGCTCGCTATTTCGCACCCTGATCAAGGTGAATGGCGTTGGTCCCAAATTGGCGATTGCGATTTTATCGGGCATGGAAGCAGACGATATTGCGCGCTGCGTGCGCGATGACAACATCACTGCGCTCACCAAAGTGCCGGGTATCGGCAAAAAAACCGCCGAGCGTTTGGTTATCGAATTGCGCGATCGCTTGAAAAACTGGGATATGCCGCAGAGCGATTTGTTGGCGCATAGCGAAATTCAGAATATCGCTACTGACAACGATGTTTTCGCGGAAGCGGAGAGCGCCCTGATTGCCCTCGGCTACAAACCTGTGGATGCCGCTAAAATGATTTCACTGGCAGCCAAACAAAAACCGGATGCGAAAAGCGAAGAGCTTATTCGTATGGCATTGCGCGCGATTGCCGGATAAATTTTGCACCGGATAATTCCCAGGACTTAAAACGATGATTGAAACCGATCGCCTGATTGCCCCCGCTGCCAAAGAGCGTGAAGATCATTTGGACCGCACGGTACGCCCCAAATCGCTCGCCGATTATGTCGGCCAACCTGCCGTGTGCGAACAAATGGAAATTTTTATCGGCGCTGCTAAAAAACGCGGCGAGGCGTTGGATCACACTTTAGTGTTTGGACCTCCAGGCTTGGGCAAAACTACGCTTGCCAATATCATCGCCAATGAAATGAATGTTTCTTTGAAAAGTACATCTGGTCCCGTCCTGGAAAAAGCGGGGGATTTGGCGGCGTTATTAACCAACCTTGAACCAGGCGATGTGTTGTTTATCGACGAAATCCATCGTTTGAGCCCTGTGGTTGAGGAAATTTTGTATCCGGCAATGGAGGATTTTCAGCTTGATATCATGATCGGCGAAGGTCCGGCGGCGCGCTCGATTAAGTTGGATCTGCCGCAATTTACTTTGGTTGGCGCTACTACACGCGCAGGTTTATTGACATCACCATTGCGCGATCGTTTTGGTATCGTTCAGCGTTTGGAGTTTTATAATGTCGCCGATCTCACCCATATAGTTGCACGTTCAGCTGCGTTATTGGGGGTGAGTATGGATATAGAGGGCGCTGCCGAAGTCGCCAAGCGCTCGCGTGGTACACCGCGCATCGCCAATCGATTGTTGCGCCGTGTACGCGATTACGCCGAAATAAAAGGTAATGGCATTGTCACAGCACAAATGGCTGATAGTGCATTGAATATGCTCAATGTCGACGAGCGTGGTTTTGATCATATGGATCGTCGGTTGTTGACGGCGATGCTGAATAATTTTGATGGTGGACCGGTCGGCGTTGAAAGTCTCGCCGCGGCAATTAGTGAGGATCGCGGAACTATTGAGGATGTAATAGAGCCATATCTGATACAACAGGGTTTTATGGCGCGCACACCGCGCGGTCGAATATTAACCAATAATGCGTATTTATATTTTGGTATGCCGATACCAAAACGCTTGCAGGATTCAGCGGATTAGTTTGTTTATGCAACAGTTTAGTATCCCGCTGCGGGTTTATATTGAGGACACGGATGCGGGCGGTATCGTTTATTACGTCAATTATCTCAAGTACATGGAGCGTAGTCGTACAGAATTTTTGCGTAGTTTGGGCTATCATAAGCCCGCTATTTTGGATGGCGGCTTGTTATTGGTTGTTCATGCAGCCCAAATTAACTACCACCGATCCGCGCGTCTCGATGACCAGTTGCATATAACGGCGCAAATCGAAAAATTAGCGCGCACTTATGTTGAATTTAAGCAGCAAGTGTTACGTGGCGAAGAGTTGCTATGTGAAGGGTTGATCCGCATTGCCTGTGTTGACGCCGTCACTATGAAGCCAAACGCGATTCCGGCTGCTATGCATCACCAGCTCGAACATTTTTTCCACAGTCAAACAGTAAGAGTTAATTAATACTATGCCAGAAGCCAAGCAAAGCCTCTCGATACTGCACCTCATCCTTGAGGCCAGCTTTTTAGTACAAATGGTCATGCTGAGTTTATTTTTGGCATCGGTCATTTCCTGGGTCATGATTTTTCAGCGCGAAATCTATCAACGCAAAGCTGCATCGGCATTCGGCTTTTTTGAAAAGCAATTTTGGTCAGGTATTGATCTGAACCAGTTGTATCGTCAAGGTAATGGTCGCAATGAGGTCGCCGAGGGAATAGAAAATATCTTCCGCGCAGGTTTCAAAGAGTTTACCCGTTTGCGCCAACAAGCGGGCGCAGATTCGGACGCGATAATGGAAGGGTCACAGCGTGCCATGCGTGTAGCCTTGGCACGAGAAGAGGAGAAGCTGGAAGAGAATTTGCCATTTCTTGCCAGTGTGGCTTCAGTAAGTCCTTATGTAGGCCTGTTCGGTACTGTGTGGGGCATTATGGTGTCCTTTCTCGATATCTCGAATGCCGGGCAGCCAAGTCTCGCAACTGTTGCACCGGGTATTGCTGAGGCACTGATTGCGACAGCCATGGGCTTGTTTGCCGCTATCCCTGCAGTATTGGCTTATAACAAGTTTTCCGCCCGTGCAGAAAACTTGCTGGCCAATTACCGTACATTTGCAGAAGAATTCTCTGCAATTCTGCATCGTCAGGTTCACAGCAAATAACGCTGTTTTACGTCGCTTAAGAAACAGGTTAAAAACATGTCTGGATTTGGACCACCGGTAAAAAAGAAATTGAAAGCGGAAATCAATGTGGTTCCGCTGATTGATGTGATGTTGGTGTTGCTAATCGTATTTATGATTGCCGCCCCCATGATGACCCAAGGTATTAAGGTAGAGTTGCCACAGGCCGCATCAGAGCCAGTTGAGAGTAAAGAGGATGAGCCCATCACCGTTTCCGTAAAAGCTGATGGTGGATTTTATATTGACCTCGCTGGAGATCCGGAAAAGCCACGTCCACTAGCCGAAATTAAATCCATTGTCAGTAAAGTCCTGGCGGAAAAGCCCAATACGCTGGTTTTTGTCCAAGGGGACAAAAAAGTTGAGTATGGTGTTATCGTCAATTTAATGGGCGAATTAAAACTGGCGGGAGCGCCGTCTGTGGGCTTGATTACGGAGCCACCGCGCTAGGTTTTTTATGAAGTTGGAAAAATCTTTTTCACTGCCAACGTTCCTGAGTGTTTTTTTACACGGTACGTTGCTGGTTCTTTTTTTAGGTAATTGGGACTTTTTTAAATCGAAAGAGGAGCCCTACAAGCCACACTATGTAACCGCCACCCTTGTCGATCTCCAGCCTAAAGCCAAGGCTGCTCCACAGCAAACCAAAGAGCAGATATTGGATTCAAAAGCGTATGAAGATTTGAAAAACAACAAAAAACAGGAAGAGCAGCGCCGCAAAGAGGCGGAGGCATTAGTACAAAGCCAAAAAGAACAGCAGGCCAAAGCAGCAGAGGCTGAAAAGCAGAAGCAACAAAAAATTAAAGATGAACAGGTAAAAGCAGCTAAAGCCAAAGCAGCAAAAGCAGAAGCTGAAAAAAAGAAAAAGGCAGAAGAGGAGGCCCAACGGAAAGCGGAGGCCTTGAAGAAAACCAAACGCGAGCAGGAAGCTAAAGAAGAGCAGCGCCGCATCCAGGCTGCACGTCAGGAACAGGAAAAACATATAGCTGAATCTAATGATGCAGCAAATGTTAAAAGTTACAACGAATTATTATCGGAACGCGTTGCCCAAAACTGGAGTCGACCTCCATCAGCACGCGCCGGAATGGTGGCTGTATTTAATATAGATATGCTGCCTAATGGTCAGGTTATCGGTGTCCAGCTTGCAAAAAGCAGTGGGAATGCTGCATTTGATAATGCGGCTGAACAGGCGATCAAAAAAGTCGAACGCTTTGTTGAAATCAAAGATGTACCCATAGATGTCTTTGAAAGAAATTTTCGTCGTTTCCAATTTGCCTTTAATCCAGAGGATTTACGCCAGTGAGATACATAATTAGCGCATTTCTGTTTGTGTTTGCGATTTCTGCAAACGCCCAGAACATTGTCTTCGTTACCAAGGGGGTCGATAACCCTACCAAGATCGCAGTAGTCCCTTTTGCGTGGACAGGCGGCCGCTTGCCGGAAGATATCGGCAAAATCGTAGGTAATGATTTGGAATTTTCCGGGCAATTTGAAGCTACCGATCCGGAGCGTATGTTGTCGTTTCCTCGCACTGAAGCAGAGGTTCACTATCGCGATTGGAAAGCACTTGGTTCTGAGTATTTATTGATCGGTTCAATTACACAACAAGCTGGCCGTTATTATGCGAGCTATGAGTTGTTTGATGTCGTGCAACAAAAGCGTGTATTTGCCAAGTTGACAGTGGATGGGACAGAGGCGCAACTGCGGGATATGGCGCATCACATTAGTGACAAGGTTTATGAAACCATTACCGGGATTCGCGGCATTTTTTCTACCAAGTTGATTTATGTTGAGGCCTTTAAAAAACCCCAAAAGTATCGTCTGATGTTGTCAGATATCGATGGTTTCCGCCCGCGCTTATTGTTGGAGTCACGCTATCCACTCTTATCACCAGTATGGTCTCCCAATGGGCAACGTGTAGCCTATGTATCATTTGAGGCAGACAACAAACCCGCGATATATATTCAGGATATTGCAACTGGCAGACGCCAGCAGATGACTAATTTCCGTGGTTTAAATGGTGCACCTTCGTGGTCTCCGGATGGTCAAAAGTTGGCGATGGCATTATCTAAAGACGGCAACCCTGAAATATATGTCATGAATGTTTTGACGCGACAATTAACTCGTGTGACAAATCATTTCGCTATTGATCATGAGCCTTCGTGGGCTGCAGATGGCGCTTCTTTATTTTTTACCTCCGATCGTGGTGGGAAGCCGCAGATTTATCAGGTTAATCTGGCGAGCATGCAACAAGAGCGCGTAACTTTTGACGGTGATTATAATGCGCGTGCTCGCGTGTCTCCTGACGGCAAAAGCTTGGTTATGTTGAACAAGCGCCCAGGAACCACCTATCATATTGCTGCTCAGGACATAAAATCTGGCAATTTACGCATTTTGTCCGAGACAAGTTTGGATGAATCGCCTACTATAGCGCCCAATGGCGCTATGCTTATGTATGCGACTCGTTCTGGCGGTAAAGGAGTGTTGGCTGCTGTGTCACTCGACGCACGTGTCAAAATCCTCCAGCCTCCAAAACAGGGTGATGTGCGGGAACCCGCATGGTCGCCATTCTTTAACTAAATCCCACGTAAAACAGATCAAAACTTCATTGGAGTTACACACACATGATCACCAAGGCACTTAAGCAAGGTCTTACATTGGCTGTTGTTATGTCTTTCCTGGTTGGCTGTTCAAGCAGCGATAGCAACAAAACCGAAGCTCCTACTACCGGTACTGCTGTTACTGATACTTCAGCTTCAGAAGCTACATTGTCAAACGTTGTTTACTTCGACTTCGATCAGTACTCTTTGACTGCTGAAAGCCGCGCTGTTTTGTTGGCTCACGCTGACAAACTGAAAGGTGCTTCAGTTGCAGTACGTCTGGAAGGTCATGCTGACGAGCGTGGTTCACGCGAGTACAACATGGCGCTGGGCGAGAAGCGTGCTAACGCTGTGCGCGATTTCCTCGTAACTCAAGGTGTTAACGGTTCATCTCTGGAAGTTGTTAGCTTCGGTGAAGAACAACCAGTTGCTACTGGTAGCGACGAAGCTTCTTGGGCTCAAAACCGTCGTGTAGAAGTTAAGTACTAAGAGTCTAAGCCCGTATGCTTAAAAATCTGCTTGCTGTCGCCTTAATTGCTTCGGCTCCAGTCTTACAGGCACAAGTACGGGTTGTTGAGTCTTCACCCCAGAGCGTCCGCTCTGGGGTGGCTCAAACCGATTTGCCTGCCTCTGCTGAATCTGATGTCTACTCCCAAATTCGTGCCCTCCAAGAAGAAGTAACGGTATTACGTGGTCTACTTGAAGAGCAATCTTATGAGCTGAAACAGCTTAAACAATTGCAGTTAGATAACTATATGGATCTCGACCGACGCTTATCAGGCGGTGGTGGTTCAACTTCTGCTGTAACTCCTTCTCGTATCGAAAATACGCAATCAACTAATACTGTTGAAGCTCCCATTGCATCATCAACGTTGTCCGACTCTGCTAGTGAAAGCGATGTTTACAAAGCGGCCTACGATTTACTGAATCAAAAAGATTTTGACGGCGCTGTAGCTGCTTTTAAAGAGCATTTAAACCGTTTTCCCAGTGGGGACTTTGCGAGTAACAGTCATTACTGGTTAGGTAAGATTGCAATGCTCAAAAAGGATTATCCTCAAGCAAAGACTTGGTTTACTGAATTGATTGCTAATTTCCCCAGTGCTGCCAAAGTACCTGATGCTCAGCTTGACTTGGGTAAGGTTTATTTTTTGATGGGTGATAAGGCTAAAGCAAAATCGCTGTTGTCAGAGGTGGCAGCAGGTAGTAGCGACGCCGCGCGTTTGGCTCAAAAATTCCTTAGCGATAATTTTTAATCCATCTCTTCCCTGATTAAGCTTTTATTCTTCATGCGGTGCTTTATGTGCACCAACATCACTTAGGTTAAAAAATAGGGGCTTCTATCTGGAAGCCCCCCTAATTGTACAACCACTGTCAGGCTGAATAACTTTAAATTTGAATCGCGTCCTGCTACAAATTTAGTTGAACAGTATTCATCTGTCGCACATTCCATGTGTCTCTCCGAGTGGATAGGGCTTTTTTTGCAGCTCGATGCTGTTTATTAATACATACATCGACATAATTGCTTGTTGTTCCTTCGCGTGCTTCTCCTTGATTGGATTATTCCTTATTAATCCACATACAAGTTCCTTCCTGTGTGCATCCGTTGCGTTACTTCCTTGTGGTGATGACTATCAATTATCTAAAGATGGTGTAGTAGTCGTAAAAATCGTAATTGTTTGTAGGAAATTGACTATTAAATTAATGGTTTGATTTTCTTTTTGCTTGGCATCAATCAGTTTAGGTTAATAACGCTAGGTCTATAATTGCAGTACACTGCATTACAGGGCGACTATTTCTTTCGAGGTTCTCGGATATGAGATTTTTTTCAAAAAAACACCAATCTGTCTACAGCGTATTCTGTTTGTTCGTTTTGATGTTGATGGCGATTCAGACAAATGCTGCTGATGAGCTGCTTGCTTACGAACTGAATTATAAAGTGACGCTCGATCATTCTAAACAGGGTGCTTTGGTTGTTATCAGTGTCGACAAGGGCGAGCTGCTAAAGCGTGTACGGTTTAATAACAGTCGGGGAATCTATTCCAATATTCGCGCGAATGGAAAATTAACTTTTAATGATAAACAGGTGAATTGGGATCTCCCCTCTGGAGAGTCGCAATTATCATTTTTCGTAAAGCTCACGAACGAGCGTGATCCTGGAGGGTTCGATTCGAGAGTGACGAATGATTGGGCAATTTTTCGTGGCGACGACCTTATCCCCGCCATACATACCTTCGAGGCACCCGGCGCATATTCGATAGCTGTGTTGGAAGTTATTTTGCCGGAGGGTTGGAGCGGTATTGAAACGGGTTGGCCACGAAAGAAAGGCAATACATTTTCAATTGATAATCCCGAACGCCGTTTTGACCGTCCGACGGGTTGGATGATTGCAGGGAAGGTAGGTACACGGCGTGCGACTATTTCCAAGACATCAATCGCTGTCAGTGCACCTAAAGGAGAACATTTCAAACGCATGGATGCACTTACTTTCTTTAATTTTGTGTGGCCTGAATTGCATAAAGCATTTGAAAAGACGCCAGAGAAATTACTGGTCGTTGGGGCTGGTGATCCAATGTGGCGCGGCGGGCTTTCAGCGTCCAATTCTTTGTTTTTGCATGCCGATCGCCCATTGGTGAGTGAAAATGGTACCAGTCCACTGTTGCATGAATTAACGCACATGGTGACCCGTATTAGTGGGGCGACAACGAGTAAAACCAATGACGATTGGATTGCAGAAGGTCTTGCTGAATTTTATTCGTTTGAATTGTTGTATCGCGCAAACGGTATGACCAAATCGCGTCGTAGCAAGATCATTAAAGGCTTGGGCAAGTGGGGTGCTGAGGTAAAGCATCTGCGTAAAAGTAAATCCACTGGTCCGGTTACTGCGCGCGCAGTGGTGTTGTTGGATGAGTTGGATAGAGAGATCCGCAAGCGCAGTGGTAATAAACACAATATCGATGATGTCACACAAGAACTGATGGTAATTCGTAAGGTGTCACTAGCGGACTTGCAAAAAAGTGTGGAGCGTCTAATTGGTCCCAAAATAGACACCTTGGATTCGGCACTATTGAAATAATTAAGGTGCTATTTAAGGCATTGTTAAAAACCAGCGATCAAGAATCGTTTTAACAATGCCTGTATTTTTTCACTAATCCCGCTACTAAATACTGCGAGCAATAATAATTCCACCCCACAATAAATTTCGGTCTCCTGCACCTTCTTTAATTTCAGAACTGTGTCCGCGCAACACATAGCTAATGCGATAACCTTGTTTGAATGCGAAGGTGTAGCCTGCCCAAGCCTCGACCAATAATGGATTTAGTTGGCTGTGTTCGTAGGTGACGACGCTGTCGCGAAACTGTCCTTGTAAAAACGCGTTGTACGCGCGCGCTTTAACAGCAACGCCTGCCCAAAAGTAACGTTCACTGACAGGTTTTGCGTTGCTGGAATAGGATGACTTTTCACCGTAGCTCGCCAATTCAGGGTTAAACGATGCCCAAGGGCTATGGATTCTGCCGGTGCGCATGCTCAAGCTCCAGCTTGCTTCCGTTAGATAACCCACCGAGGCCTGCACTGTACTTTTTACCTCGACATTTTCAGAAAAACTGTCGAAATATTTTTGTCGTGCTATCACGTAACGGCCGGTCAATTCTCCCCCATCACTAATTTGGTTGTCCCATCCTTGCGCGGTTTTACCGCTGGTGATTTCATGTGCGAGATTCTGTAACTCGCCGACTACTCCCAACCCTAGTGCGCCAACAGTGAGAGTGCTTTTCCAGGCGACGTTATCCACTAAATCTACTTGCTCCCGTGAGCTGGATAGATAAACCAGGCTGGCATAGGGGCGATCATTTGGATTAGGCTCGCTCACCGTAATGTCCTCGGGAGTGAAACCAAAGGCGCCAATTTCACGGCTAAAGGTTTCCTGGGTGCTTAATGTCGAACGTCCAAAACCAATCCAGTTATCTATCGCAACCAATGGTTTATTTAGGGTGAGACTGGCTGTGCTGGCGCTTTTACCCGTTTGCGTAAAGTTAAGGCCATAGGTGTAGTCCTGATCGCGGTGGCCGGGTACTAACACATCGTTATCAAATGCGAAGGCCCAGCTGCTAGAGGGTTTGGTTGGGTGATCTTGCAGATGTAACAAGGGTTGTTTTTCATCCTCAACTAATTCGGCAACTTGTAACCATTCAGGCTGTTGCTGTGCGAGATAGGCTTCTTGGCCCGCCCAAGCCAGGCTGTTGATGCTAATTAGAAGGGATATAACGAAAAACGAGAGCGCTAAAGGCTCCACCAGCCAAAACCACGCTGTGGAGCGGGGATTCCTGATGGAATTTATATGATGATCATGTTGCTGCATGGAGGTAACTCCTTCTCTGTGGCTACCTTGGGTGTTAATGTCTGTTCTCTTACGGAGATAAGTGACCAGTCGTCTTGTTTTTGTTTCAAAAAAGAGGCGAACAAAAGCCGCCTCGAAAAATATCGATTCAATCCTGCATACTAAAACTGACTGGTCATCTTATTATTATGAGACAAAAATGCCGGTATCGGCATTTGTCAGAGGAACGGTAAGGTTTAATTTTGGGGTTTAGCAAAAAGCTCGGGTAGTACGGTTAAAAATGCATCGAGCGGTTCACGACACTTGGATGCTTTCATACGCATTAATGTGCCTTCCCAGGCGTTGAATAAAAACTCTGCCAATATTGGGGATGGCAGATGGCTTTTGAGCCCATTTTTAATCCTTGCTTCCTCCAATACATCCTCAATTGACTGAGTGCTGTTACGCAGCATCTGGCGCACTTTGATCCGTATTGCCTCACTGGACTCCGACATTTCCTGGCACATGTTGCCGAGGAAACAGCCACCATTGAGATTTTCTTCGCAGCCGCCGATATTTTCTACAAAAAAGCGGGTTAGGCGCTCCTGTGGGCAAATACTGCGGTCGCCAAGTAAATGACGATTTTGGATCATGCGCTCTTCGGCTACTTTCTCCAGTGCTTCAATGGCAAAGTCTTCTTTGCTCTTGAAGTAGGTATAGAAAGAACCCTTGGGGACATTGGCGGCGTTGACTATGTCCTGGATGCTGGTACCGTTGTAGCCACGAGTGGCCATGACTTTCAGGCCAGCATCAAGGAGATGATCTTTTTTCAGTTCGCGTTTGCTCATGGTGTAAATATATGACCAGTCGTCTTCTTTTTCAAGTGGATGTTTAGTTTATATAGTTATAGGGCGGTATGGTTTTCGTAATAGTTGAATGGATCAAAGTAAAGATCCTCAAAATAGATGTCATCGATTATTGAGACTCTTTTAAATGCTTTATCAGGCGCGCCTTTAATGACGGCGGTAAATTCTTGATTGTCAGCACATCATTGGCCG
>DATIGS010000052.1:0-8638 GCA_035481425.1 Cellvibrio sp. | reverse complement strand
GCTGTACCAAGGGTGGCTACGCCATAGCTGATGCCAAACTGCGCCAGACTCACCACGTCCATATAACCCTCGACTACCAGCAGGCGCGGTAATTCGCGATAGGCGAGGCGCGCCTCAAAGAGCCCGTAAAGTTCCTGGCCTTTGTGGAAAACCGGTGTCTCGGGCGAATTGAGGTATTTGGGTTTGTCGTCGCCCAGCACTCGCCCACCAAAGCCGATTACCCGCCCGCGGGTGTCGCGGATGGGGAACATAATGCGGTGGCGGAAGCGGTCGTAAAGTTTCTTTTCCTGCTCTTGATGAATCAGCATGCCGCCTTCGATCAGCAGATGTTTGTCTTCATCATTGGTAGCCAGGGTTTTGAGCAGGTTGTCCCAGCCAGGCGGGGCGAAGCCGACGCCATACGTTTTGGCGGTTTTGCCATCCAGTCCACGATTTTTCAGGTAATTGACCGCGAGATGTTTGCTGGGGTGATGGCGCAATTGCTGCTGATAAAAGCCATCGGCTTTTTCAAGCAAAGTGTAAATGCTGCGCTTTTCCTGCTCACGTTTTTCCTGGGCTTCGGTTTGTACCTCGCGCGGAACTTCCAGGCCGGTCAGGCGTGCGAGGGATTCGACTGCTTCGGGAAAGTTGAGTCGCTCATAGTCCATCACAAAGCCAAGAGCATTGCCGCTCGCACCGCAACCAAAGCAATAGTAGAACTGTTTCTCCGGGCTTACGGTGAAGGAAGGGGTTTTCTCGTCGTGGAAGGGGCAGCAGGCGCTGTAATTTTTACCGGTTTTACGCAGCTTAACGCGACTATCGACCACATCGACTATGTCGAGGCGGTCGAGCATGTCATCGATAAAGCTTTGGGGGATAAGTCCGGCCATGAAAGTGTCGCCTGAAGGTATGGCTAGAAGCTAGCAGCCGGCGACTAGTTGCTCAACTTGGCTTTGAGCAATTTGCTCACATCGCCCATATCGGCGCGGCCTTGTACCTGCGGCTTGATCAGCGCCATGGCTTTGCCCATGTCGCGCGCCTCAGTTACCCCGGAATCGGCCAGTGCTTTTACTACTATAGCGTCGAGTTCGGCGGCGGTCAGTGCAGCAGGGAGGAAGACCTGGATTTCAGTGATTTCGTAGGCTTCTTGCTCGGCGAGTTCAGGGCGATTGGCGTTGCGATACTGCTGTTCTGAATCGCGACGCTGTTTGACCATTTTGTCGAACACAGCTAAAGCGCGGGCGTCATCCACCTCGATGCGTTCATCGACTTCGATTTTCTTGAATTCAGATATCACAAGACGCAAAACCGCGACGCGCTCTTTTTCTTTCGCGCGCATCGCGGTCTTTAAGGCATCATTTATGCGGTCTTTTAGCGTTGGTTGACTCATGAATCACCGCTTATTGAGTAATCAATTTGGGTACAGGAGTGGAACGCACAACTCGTTAATTGACAGATGCAAACAGACTAACGAGCGGAACCGGTCAAACTAATACTGACTGCCAACATTGGTGGCAGCAAATAACTTAGTACAGACGGGTAAACTTTTTAGATTCGCGTTGTACCTTTTTAGCATGACGCTTAACCGCTGCAGCTGCATCACGCTTACGAATAGTGGTTGGCTTCTCATAGCATTCGCGAGCGCGAACGTCAGCCAAAATGCCCGCTTTTTCACAGGCGCGCTTGAAGCGGCGCAGAGCTACGTCAAATGGTTCGTTTTCTTTAAGTTTTACTGAAGGCATGCTGTTACCTTTAAAAAGAGAGCTAATAAATGATGTCTTGAGGATAGGCACCTATGGATAAACACGGTGAAGTATCCGAGGGGTGCGGATTCTATACACTTCTTATGGCAGCCGCAACCTTGCACTTGTGATGGTGCTGGGTTTTCAAGGTGCCAGCCTTTATCATAGCCGCCCTGAATTGGTTATTGCCTCCTATGGTATAGGGGCTAGAGGTTGGTTATGCGCGTACTTGGGTTGGAAACATCCTGCGATGAGACAGGGGTTGCGGTTTACGACAGTGAGCTAGGCTTGTTGGCGCATACTCTTTATACCCAGATTGCGCTTCACGCCGAATATGGCGGTGTGGTGCCGGAGCTGGCCTCGCGCGACCACGTACGCAAACTGTTGCCACTCATTAATGAGGTGATGGCAGCCAGCGGTTCTACTGCAAAGGATATAGATGCCATTGCCTATACCTCCGGCCCGGGGTTAGTCGGCGCCCTGATGGTGGGTGCATCTATGGGACGTTCACTGGCCTATGCATGGGGTGTCCCCGCTATAGGGGTCCATCATATGGAGGGGCATTTGCTCGCCCCCATGTTGGAAAATAATCCCCCTGAATTTCCATTTGTTGCCCTGTTGGTGTCGGGCGGGCATACGCAGCTGGTGAAAGTTGACGCAATTGGTGTGTATGAATTGCTGGGTGAATCTATTGATGATGCGGCAGGTGAAGCTTTTGATAAGGCTGCCAAAATGCTCGACCTGGATTATCCGGGCGGCCCGCAAATCGCCAAACTGGCCGAACTGGGTAATGAAACCCGATTTAAATTCCCGCGCCCTATGGTTGATCGCCCCGGTTTGGATTTCAGCTTCAGCGGCTTAAAGACCGCGACCCTTACGACGGTGAATGCGAATAAACAGGCGAATGGTTTGCCTGATGACCAAACCTGCTCCGATATTGCGGCTGCATTCCAATCGGCGGTTGTTGATACGCTGGTGATCAAATGCAAGCGCGCACTTGAGCAAACCGGAATGAAAACGCTGGTGATTGCCGGCGGTGTATCAGCCAACAAAAAATTGCGCGCTGACCTGGATGCTAGCCTCGCCAAAATCGGCGCGAAAGTATTTTATGCCCGCCATGAATTTTGCACCGACAACGGCGCCATGATTGCATACGCTGGCTGCCAGCGGTTACTTGCCGGGCAACACGAAGGTTTGGCGATTAACGTCAAGGCGCGCTGGCCACTCAACACACTCTCTCCTCTTTAAAAGAAAATTTTTATGGATATTGTTTACATCCGCGACTTACGTATCGACACAATTATCGGTATTTACGACTGGGAGCGCGAAGTGCGCCAGACCGTGAGTATCGATCTGGAAATGGCGAGTGACATTCGCAAGGCGGCCGCAACTGACGATATCCAATACGCGTTGAACTATAAGGCAGTATCCAAACGCTTGATTGCCTATGTGGAAAATCGCAACGCGCTGCTGGTCGAAACGCTTGCTGAAGAAATTGCGCAAATGATTCGCACCGAATTTGCTGTACCTTGGCTGCGTTTGCGCCTGAGTAAGCCGGGTGCGATTCGCGGCGCGCGCGATGTAGGTTTAATTATTGAGCGCGGCGCAAAACCGGGAGCCCTGCCAGAATGACGGCAATTTATTTAAGCCTGGGCAGCAACGTGGAGCGCCATAAAAATATTGCGGCGGCGCTGGATGCATTGGCGATCTTGCTGGGCGAGTTGCGAATTTCTTCGGTGTATGAAAGCAAATCGGTTGGCTTTGACGGCAGCAACTTTTTTAATTTGGTGGTAGGTGCTGATACTGATTTATCTATCGCTGAATTATCGGAAACATTGAAGCGCATTGAAGATAAAAACGGCCGCAAGCGCAGTGGGCCAAAATTCAGCCCGCGTACGCTGGACATTGATATCTTGACCTATGGTAATTTTGTTGGTGTTGACGGAGGCGTTGAATTGCCGCGCGCTGAAATTACGAAAAATGCCTTCGTGCTCCTGCCTCTAGCGGAAATTGCCCCGCAGGTTTTGCATCCACAATTAGAAAAAAGTTATAGCGACTTATGGGCTGATTACGACCAGGCTTCACAGTCCCTGTGGCCGATTGATTTTGAGTGGCAAGGCAAAATAATTTCTAACGCGTAAAGAGTTTAGTTAAAGCCACTTTTTAAACGCAACCACACCAAAGCCTGCTGCAATCACTAACATTCCCCCGAGTGTATAAAAATAACCGTTGGGATCATGCAGTTCCGGCATATTATCGAAGTTCATCCCGTAAATACCGGCGATAAAGGTCAGTGGAACAAATATCGCGGTAATCACGGTCAGGACGCGCATGGTGTTGTTTAGCTGATGCGAGCTAATGGATAAATAGCCGTTGATTAAGTCCCCGCAAATTTCATAGTACATAGTGCACAGGCCATGCAGGCGTTCGCATCGCTCGAATAAATCCTGCAGGCCGTGTTCTATATCGCCATCTTCATCGATCAAGCGCTGGGGAATATCTTTTAGTAAGTTGGTTACCAATTTTTCGTGGTAACTGAAAATGCGTTTAAGTTTGCGCAGGCGCGATTGGTAGCTAATCAGTTCCCGCATGACTTCGTCATTGGGTTTTTCCAGCATGGCATCTTCAAGCTCGGTGAGCGAAGGCTCGAATGCCAATATGGCTTCCAGATAGCGGCCAATCGAAAAACGCATAATGCGCGAGGCGAGCAGGCCGGGGCTGACCAGCAAATTTTCCTGTTGTGCGTTTTCCCAATAGTGAGTGATGCCCATCGAATGACGCGGGTGACAACTGATTAAACAGCGGTCGCCGGCAAAGAGCGCAATCGTCATCTGCTGGATGGTGAGGTCTTTGTTGAACTCGGTAATACCGCGATAGAGAATGAGCGTGTAATTTTCAAAGGTTTCAGTTTTAGGGGGATGGCGAAAGCGCTGTACATCTTCAATTGCCAATGGATGGCAGTGCATGGAAAGTAAAAATTCTTTTTCTTCTTTTGGATTTTCGCCAACCAGATCAATCCAGATAAAACCGCTTTGCTCTGCGCGCCAGCGTGCCACCAATTCATCGCTACCGGTAAGCCATTCACCCGCAGCGGTGAGTAATTGTGTTCTTATCATAGGTTATCGCTGCCTTGTTCTAGTTAGTAATTGACCGCCCACCGTCGACGTTAAGAATTTGGCCGGTGATATAAGGTGCGTCATTGGTTAAAAATAAAATAGTGCGTGCTATATCTTGCTCGTGGCCACGTTGTTGAAGGGGAATTTTGGCGAGCATTTTTTCTTTGTTTTCGTCAGATAATTTATCTTCGGGTTTTTTGTGCGTGTCGTCCGGCCAGAGGATGGCGCCGGGTGCTATGCCATTGACGCGCACCAGCGGTGCCAGCTCTTGTGCCAATGTTTTTGTGAGCATCACATTACCGGCTTTGGCGATAGAGTAAACACTGTGTTTTAGCAGCGGGCGCTCGGCATAAATATCGGCGATATTGATAATGCTGCCATGGTGCTCGCTGAGCGTTTTTGCAAGCGACTGGGCAAGAAAAAAAGGTGCTTTGAGATTTGAATTGATAAGTTGATTCCAATCGTCTTCGCTGGTGTCGCCAATCGGTGTCGGGTAAAAACTGGACGCATTGTTAACCAATAAATCGATTCGCTGCCATTGCTGTTGCGCTTGTTCTGCCAGTTGGGTGACCGCTGCCAAATTATTAAGATCCGCGGCTATACCTAGCGCTGAATTGGCTCGCGTTTCATTAAGCTCATCGACTAATTCTTGCGCCGCGTTTTTTGATTGGTGGTAGTGAATCACCAAATTGAAATTTGCCTTGTGTAACTGCCGCGCAATTTCTGCGCCTATGCGCTTGGCGGCCCCGGTTACCAAGGCTACTTTAGGAGTAGTGGTTGATGTGACGGCTGATGTGGTGGGCATATGCGTACCTCTGCATTACTTACAAATGAATTTTCCGACAAGATGCGATTTTTGCCGGAAAAATTATAAGTCACGCTTGTGGTGTTGAATTGACGTTTTTTAATTGAAGCAGATTTTGTAACCGCTGGCGATTAACTTCATCACCAAATGCTTTGCCAGTAATTCCCTGCGCCTGGATTGCCGCCATATCGACGGCTTGAGCTGCAGCCAGTGCGCGACGAAAATATTCTGCTTGTGGATATTCGCGCGTTTCAAAACCGGTGCGGCCGCGGGCATCCGCTTCGCAGCATAATAAAAATTGCTCGAAGCGCTCCGGCCGACGAAAAGCATCATTCCCTTGCAATACTTTTAAAACGGTGGCGGGTTTTAATTCCAGCGCGCGATGGCAGTGGGTATGCCATTGCGCCACCATCAATGCCAAATCTTTGTATTCTTTCGGCGTTGCGATGCGTTCGCACAAGGCCTTGACCAGTGGCAGGCTGCGGTCTTCGTGGGCGATATGGCGCGGCCATTCATCGGCGGGTGTTTTTGCTTTGCCGAGATCGTGCAAGAGTGTGCCGAAGCGCACGCAGGTGCTCGACGATAATTTCACCGCTTGCTGCAAGCTCATCAATGTGTGAACGCCCGTATCAATTTCCGGATGGTGTGCAGCGGTTTGCGGCACACCAAAGAGTGCATCGATTTCAGGAAACAAACGCGCCAGTGCATTGCATGATCGCAACACACTAATAAAAATTTCCGGATTGGCTTCACCCAACGCACGTTCAGTTTCTTTCCATATACGCTCGGGCACTAAATGATCTACTTCGCCATTGGCGACCATGGTTTGCATGAGTGCAATCGTTTCATCCGCGACTTTAAATCCCAGCGCGTGATAGCGCGCAGCAAAACGGGCGATGCGTAAAATGCGCACCGGGTCTTCGGCAAATGCGGGTGACACATGGCGCAATAATTTGTCGTTGAGATCTTGTTGGCCGCGATAAGGGTCAATGAAATTGCCCTGTTCATCTTCGGCCATGGCATTGATGGTGAGGTCACGGCGGATCAGATCATCTTCCAGTGTCACTTCTTCGCCGCAATAAAAACTGAATCCGCCATAACCTTTTCCGGTTTTACGTTCAGTGCGCGCGAGTGCGTATTCCTCTTTGGTTTGTGGATGGAGAAATACCGGAAAATCTTTACCTACAGGGGTAAAGCCAAGGCTTTGCATTTGTTCCGGGCTGCTGCCGACCACCACCCAATCGTGTTCGGTGACCTGGCGACCTAATAATTTATCGCGGACAGCGCCGCCAACCAGATATTTTTTCATTTTGTTGGTCATTACTTTTGTGTATAAAAAACCTGGGCGAGAGTATAGGTGAATCAACTGAATAAAAAAAATGCAAATATGACTTGTGGCTGAATCGAATTTAAATTAACCTCGCTTCAGTTTTTCAAATCCTTATAACCTTAGATCAATTAATTATGTACCAAATGAATTCCACCAAGCGCGCCGCCGCACTACGACCAATTTTTTGGTGCGTGGTCATGGCGCGTTGCTTGGCGGAATTTGTTGATTAGTTGAATAATCGTTATAAACAAAGGCCGCAGCATAAAAAACTGCGGCCTTTTTGTTTTATCAGGGTTTCAGTTTTTTGCTTTCGGTGTGCTGAGTTTTCAGCTCACTGAGTTTTTTTGCTGCGGTCATTCTCTTGCTGGTTGCTCATTGGGCAATAAGGAGTTATGCCGTGGCTGTGTTATTTGCGTATTTTTCTGTCGTGCTGATTTGGGCTACGACTCCCCTCGCTATTCAATGGAGTAGCGATAGTCTCAGTTTTATCGCTGCTGCTGCATCGCGTATGGCGATTGCGTTAGCTATCGCACTGCTGGTCCATGGCATATTGCGAAAATCCCTCTCCACTTATTGGCAACATGCGCGCATTTATTTTGCGGCATCGATTGGCATTTTTCCGAATATGCCGGTGGTTTATTGGGGCGCACAATTTATTCCTTCGGGTTTAGTGGCGGTAATTTTTGCGCTCTCGCCATTTGCAACTGGCCTGATGACATTGCTGTTGCTAAAGCAAAATCCTTTTACGGTTAGGCGTGTATTGGCTTTGCTGTTGGCATTGGTCGGGTTGGTAATTATTTTTTATCACCAAATGCAATTTGATATGCGCTCTATTTATGGCATTGGTGCAATTGTGCTGTCGTGTTTGCTCTTTAGTTTCAGCAGTGTGTGGGTGAAAAAATTAACCCAGCAACAGGCAGTAACTGTTGATGCTTTTCATCAGGCAACTGGCGCGCTTATTTTTGCGCTGCCGGGATTATTGGCTGTCTGGTTGCTAACGGATGGCGTTGTGCCGCAGCAGGTATCGACCAAATCGGCCGGTGCAATTGTCTATCTCGCGATTATCGGTTCACTGGTGGGCGCCGCTTTGTTTTTTTATGTGTTGCAGCGTATGTCGGCGAGCGCAGTATCGCTTATTACGCTGATGACACCGGTGCTTGCGATTGTGTTGGGCAAGCAATTGGCGGACGAAGATCTGTCGGCGCAAACCCTATTGGGCGTGATGACGGTATTGGTGGCGCTACTGTTGTATCTGCCCTGGTCAATACGCGCGACTGTCGCTTCAATAAATGCATGGATGCTGCGCAAGTTGGCCGAGCCGCCAGCGCGTGAAGGGGGCACAAGTGCGCGTGAGGAACTGCAAAAGATTAAAGAATATGTCATTCGTTTTAAGTGAGTTGTTTTGGTGCGCGTCTACATGACGCGCTTGGTTTTTGTGCACCATGCTTGTGCTGTCGCTAGTTTCATTTTGTGTATGCAATCTTGTATTCAATCGATAACGCTTTGATTTTAAATATAAAAATAATATTGGCGTAGTAACTGCAATATTGCGTTCAAGCTAGTGTGAATTATCAATAGCTGCCTCAAAACTAACTAGTAAAGACCATTAATTAGAGGAAGAACTCATGAAGATGAAACAAAAACTGATCGCTGGTGCTATAGCTTT
>DATIGS010000051.1:0-24583 GCA_035481425.1 Cellvibrio sp. | reverse complement strand
ACGGTTAAACCGCTAGTCGCATAGATTTCATGCCCTTTGCGATGCGATTCAGGAATAATTTCATGACTGACCACAAACAACATCGCACCCGCTGCAAAACCTAAACCCCAGGGAAGCAAAAGAACCGAATGACTGACAATGCCAGCGCCCAAAGCGGCACCAATCGGTTCAACCAATCCAGAAGCAGCACCGATTAAAATGGATTTGGTACGCGAATAACCAGCAGCCACCAGCGCTATCGCCACCACTAATCCCTCAGGAATATCCTGAATCGAAATCCCGGTCATCAGCGCATCGCCAACTGCAGTACCTCCGGCATAGGCAACGCCAATCGCCAATCCTTCCGGCAAGTTGTGGAGGGTAATCGCAAATACAAAAAGCCAGGTGCGACGCAGAACAGACGCAGGCCCCTCCACACCTTTGATGAAATGCTCATGGGGCAAACGACTATCTATCAGCAGCATTAGACTACTGCCAAGAAACAAACTAAGACCAATAGTACCGGCCGCCTGCCAACCATTCATGCCTATATTTTTGGCCGCCTCCAGACCGGGCAAAATCAATGAGAAGGCGCAGGCGGCAAGCATAACGCCTGCTCCAAACCCCAACAAACCATCCTGAGTCCGACCGGAAATATTGTGAAAACACAAAATCGATACTGCCCCGAGAGCTGTACACCCAGCGGCAATAAAGCCACCACCCAAGGCCTCACGCACATTGGGCATCAGGCTCAGTTCACCCCACGAGGTGTAGATCAACACTGCCAGCCCCAGCAGGTTGATAACCAGACCTAGCGTACGGCGAAATAACGATGCCCGTAGCCAATTGATTAAAGCAGCGGTTAAACCCGTATTTTCATCCGATGTCGCATTCCCCATCCGCATTACACTCCTTACGCTAATGCGCCCTGGTAACGCCGCTCAACTTCAGGCCAATTGATAACATTGTAGAAGGCAGCTATGTATTCCGGGCGGCGGCTTTGGTACAGCAAATAATATGCATGCTCCCACACGTCCAATCCCAGGATCGGTGTATTACCACTCATTAAAGGACTGTCCTGGTTGCCACTATTTTCAACTATCAGTTTCTTTTCCGGAGTCACAGAGAGCCACGCCCAACCGCTACCAAAACGACTGAGTGCAGCGGCAGTAAAGGCCTGCTTAAACGCATCCAACCCACCCAATTGACTGTCGATTGCGGCAGCGAGTGCGCCAGTCGGTGCACCACCACCGGCTGGGGACATCACCTTCCAGAACAGACTGTGGTTTGCATGCCCGCCACCATGGTTGCGAATTGCATCGCGCAGCTTCTCAGGCAAAGACTGAATATCGCCAAGCAAGCGCTCCAAACTGTAGCTTTCATACTCCGTTCCTTTAATTGCTGCATTCAGGTTATTGATGTAGGCCTGATGATGCTTGCTATGGTGGATCTCCATGGTTTTGGCATCAATATGCGGTTCAAGAGCGTCATATGCATAATCAAGAGTGGGAAGCGTGTAAGTCATAGGTTCGAATTCCTTTGTTTAATGGGCCCACCGCAGGGCATGAGCCGCATGATCGACAAGATAAAACTAGTGCCACTTCATCAAAAATGCAATCAATTATCATTTGCATAAAGCAATATTTTTCACCTTTTCCAATAAAGAATGACTTGCCCACACTCGGCTGGAGGGTTGGTTAGTCAAAAAGGACTTGAATCGTTTAGAATGGCCGGTGTCTTAACATCCTGAAGCATCCAGAGATCGTCAGAATTCATGTCAGTTATTATTAAAACCCCTGAAGAAATCGAAAAAATGCGCATCGCTGGCCGCATGGCTGCTGAAGTGCTGGAAATGATTGGCCCGCACGTCCAACCCGGTGTAACTACCGCCGAGTTGGACAAGCTTTGTCATGACCATATAGTGAATGTGCAAAAGGCTATTCCAGCTTGTCTTGGATACCGCGGTTTCCCAAAGTCGATTTGCACTTCGGTCAATCAGGTTGTTTGCCACGGCATTCCATCTGACAAAAAAGTCCTTAAAGCAGGCGATATCATCAATATCGATGTCACCGTGATTTATGAGGGTTACCACGGCGATACCAGCGCCATGTACTTTGTTGGCACTCCTGCCCCACACGCCGAGCGTTTGGTCAACATTACCCAGGAATGCATGTATAAGGCGATTAAACTGGTGAAACCTGGCTGTCGCCTGGGTGATATCGGCCATGTGATCCAGCAACATGCCGAAGGTAGTTATTACTCTGTTGTACGCGAATATTGCGGCCATGGTATCGGCAAGGTATTTCATGAAGATCCGCAGATCCTGCACTACGGCCGCCCAGGCACCGGTATGGAATTAAAAGAAGGTATGGCCTTTACCATTGAGCCAATGATCAATGCAGGCAAACCGCAAACCAAGTTGAAAAGCGATGGCTGGACAGTGGAGACCAAAGACGGTCGCCTTTCTGCACAATGGGAACACACCATGGTGGTGACCAAAGATGGAGTGGAAGTACTAACTGCACGTACCGGCGAAGTTTTTTAAGTGATGAGCCTACCCAACTTTCTCAAGCGGGTTTTCAACAAACCCGCCCAGCCCACCAGTGCGGCGCAACCACCAGTTTCCCAAGAGCCTAACGGCCCTATATCGATCAATGCAGTCCCCTACTTTGAACGGCCATTATTTTTCTTTGACCAAAGCCGTTTCCGTCGCGCCCTTGGCGAACAACCCATTATCACCGTATTTAAAGATGCGATTAATGCAGCCGGCACCCAGTCCAACCGTCGCTTTATAGAAGGCGAAGACATCCGCACCCTGGTGTATGAGCGCGCGTTATTTGTCGACTGCGTACTGCACTATGCCTGGCATCAATTCATATGGCCCGACAATATCAGCCTTGAAGCCGTGGGCGGCTATGGTCGTGGTGAGTTACATCCGGGATCTGATATTGATTTGTTAATTTTGCATAGCCCCGAAGTATTCGAAAGCTGCAAAGACAATATCGAAAAGTTCCTCACGCTGCTGTGGGATATTGGCCTGGAAATTGGCAGCAGCGTACGTACTGTTAAACAAACTATTGATATCGCGCGCACAGACATCACCGTCGCTACCAATATTATGGAGTCGCGCACTTTAGTGGGCGATCCTTCACTACGTTACGAGTTATTACAGGCATCGACGCCTGAACATATTTGGCCAATCGAAGAATTTTTCCGCGCAAAATACCAGGAACAATTGGATCGCCACAAAAAATATAACGATACCGAATACAACCTCGAACCCAATATTAAAAATGCACCTGGTGGTTTGCGCGATATCCAAACCATCAATTGGGTAACCAAACGTTACTTTGGTGTGCGCACGATCAAACAACTGGAAGGCAAAGGCTTTTTTACTGACGAAGAGTTTTCCCTGCTTAACTCTGGCGAAGAATATTTATGGCGAGTGCGCTATGCGCTTCACATGATCGCCAAGCGTCCGGAAGAACGCCTCTTGTTTGACTATCAGCGCGAGATCGCCAAATTCTTTGGCTATGTCGATGGCAAAGAAGGTTTGGCCGTAGAACAATTCATGCATAAGTACTACCGCACCGTGCTCGCCCTACGCGAACTTAATGATGTAGTGCTGCAATTCTTGTCTGAAGCCATTCTGCAAAAAGGCAAAACCAAAACTGTAGTGTCGATTAATGAGCGCTTTCAATTGCGCGATAATTTTATCGAAGCAACACACACCTATGTGTTTGAGGAAAACCCGTCAGCGCTGTTGGAAATATTTGTGCTCATGGCACAAAACCCACAAATCATCGGGGTGCGGGCATCCACAATCCGCTGGATTCGCGAAAGCCGTCATTTGATTGATGACAACTTCCGCTCCAATCCAAAAAATACCCAGTTGTTTATCAAGCTATTGCAACAACCCGCAGGCTTGGTCGAGCAATTAAAGCGCATGTCGCGTTACGGTATTCTCGGCCTCTACCTACCTGAATTTGGCCAAGTAACCGGTCAGATGCAACACGACTTATTTCATATCTACACGGTTGATGCACACACACTGAAAGTTGTGCAGAACATGTGTAATTTCTTGCTGCCTAGTGCCAAAGAAGATTTCCCGGTTGCAGCAACAATCATGAACCGCCTGCCTAAACTGGAACTGCTTTATATTGCCGGTTTGTATCACGATATCGGCAAAGGTCGCGGTGGTGATCACTCCACTCTCGGAGCGGTGGATGCCGAAGAATTCTGCGTGCGTCACGGCATATCGCCACGCGAAACCCGTTTGATTTGCTGGTTGGTGGAAAAGCATTTGCTGATGTCACAAGTGTCGCAAAAGCAGGATATTTCCGATCCGGAAGTTATCCATAACTTTGCCCTCACCGTAGGCGACCAACTGCACCTGGATTATTTGTACTGCCTCACCGTGGCCGATATTAACGGCACCAATAAAGAACTGTGGAATACCTGGCGCGCAAGTTTATTACGCAATTTATATCTGGATACGCGTCGCGCATTGCGCCGCGGTTTGGAAAACAACGTAGATAAACAGGATTTAATTGAGGAAACCCAGCAAGCGGCGATCCGCAAACTTGCTCGCAAAGGCTTAAGTAAAGAACAGGTGCTCGCACTCTGGGGCGATATGGGTGACGACTACTTCCTGCGTGAAAACTTTGTCGATATCGCATGGCATACAGAGGCAATTGCAGCCCGCACTGACGACAAACCGCTAGTACTAATCAAAAAAACTACCAGCAAAGAATTAGCCGGGGCAACCCAAATTTTTGTCTATAGCAAAAACCAGAAAAATGTTTTTGCAGCAGCAGCGACTGCATTGAGCAACTCCAATCTCAGCATTCAGGATGCGAAGATTTACAGCTCCAAATCCGGCTATACCATTGATACCTTTTTTGTGCTCAATGAAAATGGCGAGCCTTTAGGCAACAACCCTGCGCTACTCAAAAAAATCCAGCAAACACTGATCGATGAACTCAGCCTGGTGAATGAAAATTACCGGGAAGTTATCGGCCGCCGCACACCTCGTCGCTTGAAATATTTTGCCTCGCCGACACGCACCATGCTCAATACCGATACGATTCGCAACTGCAGCGTGTTAGAGGTAATCAGCCCTGACCGCCCCGGCCTGCTCGCTTGTATTGGCCGCATTTTCATGGATTTCGACATTCAATTGCTTAACGCCAAAATCGCAACCTTGGGTGAACGCGTAGAGGATATCTTTTTTATCGTGGATAGCGATGGCAAACCCTTGGGCGACCCGCAATTATGCGAGAAACTGCAGCAAGAAATACGAGAGCAGCTGGATAAGCGCGTCGATAAACTTTAACTGAGCCAAGCTGTTACCATGAACCCGGATTTAAACCTGTTACACCCCTATCCCTTTGAAAAACTTGCCGCACTTAAAGCAGCTGTAACTGCGCCCGCGCAACTTACCGATATCATGTTGTCTATCGGTGAACCCAAGCATGAGCCGCCTGCCTTTGTGTTGGAAACCTTAGTCAACAATTTGGGGAAATTATCCAATTACCCAACGACTAAAGGCTTGCCTGAGTTACGCGACGCAATTGCTAATTGGGCAAGCAAACGTTTTTATTTAAATACCGGCACCTTCACTGCAGATAAGCATGTCCTTCCCGTCAATGGAACTCGTGAAGCGCTTTTTGCATTTGCCCAAGCGATAGTTGACCGGAGCAAACCAAACCCGCTTATTGTTTCGCCGAATCCTTTTTATCAAATTTATGAGGGAGCGGCGATTCTATCCGGTGCAGAACCCTATTTTTTAAATTGCACACCGGAAAATCATTTTATTCCCGATTTTGCCGCAGTACCTGCAGCGGTATGGGAGCGTTGCCAATTATTATTTATTTGTTCCCCCGGCAATCCAACCGGCGCCGTCATGGACAGCGCTCAACTTAAACAATTAATTGCCCTCGCCGACCAGTACGATTTTATTATCGCCTCAGATGAGTGTTACTCGGAATTGTATTTTGATGAGCAAAATCCGCCGGTTGGTTTATTGCAAGCCTGCGCAGAATTAGGGCGCGATGATTTTTCCCGTTGTGTGGTATTTCATAGCCTGTCCAAGCGCTCCAATTTGCCTGGCTTGCGCTCCGGTTTCGTCGGCGGCGATGCGAAAATTCTTGAAAAATTTTTACTCTATCGCACCTATCATGGTTGCGCTATGCCAGTGCCAACGCAGCTTGCCAGCGTTGCTGCATGGCAAGATGAGCAACACGTAATTGATAACCGCGAAGCGTACCGCCAAAAGTTCGATGCAGTTTTAGAAATTCTGGATGGCGTTTTGGATGTGGCAAAACCGGATGCCAGCTTTTATCTTTGGCCAAAAACACCCATTAAAGGCGAAGATTTCGCGCAGCAATTATTTGCCCAACAAAAAATCACCGTTTTACCTGGCAGCTATTTAGCGCGGACAAGCGCTGGCATTAATCCTGGCGAAAACTATGTCCGCCTCGCATTGGTTGCTCCTTTGGCAGAATGTATTGATGCAGCGAAACGGATTAAAGCATTTGTACAATCGCTATGAGTGAAAACAAGGATCTAAACAAATCGGCGCGGGTAGAATTCATTTTGCGCAAGTTGCAAAACCTCTACCCTGAACCACCTATTCCGTTACACCACAAGGATGCTTACACACTATTAATCGCGGTGTTGCTGTCAGCACAGTGTACCGATGAGCGAGTCAACACGGTGACTCCCGCCCTTTTTGCACTCGCAGACAATCCGTTTGATATGGCAAAAGTGCCGGTCGAAAAAATTCAGGAAATTATTCGTCCCTGTGGTTTATCGCCACAAAAATCCAAAGCGATTTCAGTGTTATCACAAATACTGGTCAGTGAGCACAATGGACAAGTGCCAGCAGATTGGGAGGCGCTGGAGCGGCTACCGGGTGTGGGGCACAAAACCGCCAGCGTGGTAATGAGCCAGGCATTTGGAATCCCCGCATTTGCAGTGGATACCCATATTCACCGCCTTGCCCAGCGCTGGGGTTTAACTAATGGCAAAAATGTGGTGCAGACCGAAAAAGATTTAAAACGTCTTTTCCCCGAAAGCAGCTGGAATGCACTACATCTGCAGATTATTTATTACGGACGTGAATTCTGCTCTGCACGCGGTTGCGATGGCACAGTTTGTGAAATTTGCCGCACCTGTTATCCAAATCGAAAGAAACCCAAAATTGTATTAAAGCCTTAAGCACCCTGCCCCTAGCCCTCTCCCAAGGGGGGAGGGGATAATGGTGATTAAACTTAAAGTTCTACTCCAACCCTCTCACTCCGGGAGAGGGTTGGAGTGAGGGAAAAAATGATTACTTTATACGGCATTAAAAATTGCGACACAGTGAAAAAAGCACGAGCCTGGTTGGATCAACATCAGATCACTTATCAGTTCCATGACTTTCGCATCGATGGACTTAGCGAATCCCAAGTAAAAAGTTGGATCAACGAACTGGGATTGGAAACACTGGTTAATAAACGCAGCACCACCTGGAAAGAATTAGACGAGCAAACCAAAAACAATTTTGATACCCACGCAGTGCAAGTGATTACCGCCAACCCTACGCTAATCAAACGTCCGCTGCTGGATACCGGCAAACAAAAACATGTCGGATTTAAAGACGCAGAATACACAACTATTTTTAATTAATTATTAGGAATCAGCATGACAACTTTATACGCTCTTGGCTTAGGCATAGGCACACAAAACTCTAAAGGCGAATGGCTGGAAGTGTTTTATGCCCACCCGGTACTGAACCCGACCGAAGCTAGCGCGCGCGCAATCGCCACTATTGTGGGTTACACCGAAGGCAACCAGGCGATCGCTCTCACCAACAACCAGGCAGCCGAAATTGCCCAAGCCCTGACTATCGCTGGCGATAGCGCCCAAGCAGAAATCGCAAAAGCATTGGTCAATAGCAAGCGTCCACTAGTGGCAACCTTGCTTGCTACCGATACCAATCCTGCATCGGTTCCCGAAGGCTATTTGAAGCTGCATTTGTTATCGCACCGCTTGGTTAAACCACACAATACTGTGCTCGCTGGAATTTTTGGCGTCCTGCCAAATGTTGCCTGGACCAATCAGGGTGCAATCGATGTCAATGAACTGCCTGCACGTCAACTGCAAGCGCGTTTGAATGGCGAGGAGTTGGAAGTATCCTGTGTTGATAAATTCCCTAAAATGACCAATTACGTGGTGCCGAAAGGTGTGCGTGTTGCACACACTGCACGCGTGCGTTTGGGCGCTTATTTGGGCGAAGGCACCACCATCATGCACGAAGGTTTTGTAAACTTTAATGCGGGTACCGAAGGCCCGGCAATGGTCGAAGGACGCATCTCTGCCGGTGTATTTATCGGTGCCGGTTCCGACCTGGGCGGCGGCAGTTCCACTATGGGCACGCTCTCTGGCGGCGGCAATATCGTCATTTCCGTCGGCAAAGAATCCCTGATCGGCGCTAACGCCGGTATTGGTATTCCATTAGGCGACCGCTGCAAAGTAGAATCGGGCCTTTATGTTACTGCCGGCACCAAAGTCGTAGTGTTGGACGATACCGGCAATGAAGTGAAAACCTTAAAGGCACGCGAGCTTGCCGGCGTATCTGATTTGGTATTCCGCCGCAATTCCATCACCGGCCGCGTAGAAGTTGTTACCAATAAAAGTGCGCTGCAATTAAACGCAGCGCTGCATGTCAATTAATGATTCATTAGTAAGGGCGCAGTTATTATTGCGCCCCAACATAAACATCGGGCATAACATTGTGCCCACAATAAAGAGGCGATAATCATGGGCGCACAATGGAAAGCTAAACATAAAGAAGAAGCCGCCAGTGCAAAAGGTAAAATTTTTACCAAACTGACTAAAGAAATTATGATCGCTGCGCGCAATGGTGCCGACCCTGACATGAACCCACGTTTGCGTCTCGCCATCGTGCAAGCAAAAAAAGCGTCAATGACCCGCGAGACGTTGGAACGCGCCATTAAAAAAGGTTCAGGCCAACTTGATGGTGCCGCAAGCTACGAAAAAGTAACCTACGAAGGTTATGCACCGCATCAAGTTCCCGTTATCGTTGAGTGTCTCACTGATAACGTCAATCGCACTATTTCCAATATCCGCGGATTATTCCGTAAAGGCCAATTAGGTACTTCAGGTTCAGTATCCTGGGATTTTGATCACTTGGGAATTATTGAAGCAACTCCCGAGAATAAAGATGCCGACGTAGAAACGGCTGCAATTGAAGCGGGAGCACAAGATTTTGAGGCCGACGAAGATGGCACCGCAACTTTTTACACAGACCCAACCGATTTGGATTTAGTACAAAAAGCCCTGCCCGACCAAGGCTTTACCGTTGTCTCCGCAAAGATCGGCTACAAACCCAAAAACCCTGTGAGCTTATCCGGCGAAGCATTGGAAGAAGTCGAAGCGTTTTTGGCTGCGATTGATAACGATGACGATGTACACGAAGTTTATGTGGGATTGGCTGGATAAGTACCCCACAAAAAAATTGTGCCATTTTTACACAAAAAAGCCCGACAGTTTTCCGTCGGGCTTTTTATTTTTAACAGAGTTAAATGCAAACTTTAGTTAGCTTTCTCGCCATTTAATAATCCCTGTGTTGACTGATTAACCAAATTAGCAACAGGGTCTTGATTGACTGCTGGAGCAGCTGCAACCAACCTGGCTTTGGTTACATTCACAATGCGCTCAAACTCAAACTGCGACAATTTGAAATGCAAATTGCGATCGCTGCGCTTCACAAAAAAGTCGTTCCCCGCTTTAGTAAATTCATAATTAAATCCACCTGCAGTAGACTTGACTGAAACTATTGTGGTTTCGCCTTGGGGCACTTGCGTTACCACATTCTGAATTTGCAAGTTATTAAACGCATTTATCAACTCCGTTACTTTGCTTGCATCTACCTTTTCCGCATCGGCGTTTTGGCTAGTACCAACAAAACTCCATACATCACCGGACTTTTGCAACTCATAATCAGCGGCTTTGATTGAGTTTACTTCTTTGACTGCCAGCAAATCGGATTGCAGCCAGTCATTTGGTGCAGTCGCGAATTCAAATGCCGTTAGCTCGACAGCATAAACCTGATCTTCACCCTCGCGTCGTAGATGAATTTTTTTGAAGCTGGGTGAGGTTCCCAACCACAGATCTGCTTTTTTGGCATCGCCCTGAAACAATTCGATGCGCCGTTGAAATTTGTTCCCGGCTACTTCAAAACGCTCATGGCTGCTCGCCGTGGTTGTTACCGGCCAGGTCAGTTTTGTGCCATCCAGTTTTTGCAATATCTCATCCAGTTTCTGCTTATCAACAGGAAGTTGATGCAATTCCGGCAACTGCCATTCGCTGCCGGATTTTTGCAAGGTGACGTTGTTATTGGCATCCTCAATTACCACTCGGTCTATATCTGCAGTTTTAATTGCAAGTAGCGGCTGCGCATCTACTTGCACGCGCGAATTTTGTTGATAGGCGAACACACCCATTATCAACAACACTTGCACAGCGAACAAAATCGTCAGACGCCGCTGCCATATTATTAGCGGTGACGCAGAGGTGGATAACTGTTCCTGCGCGTTATTTACATCAATAGTGACTGATTGATTCATCATAATTACCTCTAGTCAGAGCAAAAGGAATTTGCGATTAACTGGCCAACCAGTGGCGATATTGTTGTTCGCGTGCGCGCTTGACGCGGTACTGAATAAGCCCGACGACCGCCAGCGCGAGCAATGCCAAGGCGTAATTCAAATACTCCCAAAATGCTTGTGTACTTTGCTCCATGGTTGGCAAGGTGCGGTTGAAATTGCTGCGCGCGCGAATGCTCATCAGCCCTTCATCTTCCAACGCCCAATCAAAGGTATTGGCCATTAACTGCAAGCTATTCAAGTATTGGCCGCCATTTGCCATACCCGCCATAGACACTACAGGATCGCTCAGGAAATCATTCGAGCTAAATAAAATGATGCGTGCGGATTCAGGCGAGTGTTGGATAACACTACCGATGTTTTTAGTTACATCAGGTTGAGCGCTCTGCGTATTGGTAGAATCGGCATTCTCTTTTTTCAATAGCGGTGATTCTTTTCCAGCAAAGAAAGAATCAAAACGCCCCTGGGAAATTACACCTAACAATTGCGATTTTTGTTCGCCGCTAGGCAGGTAGCGCGTTATGCCCTCGCTGGTAATTTGCGGTGCGATATTCATGTCGCTGCTAACCCAGGATTGCTCCGAGCTGCGCAACAACTCCGTTACCTTGCGCGATTTTTGTTTATCGGCATCCAACAAAATCGGCGAAGCCCAGGCCATTGTCGCTTGCGGCAGACTATTGGTGATTGCACTCTCAGCATTTAAACCATCGGCCCGCACATCAATAAAGTAGGGGTAATCCAACATGCGCATTTCCTGCACACTAAACCCACCTATGTTGCGATTAACCGGTAGCGGGAAAGGCACACTTTGTTTATCCATCACTAATTTTTCATCAATGCTTAGGCCGTGATGTTTTAACCAGGCGCTCAAGCCACTTTCCTGCTTTTGCACACTCAGGCTGCGCTGACTTAAGGATGCGGCATAAGGCGAAGTGGCTGCGATAACTGTGCCGCCTTGCATTAAGAATTGATCAACAGCGAATAATTGTTTCTCATCCAGATCTTTAGGCGCAGCGAGGAAGAGCACATCCGCTTCACCGCTTACCGACCCATCGCGCAGATCTTCGCGGACCACATTTAATTCAGCACCGAGAAATTGTTCCAACTGACTAAAATGTACTCCTTGTGCCTGGTAGTGACTTGCCATAGCCGGTTCAGGTGCGACAAAGGCAACCGTTTTGGTAAAGCCGCTGGCAAAGCGTTTTACTGCCGATGCAAAGTTGCGCTCGAAACTTGCAGCACTCATATCATCAAGCGGAATTTGCACCAGCTGATCGCCCTGCGCGAGCGTCATATAGAAATAAAAACGCTCGCTGCTCAGCAGACTGGTTGCCATGGGCTTAAAGCCATAATCCTGCGCGATTTGCTCTCCCACTTTTCCACCGTCTGCAGCAGGGTCGATGAAATTGACTTTCAAACGATTAGCCGATTTTTCTTGCTGCTTTTTCATTTCGGTTTCAAGCGCGCGTTTAAATTCTTGCAATGGTTGCGGCAGAGCAGAATCAGCCGATACATAGGCATTGAAGACCAAATCGCCTTTGACGGTATCAAATAAATTCCCCCCGGCTTGATAACTATGCAGTACTTTTTTGATCGCGCGCGTCAAGTCGTGTTCGGGGTTGCGCAATTTGACATCCAGATCACTTTCGCCTCCGGTTTTAACTTCGATTAAATCGCGGAAGCCCAGCACTTGATATTCATCACCATATTGCACCAGCACATTGAAATAGGAGTTCACCACCGATGCTTGATAGCGATCAGAAATTTGGAACGGCACAGGTTGTATCGCGTACTTCTGATTGGCCTCTTGCTCCAGGTCAGGATTGCTTGCCGGATCAATAAACTCCACGCGCACCTTGCCGTGACTTTCAATTTCATATTCTTTAATCAGGTCGCGAATTTGCGGCACCAAAGGCGATAACAGCGGATGGGTTTTGCTACTGAAATAACCGCGAATTAACAGTGGTTCTTGCAGTTGATTAAGATAATGCTCAGTCGCGGAAGAAATGGAATATTGATTGCCTTGTGTAGCATCTACCCGCAGGCTGTTGATTTGACCGAGCCAAAGATTTGCACCCAGTGCGTTCACCAATAACAAACCAGTAAGTACGCGCCAGCCTTGGTGATGCTGCTTATTACCTGTTGCCGCCCAGCGCTCGCGCTCCAGCGAAAAGGTATTCAGGGCAAGGAAAATCAAAATCAGGCTGAGGTAATAATAAAGATCGCGCACGTCGATCACACCGCGCGTAATTGATTCAAAGCGCGAACCTGTGCCGAGTAAGCGCAGCCATTCGCTGGCAGCAGTTCCAAAAAAATCGGTAATCGCTTTGCTGCCCAACAAATAAAACACACCGCACAAGGCCACTGCGGTAATCAAACTCACAATCTGGTTATCGCTGCGCGAAGAGACAAACAAACCAATACTTAAATAGGCCGCGCCCAACAGCAATGTTGCAAGATAGCCTGCAATCACCGGCCCCCAATCCAAATTGCCCAAGACAGCTACCGTAATGGGCAGCGGTAGCGTGATCACCAACGCAACCACTAACAGGGCAACACAACCGAGAAATTTCCCCAACACAAAATGCCACAAGGGCACCGGCTGAGTCAGTACATATTCCAACGTACCGCTGCGACGCTCTTCACTCCACATACGCATGGTGAGCGTACTAGCGAGGAATATCAGCAAGAGAGGCATCCACTCGAACAGCGGGCGAACATCGGCAATATTGCGCGCAAAAAATGCTTCACCCCAGAAAAAGGTAAACAGGGTTACGCCCGCAAAAGCCGCTAAAAATAAGTAGGCAATGGGCGATGAAAAAAACAGTGAGATTTCTTTGTTGGCGATGCGCGCAATCGTATTTTTAGGCTGCATGATCTAACACCTCCTTTTTATTCTTGGATGATAAATTTGATATAGGGAGATTGCTGTTCACTTCGCGGAACAGACTTTCCAGGTCGCGGGTTTCTGGTTGCAATTGATAAAGTTCTGCACCGCTGGCGATAATCGCTTTGCCAATTGCAGCGCTGATTGCTTTTACATCGCCCGCCTCACCCAAATGCACACGCGCATGGCTCTCACCTTGATTGTGCGCAAGCAAATCAATTGCCTTCACGCCCGTTACAACACTGAGTGTTTTTTGCAGCGCGTCAGCCGCGAGACTGGATTTCAGCAACAGCGAGCGGCTAATACGCAAATCCGCCAGCTTCTTATCCAGCACCAAGTGCCCTGCGCGCATCATCAATACACGGTCACAGAGTGCATCGACTTCCTGCATGATGTGGGTAGACAAAATAACCGTGGCATCTTTGGCGATTGCGCGAATCAATTCGCGCATTTGCAATGTTTGCTGCGGGTCAAGGCCGTTGGTTGGCTCATCCAGAATTAATAGCCGTGGTTTTCCCAACAGAGCTTGTGCAACACCCACGCGCTGCTTGTAACCGCGCGACAAGGTTGCGATGGGCGCGAGTAATTTCGCAGCAATATCCGTTGCATTAACAACACGCTTTACCTCCTGCTGCTTTTCACGGCCGCGCAAGCCTTTCAACTCAGCCGCGTAATCCAAATACTCGCCAACAGATAATTCCGGATACACCGGCAAGCTCTCAGGCAGATAGCCAATTTTTTGTTGCAGGGTTTTCAAGTTATAGGCAAGCAGTTTTCCCTCGAAAAATATCTGGCCTGCACTGGGCTCCAGATAACCACTGAGCATTTTCATCACCGTAGTTTTGCCCGCACCGTTATGGCCAAGCAAACCGACAATCTCACCTTTGGCGATGGAAAAATCCACGGCATCTGCCGCGACAAAATCACCATAGGCGCGCTTGAGTTTTGACACTGTCAGCATAAAAGCCTCCCTTGGATAGATGAATGAAGTAAACAAATGGACGAGTACAAAAAACAGTACAAATAATGGGCGCAACAACTTCCTTCAAGCGAGGAAGTAGTACGAATACGTTAGGAAAATCGGGGAATTAATTCGGGGGCGGCCGCCAATACAAGGCACACCGGGAACGCAGCTGAGTGATCGCGTTATACATTGTTTTTTCCTCAGTAACGGGATAATTCCCAGAAAACAATCGTAGTGGACGAAGACGCGGGCTTAGATAGGGACGCCAAATAAAAGTTCAAGATCCTATTACACGAAAAATATTAGTAAAAATATTTATAACGATTTTCGACAAAATAAATATTTATTATTAAAGCAATAACTTGAATCTCCTTGGGATAACCCTAGATAAATAGCGTGATCGGTGTCGCATGCGAGCCATCACCTATTAATTGTTTTTATTTTCTATCGCTTCCTACGGAGGATATTTTATGAACGCAATTGATCTCTCCCCCCTCTATCGCAGCACCATAGGTTTCGACCGTTTAGGTGCATTGTTAGATACAGCTCTGCGCGCCGATCAAAGCGCGGCTGGCTATCCACCTTACAACATCGAAGTCACCGGCGAAAACCGCTATGGCATCACCCTGGCGGTGGCAGGCTTCGAGCAACACGAGTTGGATATCCAAACCGAGCGCGGCGTTCTGACTGTGCGCGGCAAAAAAGCCGAAGACAGTAAAGAGGAGCGCAAGTATCTGCATCAGGGCATAGCCACACGCAGTTTCGAGCGCAAGTTCAGCTTGGCCGATCATGTAGAAGTGACCGGTGCCCAACTCAATAACGGTTTGCTAACCATCAGTTTGGTAAAAGAAATTCCGGAGGCGATGAAACCCAGAAACATCGCCATTAACAACACCGGAAACTTGATCCAACACAATGCTGATACCAGCAAAGCCGCTTAAGGTATGCAGCGGGAGCAATTGATTTGCTCCCGCTGATTTCCTCAATTGATTGAGTAGTGATGACATCTTCGTTGCGATTTTTGCGTTGCGATAGGAGGTACTTATGAACCTGCAACAACTTAACCCCTGGAATTGGTTTACCCATGAAGAAACCGACAAAACATCCACTATTCCCGTAAAACGTGACTTGGAAAAACCAGAGGAGAAAACCGCTCCAAATACAGCGCACCCCATGCTGCAACTGCATCGTGAAATTGATCGTTTGTTTGATGATGCATTTCGTGGTTTTTCATTGCCGGCATTCAACGCCCGCTGGCCAGATAACGGCATCTTCAGTGCGGCCGGCTTTCACGCCAAACTGAATGTAGCGAGTGATGAGAAGGCATACCACATCAGCCTGGAAGCGCCCGGGTTGACCGAAAAAGATATTACCCTCGAACTCAACAAAGGCGTGCTCACCATTCGGGGGGAGAAGAAAGAAGAATCGGAGACAAAAGATCGCCATTACTATCGCGTTGAGCGCAGCTATGGCAGTTTCCAACGCGTGCTGGCACTGCCCGATGACTGCGACCAGGGCAGTATCAACGCGAGCATGAAAAATGGTGTGCTGGATATTAGCGTCGCGCGCAAGGCGCTGCCAGCCAGTGAGACTAAACGCATCCCCATCAATTAACCCGTCTTAATGCACCTCCCCTGCCGCCACCCTGACTCAATTGCGGCAGGGGCTTTTTTTATCCGCAGGACCCATCGAATCCGCTACAAAATCGCGTAAAATTCACCGCGAACTTTTTCTGAATTGATGCCCCAACTGCCGGATGACACCATGACCACTGCATTAACCCCCACCCTGCAACTTGCTACTGATTTAATCCGCTGCCGCTCGGTTACTCCCGAGGACGATGGCTGCCAGGAGATGATGATCAAACGCCTTGAAGCAATTGGCTTTAAAACTTCGCGTTTGCGTTTTGGGGAGGTGGATAACTTCTGGGCTATCCGCACGGGAGCAGATGGAGCAGAAGGCCCTATTCTCGCATTTGCAGGTCATACCGATGTGGTACCAACAGGTCCGGAGGCCAATTGGAATAATCCTCCATTCGAACCTCAAATCATTGATGGCATGCTGCATGGGCGCGGCGCGGCAGACATGAAGGGTTCGCTCGCCAGCATGGTGATTGCCTGTGAAAATTTCGTCGCCAAGCACCCAAACCATAAAGGGCGCATCGCCTTTTTAATCACCAGCGATGAAGAAGGGCCTTCCGTTAACGGCACAGTAAAAGTGGTTGAATGGCTGGAAGCGCACAACACTAAAATGACCTGGTGTATTGTGGGCGAGCCGTCCAGTACCAACGTCGTTGGGGATGTGATTAAAAATGGTCGCCGCGGTTCGCTCGGTGCGATCCTGAAGGTGAAAGGTATCCAGGGCCATGTGGCCTATCCCCATTTGGCCGATAACCCCATCCATAAGCTTGCCCCCGCCCTCGCTGAACTTGCCGCGGAGCATTGGGACAATGGCAATGAATTTTTCCCGGCAACCAGTTTTCAAGTTTCCAATATCAATGGCGGAACCGGTGCAACTAATGTTATTCCCGGTGAAGTGGAGGTCGTATTCAATTTCCGCTTTTCGACTGAATTGACAGAGCAAATCCTGCGTGAACGCACTGAAACGATTTTAAACAAGCATAAGCTTAACTACGACTTGCAGTGGATTTTAAGTGGACAACCATTTTTAACACCGCGTGGCGATCTGGTGAATGCAGTTGTGAATGCGATCAAATTGGAAACAGGAATTGATACCGAATTATCAACGTCCGGCGGGACATCGGATGGACGCTTTATTGCACCCACCGGTGCGCAAGTTGTTGAGCTCGGGCCAATCAATGCGACTATCCATAAAGTGAACGAATGCATCAGCGCAGATGATTTAAATAAATTGACTGCAATCTATGAGCGCACACTGGAAAACCTTTTAGCGTAAAAATACTAAACGCTGAAGAAGGCGAAAACATTTTCGCCTTCTCCTCTCTAAATTTGCTTCACACTGCCGCAAAATTCGATAACCCCGTATTAAAAATTTCCCTCCCTCGTTTTAATCAAACTCTCACAACATCTACAAATCGTTTTTCTATCGGTTTGCTTTTCATAAACACTATGTCGCAAAAATCATTTTTTTGATTTTTTCAGGAAAGATTTTTCTGTCAATTAGACGACACAATTAATCTTCATAAATCCGCAATTCATTGAAAAGGAAAGGAAAGCCACACTTGTCATAGTTCTTGCTGATGCTTGTTTAGCTGCCGCCAATATGGCGTTTTCTACGAACGTTATTTTGCGCACAGCAACACGCCAAACCTTGCTCACAAGCAATTTTTGTCATTCAGCAATTGAAAGGAAAATGTATATGACTACCTCTTTTTTCAGCGAAGTATTGCGTATCCCCGGTGCCAAAGTATTAAGTCGCGAAGCAGCAGCTTTTCATTATGGAGCAGACACAGGTGCGAGCCAGCGTTTACCGGCCGGCGCCATTGTTATTAAAGAAGTGGATGCGATCCAGGAAGTATTAGCACTCGCCAATGAATTTAAAGTTCCGTTGTGGCCAATTAGCGGCGGGCGCAACTTTGGTTATGGCACTTCGCTGCCAGTGGACTCGCGCAGCTTTATTGTGGATTTATCGCAGCTACGCCGTGTGTATATCGATGTGAATTCTTCGACAGCCTTAATCGAACCTGGCGTTACCCAAGCTGATTTGCATGCAGCAATTAAAAAAAGCGGCGCGGATTTATTGGTACCCACTACCGGTGTTGGCCCCAATGGCAACATCCTCGGCAACGCGCTCGATGGCGGTTATGGGTTGACCCCTATTACCGATCACTTTGATGCAATTAGCGAACTGGAGGGCTTTTGGGGCAATGGCACTGAGTTCCGTCATACCTATCAGGATCTGAATTGCCCTGAAATGGCAAAGCGCTGGAATGCAGGCACCGGCTACTCCTGGGCGGGATTATTGCGGCAAGGCAATTTTGGCATAGTGACCAAAGCACGCGTGCAATTGGCGCGCGCGCCGGAAGCAACGCGCATTCTGGTATTTGAATGGAAAACGGATGATGCGTTTATTGCCAGCCAAACGGAATTAAACAAACTCACTGAAGATATTCCGGGCATCGGCGGCATTATCATGATGAACGATTGCCGTATTCTCTCCACTCAGGTCGATACGCCATTGGCATCTGCGCTTACTGGTACCGCGCGTTCGGATTATTTAAGGAAGCTCGCCAAAGAACGCAACATTTCTGCATGGACAGGCCTGGGTACGCTCTATGGTTCACGTGCAGCCGTCGCAGGCTCAGTGAAAGATATTCGCCGCCGCTTAAACAACTGCCGCGTGTGGAGCTTTAGTCCCAACCAAATTAAACAACTACAAAAAATCCAAAACTATTTGCCGCAGTGGGGCTTCTCATCGCTGCGTCGCCACTTTGGTGCATTGGTGAATACCTTGGGCACGGTAGAGGGCTATCCCATTGTCGCTTTTTTAAAAATCGCTTACGCGCTGGACCCTACGGCCAAAAAGCTTGATGTAAATTCTCACCCTGCAAAAGACGGTGCCGGCATTTTATGGTATGCCCCCCTCGTTCCTTTTACTGCTGATGAAGTGGCACGTTATCGCACTGTGATGAGCAAATGTTTGATGGACAATGGATTTGACCCGTTGCTCGCAGTCACATCGCGATCATCGCGCACACTGTCCGGAACCATTCCTTTATTATTTGATCGCCAAAAACCGGACGATATTGCGCGCGCGCAACAATGTTATCGCGCGCTGGTAAAAACCGGTTTGGAAAATGGTTGGCCACCTTATCGTTTGGGAATTGACTATATGGATATGATTGCCTGCCCCGCTGACTCACCCAGCGCGCAAGTACAACAATTATTGAAACAGGCGTTGGATGGAAATGCGGTAATTGCGTCCGGCCGCTATGAACATGTAAAACCGGTTGCACCGTTCATTCCAGAAATCATTTCGCATACCGCCATCCCTACCTCCACAAACAGCACACCAGAAACAATTCCCGACGCAATTGTTCGTGCTGCAGCGCGCGAAGCAAATATGGATTACACCAAAATATTGGGCGCCCGTTTGATCGAAAATGAAACCCGCGAGGCATAGGGTTTCAGTATCGATAATGCCGGCATGGATAATAAAGACTAGATGAATAATAACGACGGAAAGGAATCATTCATGAATAGAATAATTGCTACAGCATCAAGGACGATGCCACCATGATGATTCCCATCATTTTGCCAGAGAGTGTTGGATTATTTGTTTAACTCAACAATTAACAAACTGCCGGTAAACTTTTTTGGTTCAAGGCAGTACCAGGTATGCATATCGCAATCCCAGCGATCAAAACATTTATCAACCAAATCCAAAAACGGCTGGCGACCCGGATCGGCCAATACCAGTTTTTTAACACCGGCACTCGCTGCACGCTTGAGCATCGCAAACCATTCATCAGTTAATTCATCCCAAAAGCAAATATCGCCGCCCACGATGACATCGTATTTTTCCAGATCTGCTTTTTTCATTGAGGCCATTGCCCCTTGGCGAGTTTTTACTGATACATCATTGAGTGCAGCCTGCACATCCAGGAACGGAAATACCTGATCGTCGACATCGAGCCCTGTCACTGTGTGGCCAGCATTTGCTAAAAAAATAGAGGTCGGCCCCCATCCGCAACCCACATCCAATACCCGGCTTTTTTTCTTGAGCGGATTATGCGTGAAGTAATCCATCAGCACATAACTGGAATCCCAATGCTTATCGCCATGAACGCTCGGGTTCAATTCTTTCTTTAATTTTTTAATTGATTGGCTTTTCTCGGTAAATAACCAAATGCCATAGGCATTGAACGTATTTTTAGCAGGAGATGCTATTAGCTCTGGCACGATATAGTCTCACTCATAGTGGGCATTAATAATTTATTGAGTAACGCTAAAGATTTTATGACAAAACCATGACACTAATATGACAACTATCCATATATGCCATCCCATTCAAAACATCAAGTTAAAAAGGTCGCACATTCAATGCCAATTTAATAAATGGCTGGCTTTCGACATCCGTTTTTATTGAGCTTTCGGCATCAGTATTTATTTGCAGTGTTCCCAGCCCCGTATATCCCGCTGAAAATTCCGCCCACAAGAGCTGCGAGATTTTTTGCTCGAATGCAAAACCAAGGCTCATTTGGGAAAAATCCTGCGTGTAAAAAGAATTATCCTGTTTTACCGCCCAACTCACTTCAGAAACCAATGCACCTACCCTGAGAAGTTGGGCCTCGTTGAGCGAATAACTGACACTCGGCCAGGGAAACACCGCAGTTACCGCCCAGAGGTTATTGATGTACCAGTCAAATCCGATGTAGGGATAAAACCGGGATTCACCGCTGGTATTCGCAACAACCGCCCCCCAGTAAGAATGAAAGGTTGGACTATGACGATAACGGCCCACCATGCCGGCATAGGTGCCGCGGGTATCATCGCTGCGCATATCGCTATCCAGATTTTGATAGTGATAAACAAACGCCCCACTCTGCCAGGACTCAGAATGTTGGCTAATCCATGCAGCCATCAGGCCACCCGTGTTGATTGTGAGCGAGTCGCCATCCGCTTCGAATACATCGACGTTCAAGGTCTGGCCCACAATCAGCATATTTTTTTGCCCCACCCACACAGGAATACCAGCACCTTGTGCGAGGCTTTGGTATTTATATTCGCACGCGGGTTTAGTCAGGGGGCACGGTTCCAGGGTCAACGTATCCTGGTGTGTTGCCGCTAAATATCCAATGGGGATAAAAGGAAGCTCAGTGATACCGCGATCATAAATAAAATCGCTGCGTAAAAGTTTGTCGAGCAGGACTTCTCCAAAACCATATGCATGTGAATTGAAGATCATTAAAAGGAAAAAATAAAAACAACGTTTTGTCGCAGATAAACGATGCATAACTTACCTGTAGTCGATTAATAGCCTCAAAACACATCTACTGCCGCAGACGAGCCCATAAATCCTCCGAGCCGTCGCTCAAGCATAAGAGACTTATCCGGGTAATACCAATTTTTATCTAATAACCCGAACGAGTTGAATGAGATATGTGTTCAAGTTCCCAGTGGCCGATCTATGGGCGACATGTTATTTTTGCCGCGCCCCTAATCTGAGCTATTGTCATGACCAAGCGTACCCATACATTTCTGCTCTGGCCGTTATTCTTCACTTGCCAGTTAATCACCCTCGCGTTGATAAGTTGGCATTTGTTAGCGCAATGCCATTTTGCATATCCCCTGGGCTACCAATTATTGGGATTGGATAAACATATCGCCGAATTCGCACCACTCAATCGCTTTAAAGAGGATTTTGAATGGGTCGCCCCCACAGAACACTGGCGTTTGTTTGGTGAAATAAGCGATGCAGTACAAAGTAGTGGTGCCGGGTTGGATGCAATCAGTTATCACATGAAGGATGGCCAGATAACCACGTTGATGCACGAAGCTGAAATTACCCACTTACAAGACGTCGCCAATTTGATTGATAAATTTTACTCGGTAGGCAGCATCAGCTTGTGTATTTGGATAGCGTTAATTATTTACGCATACCGACAACAATTAACGCTCCCCTCCATGAAAAAAGTACTGCTCGGATTTTTGGCCGGTTTTGCGCTGATCATGATTGCCGTACTAGCCATTGGCCCCACGGCAGTTTTTTATTGGTTCCACGAGCAAGTATTTCCTGATGGCCATCAATGGTTTTTTTATTATCAGGACTCACTGATGACTACACTGATGAAAGCACCTGATATTTTTGCTTTTATTGCGCTTCTACTACTGACACTGCTCATCACTTTGTGGTGCGCAAGTCTGTATGCAATTAGTCGTCTACTCGGGCCCGCAAAGTAAAAAATGCCCAGATTAACAACACGGATGTGAGGACAACAAAAAATGGCAGTTGCCATAAAAGTGCATTGCGCAGTGATGCACCTTCAGGGGTATCGGGAAAGCTGGCAAGCAACCCGGCAAAAGCAAAACTAAATACGCCATAACCCAAATTAAACACCAGCCCTTTAACCGACAATACCGTTGCACGACGGGATGAATCTGCCACTTCGTGCAACGTGCGGCTCACAGTAAATCCCAGATACCCCATTAGCATCATGATAAATAGAGTGGGTATTAATCCATATACTGGCCACATGGGCACCAACAAAACCAATCCAGCCAAAGTTGCAACAGAGACCAATACCAAATTGGTTAACAGGTTAAAACGTTCGTTTAATGCTTTGGCGATACCCGGCACAAACCAACCCAACACACCCATTGCTGCACCAAGCAAACCGAAACTCCATTCAGGCAATTCAATTAACCGGTAGTAGCTGCTGGTGATAGTGGCAAAATTGCGAGTGATTGAATCCAACGCGACACCGATGATAATTACTACCAATGCTACCGGATGACTAAATACCCAGCGCGCTGTTTCTAACGTTAATGTAAATACGTGCCTTGACTCCGCTGCGGGGCGAGCCGGCTCAAACATACGCATAGTGATAAATAGACATATAAATGCCTGCAGCATTACCAACAGAACGGGCAAACGCCGCGCAATATTTTCAGATATGTGCCATTGCTCAGGCAGTAAAATGTTCACGCTATCCGGATCGTACAGTAACCCACCAACAATCATCGCCACCACAAAACCCACTGAGCGCCAGCGCATAACCCTGGCAAGCAATTTATCCCAGGCGGCTGTTCGATTTTCTGTTGGCAATGAATCGTAAGCCAGAGCTTCATCAGCGCCGCTAGCGCAAGCTTCCGATAAACCTGAACAAATCCGGTTAATAACGCATAGCACAAACAGCAAAGTTCCACCGTCGCGCGGCGCCAAGAGCAAACACGCCATTTCAATGAGCATCAATACCGATGCGGTAATTAATAGTGTCCGTCGCCCAACAGTATCGGCTAAGGCACCGGAAGGAACCTCAAAGATAAATATCGTCAGCGCCCAAATTAAATTGAGCAACACAAATTGATCGAGCGTCAGCCCCAAGTCGATAAATAAAACAGCTAAAACGGGATAATAAGCACGTGCAGTAAAAAATACCGAGAAGATGACAAACCGATTTGCATTGCGGGAGAGATTTGGAGTCATGGCTAGCGTCTTTTTAATAACCAGGCAATCAGCCTGGTAGTGAGTTTATTTAGCTTAGCCGTTTTATACACATCCATGTGCATTCATTAATAAGGTGATGTTATTAACAAGTGCGTTCTTTTAATTCATCTACGACAAGACGCTCCTGCTCATCAAAAACCCAGACTTCCTCGTAATCAACTTCGAACAAGTATCCATCCGGGTCTTTGAAATAACCGGCAATTCCCCATTGGGTACGAGTTGCTGGCTTCACCAGCGTACCGCCTGCTTCTACAGCTTTGGCCAAAAGCGCGGGGACCTCTTCCGGTGTTTTTGCCAGATAGACAAACCCCACCCCATTAAAATTTGCAGGTGCTGTCGCCTCTAGCAAGGCATCCGCCGCAAAACCTGCGCGGGAAAGCAAACACAATGCATAACCACCCAAATCAAATTTCACAAATTCATCGTGTCCCGTCGGGGATTTTTTCCACCCCAAGGCTTCATAAAATGCTTGCGACCTGGCGATATTCTCCACGCCCAATAAAATTAAATGCATGCGCTGGCTTGGAGCAAGGGAATTAATATGTTCAGACGAAAATACGTGACCAACCGCTTTTTGGAGCATAACCGACTTCCTTCGATGATTTATTTGTTGTTAGCTTAGCGTCGCACTGCGTCAAATTCTGTCAGGAGGAATTTACTGCTCTTAAAAAGCAAGCATTGCAGGAGCATCAGAGATATTGGCATTGCGGTGGTTCATGGATTCATTCCTTTAATCCGACGTATTTACATATCTAGTTTTGGGCTACGATTAATTCCTTCACAATTGCACTACAGGCCTGATTGGAAACATGAATTTTCAATAACTCCAATCCGGTAAAGTAAAACAGATAACAGGCCTTTTTATCGGACCCGCCCACCAAACGTTTTATATCAACCGCGCTAACTACCTGATAATCGTATTCTGCATCC
>DATIGS010000050.1:0-15438 GCA_035481425.1 Cellvibrio sp. | reverse complement strand
AGCATTGCCGGAATAGCAGACACATCCGGCTGCGCATCATGCGCCGGGGTCCAGGCTTTCCAATCGAGGATATTAAAAGTGAGTGCCATAGTTATTGTTCTGACGCGAGTCCATATTGCATGCCCGCGCACTTGCCTTGCTTCAATAGCAAGGTAAGCAACGCACGCGCGAAAACGCGCAGTTTAACCTTGCAACGAAAAAAGTGTGATCGATTCCCTTGGAAAAGATTGTATATTTGCGCGCCACGCACGCGCAAGCCTCGCACCATACCGGTGAATCGCATAGTATTGCGTCACGACAAATAACCATCACTAACTTAAACGGAGCTAAGTATGAAATTATTCAATCTCACAATGGGTCTTGTCCTCGGTGCATGTGCGCTCAATGCCAGCGCGCGTGATGACATTGTCGATTATTCAGTTGCCGATGCACTCGCGTCCGAACAAGCCAAAAATATTCTCGGCACTGAGATCCAATTTTATTTCGGCGACCAACCACACGGCACAGTGACCAAAACTATTTTGGAAACACGCACCAACAAAAAAACCAATGGCGCGAACAAGAGCGATAAAGAAGCTTGCGAATGGGCATTTTTGTCGGCGATGAAAGCACTGAAAGAAAAAGCGCAAAGCGTCGGCGCCAATGCGGTAGTAAATATCCGCTCCAACTATCGCAACAACACCACCTCCAGCGCCACCACATTTAAATGCGGCTCCGGCATGTTGATTTCGGGTGTTGCCTTGATTGGTGATGTGGTAGTGATTCAATAAAACACATATCACTTCTGCACGATTAAAAATTTGCTCGTGATAAATAAAAAAACCTGCCACTGAGCATATCGGTGGCAGGTTTTTTATTGGTTTCTTGGGCGAAATTTTATTGCCGGATCAACCGCCCCGCACTGACTGGCGCATTTGATTAATCGACACCACTTGCGCACTGGCAGATTCTTCTGGCTCGGCCTCAGCGACAAATTCCGGCTCCAGCGGGGTTGTCAGCAATTCTTTGTAGAGCGGTTCAATGTTCGCGAGCGCTGCCTGCAATTGGTAAATATTGCGCTGCAATATTTCCACCTGCTCAGCGTGGCTGTTGCGCTGGTTTTGCAATTGGGTCAGGCGCAACATGTGATGCTCCAGCAATTGTTTCTGGTACTGGTTGTGATGGAACAGCGGAGCGAGTGCCTCTTGCAGCCAATGCGTAATGTGCTGGTTCAAATCGACATAGACCGCGCGGACTTCCTGCACCAGCGTATTGATAAAGCGACTGATCAACGCCCCCTTGTGGGTAAACACGGTACTCAGGGATTTGCGGAAATCATCGGCTCGCGTATGCAACTGGCGCAATTGGCGGCGCTGTTTCTGGATTTTTAACAAGTGACGCATGGTCAGATCGTCACTGCCCATGGTCTGCTCCGGCCGCTCGTAAATCGAGGTGAGTACGCGGTTGCTGCGCTCGATTTCGCGCTCCAGGTGGCGCAGGTTGCTATCCACATCATCAAAAAATTTGCCGATCGCCCGCGCCAGCCCCACGGTCGTCCAGCTCTGCGCCAGGTTCGCGTGCGCTTCAGTAATTTGCTGCTCGAGCAAGCCACTGCTGATCGGCCCCAGCAGTGATAACTTTTGCGATTCCAGCAAGCGCTGGCTGGTGCGCAGCGACAACGCCTGCTTGTGATATTCATGGTGGCTGCGACGGATGGTATCGCGCAGCTCCGTCAGTTTTTCGCCCGCAGCCTCCGGTGCTACCGCGCGCAGCTCCGCGCATTCCTGCTCACACTCAACCAGGCGGCGCTGCAAACTGTTGCGCGCATTGATCACCATCGCGTAGCTGTCGCCAATCAAGCGGTGGCCGATAATCTGCTGCTGGTTGCGCATCACGCACTCCGCCAGCATGCGCTCCAATTGCGGAAAATTACTGCGCGCCAATTGCGCCTGATTGCGCCCGACCTTGCCCAGCAAACCCTGCTTGGCCGAGAGCGCCACTACATGTTCCGGCGCCAACTCCAATTGCTGCGCAGTGAGCTTGCGCAGCTGGTCGATATTGGCTTCCACTTCCTGCGCGGGCGAAAGATCGTCCCACAGGCTGTCGATTTTATTGAGCAGGGCGATAACCGCGGTGCAATTGTTATCGCGCAATATCTGGATGTGTTCGCGCCAGATATCCATATCGCTCGCGGTGACGCCGGCATCGGCAGAGAGCAAAAACAAAATCGCCTGCGCGTCGGGCAGGGTTTTGAGCGTAAGCTCCGGCTCATTGCCCAGCGCGTTCAAGCCGGGGGTATCGACAATGCGCAAGCCCTGGCGCAACAGCGGATGGTCAAGGCTGATTAATGCATGGCGCCAGGCGGGCACGGTGACCATGCCGTTTTCGTCGCGCTCACCCAATTCATCCTGCGCAAAACCCAACTTGATGGCATCGGCCACACTGACTTGTTTACTCGCCGAGACCTGATTGATGGCCGCACGTGTCTGCTCATGATCCAGCGAATCAAAATGGATGGTCACCCAATTTTGCGGGATGCGCTTGAAACTTTGCAGGCTGGTATTGGTGCGGCGGGTTTCGATGGGCAGAAGCCGCACGCAATTGGCGGGCTGGTTGTTGTCCCAAAAAATTTCGGTGGGGCACATAGTCGTGCGCCCCGGCTGCGATGGCAGTAAACGGCGGCCACCGCCGGTGTACAGAAGGGCATTGATCAATTCAGTTTTGCCGCGCGAGAACTCGCCGACACAGGCTATGGTAAAGTTTTCCCCGCGCAGCAGCTGGCGCGCGCGCTGGAGCGTTTTGCCCATGCCGGAACCCGACATATCGTGCTGCTGGTTCCACTGCTCAAAACGTTGCAAGCGCTCATCCAATTGTCGCTTCCAACGGTTGTAGTGGGTCATCTGGCGATGCAAAGATCTGATATCCATAGCCTAGTCTCAATATCGATAGGGCGTTATTTGAATTGTTTAATAACTGACCGCAATAACCAGCTCGAGGTTACATAATTATTTTTGTGGAGCTATTAAAGCGGAAAATCACGCCACTGACTAGATCTTGAGCAGCGAGCGGTCACTTCACCAGACTAAAAGGCAGTCTCCGCTACTTTGCGACACACGAGCAATCAACTCACCACCGCATAAGCCCGCAGCACTTCAACCACCTCGACTTTGTAGGATTTATACCAGCGGGCCTTACCCAACTCTTGCGCCTGCAGGTGCTGCGCGTTTTGCTTCCATTGCTGTATATGGGCGAGGGTGGGCCAATATGAGATGGCAATCTCGCGCGTGCCTTCAGTAGTTGCGATAAATTCCAGGCAGCCATATTCGGTCAACGCCAACTCGCGCATTGTTTTCGCCGTTGCAAAATAGGCTTCATCTAACTGTGCAATTTCAGCGTGAAAAATAACAGCGAACATAGGGATGTCCTTTTTGTAAAAACTACGGTTTTGAAATTTTTTTAACGAAAATTTCTACACTTATTTTGCGAATCTCTTTAAAAACAACGACATAAAAATTTGGCACCCGCTTTGCAATTCACTTCATAACAAGGAATTCTGCAAAGGAATTTGCAACTCAGGAAATAAACCAAGCATTGAGGTATTTGTTATGAACACTGATATTGTTGAAGGTAAATGGAAACAAATGAAAGGCGCCATTCAGAAAAAATGGGGCGATATCACCGACGACGACTTTGATCGCATCAAAGGCAATCGCGAGCGTTTCGCCGGCGTACTACAAGAGCGCTACGGCAGAACCAAAGAGCAAGCCAAAAAAGAAGTTGATGTTTATCTGGACTCACTTCACTAAGGCCAGGCATCAGGAACAATCGCTCAAGGATGAGCAACGATAATTAACGCAACATATGGATCTAATAACATCTAGACAATCGCCTAGGTAATCGCCACGAGGAAATAATCATGAATTCCGCCACTTCAAAAAACAAATGGAAAAAACACAACTCGAAATTTGAAGCGAACGCACATCATCACTCACACGAAGACTTCCCACACGCCCATGTCACCCGCCCAAGAGAAAAACAAGGGAAACAAAAATTCAAATTACAATGCGAAGTGAATGAATATTTATATTTGACATCGATGCACTAAGTTGCAATTGTAAAAATAATTTTTACAACATCGCCTCGCAATACTGCTGCACGAAGTCTTCATGCGCGGGTAGCTTTTCAACATGGTCGGCAATTACTACTTTTATTTTTGTCAAAAATTGGCGCAGCTCATTTTCTGTCATTAGATGCGCGATGTGATGATATTGTTCGGGCATAAGGCGTTGTCCAAGCATCACCTGCGTCCAGGAATCGAGACGAAATAGTTCGCCCGGTGCCTGATAGGCATGACCGGTTTTTTTGAACAGCTCTATACGGTGGGCAAGGCTATCGGGAATGTCCATATTTTTACAGTAGCGCCAGAAAGGGCTGTCGTCGCGCTCGGTTGCTTTGTAATGCAAAATCACAAAATCTCGAATGGGTTCAATCTCCGCCAATGTATCGCGGTTGTATTCATTGACCAATGCAGGTTCGACACCACTAAAAGGGAACAACCGCATCAGGCGGGTAATCGCCATGATAAACAAATGGATGCTGGTAGATTCCAGTGGCTCGATAAAACCGCTGGCCAATCCCAAAGCAACACAGTTTTTATTCCAGCTTTTATTGCGTCGGCCAGCGCGAAATTTAATGGGCCGCGGCTCGGTTACCGTTTTGCCATCCACATCTTTCAATAACTTTATCCGCGCTTCGTCATCGCTCATAAAACGACTGCAATACACCGAGCCATTGCCAACACGATGCTGTAGCGGAATTTGCCAGCGCCAGCCCGCATGATGTGCAATAGAGCGGGTATAAGGCACGGCAGGATCAACGGATTCTGTTTGCACCGCTAATGCTGAATCACATGGTAGCCAATGGGTCCAGTCCTCATAACCTGTATGCAGGGTCTGCTCAATAAGCAATCCGCGAAAACCGGAGCAGTCAATAAAAAAATCACCTTCGACTGTTGCACCGGAAGCAAGTGTTACACCAGTGATAAAACCCGAATCCGGATGCTGTTTCACTTCCGTGATTTTGCCTTCTACACGCTTTCCGCCTTTCTTTTCGTAGATGTTACGCAAGAATCTGGCGTAGCGGGTCGCGTCGAGATGATAGGCATAATTTATCTCGGCATTAGGACCCGTAACGAATTTGTTGGCGAGCGCTGCTTGTACTTCCAGACAAAAATCACCAAATTTAAAATCCATTCCCAATTCCCGGCTGCGCAACCAGAAATGATGGAAATCACCCAGCCAGGTTTCCTTGCCGGTTTTTCCAAACGAGTGGATATACCGGTCGCCCTCTTGTCCCCAATTTTCAAACGCAATACCGACCTTAAAGGTGGCGCTCGTCGCACGCATAAACTCTTGTTCATCAATACCAAGCAATTTATGAAATACACGGATCGGTGGAATAGTGGCTTCGCCGACACCGACTGTGCCAATGTCATCGGATTCAATTAACGTTATATCAAGCAATTCGCCGAATTTTATCGAGAAGGCGGCGGCGGCCATCCATCCTGCAGTACCACCGCCTGCAATAACTACTTTCATTTTTTTATCGATCATTTTTATTCTCGTTAACGATTCAATTTATTCAACAGCATAGCCCTCAGCTTTCTCACCCAGAGCAAATCCAGCGGTTGTAAAAAACCTCTTCCTTCCGGTGGGATATAGGCATTCGCCTTTTCAGGACCGTCGAAAATGTAATGATTAAATAAATGTCTCCAGGCCTCGCGCTCATGCGGCGATTTATCCCTGATACCGAGCATTGCCATGTACAGTACGTTCATTCCCGACGTTAAAAATGCCGGTGAATCTTCCCACCAATAATTCACCAAAATATTGTAGGAATTTAAGCTCTCCACATGATGCCACCACATGCTGGGAATATATAAAGCATCGCCCGGTTCCAATTCTGCAACTTGCGCATTTTCCAATGCATATTGAAACCGGGGAAATTTTTGGAAATCGGGATTTTTAAAATCCACCAAACTAATGGCTTGCCCACCAGGTGTTGGCTCCAGCGGGCCAGGATAAAGATTGCTGACTTGGTCGGGTGGAAACAACGTAAATTTGCGCTTACCGGCAACACAACACGCGATATTATCCAGCGCGTCATAATGACAGGTAGCCGTGCTTGCCCCACCAATCCAGACACTGACCCTATCAGGTAAAGCATCAGGATGTGGTTCGCGCGGAACTACAAGGGAATTCTGTTCATTAAAACCGGGCAGGTGCGTGGCAATAATATTGGAGGCGATATAGTAGGTTGAACTTCCGGGTTGCTGTGCCGCCTGCAAAATAAGATCAAGCGTTTCGTCAATGCGCCCCCTGTAACTCTCATAATCAAGGCGCGTGCAATTTTCGTTGTAAAACATCCTGCCATTATTTTCAGCGGGAATTTTGCAAACAATGGTCGGGTTGCCGTTATAAAAGGATTTTAAATAATCAACCGATGCCTGATCGGATATTTTTCCGGCTTGGACCATTGGCCAATCGCCAACCATGTTTTTTATGATTACAGGTTCAGCGGAAGTGATTATTTCCCGTGGAATTGCCTGCGGGCTAATTCCTTCCAATACCTTGGTTTTTTTCAAATTCAATTAATACCACCTGCAGCAATTTTGCGATTCTTCAGATCAATTAATTTGTTGATATTTAACATGGATGCAATCATTAAATATGCCGATTGCAAGTAACCGGATTTGCTCAGCACCGCCAATTCGGCGCCCGGCAAATGCATTAATTTTTCTTCGTTCAGCGTGTAGTATCCACGCAGTTGGTGTTTATCTCCATTAATCAAATCAATATTGATCGTTAATGGCTCAATCAAACCAAGTGCGGAAAATTGTCCAAACATCGCTTCGCTTACGCGTTGCCCCTGTTGAATCAGATCCAGCAGTTTAATTACATGTTCAAGATAAGGACTATGTCCGCCACGCGGCAAAAAAATCATTTTCCCTTCATGACGACTCAATTTAGGACTGGTTAAATCGATATAGACCATAGGCTCTTTACGGCCATCCATTTGCTCACGCAACCCGGTGATAAAGGGACCTCTAGCGAGCAACGCCGGTACATAATTGGCTAGCCATGAAAAGTGATCTTCAGTTGGCGATTTTTGCAAAAACAGGTTTTCATCTTTCTGGATACCCAGCAATACCACGGCCTGAAATTGACCTGTCGACGGGTCTTTTGACAAGAGAATTGGATATTCCTGTTGGATATTGGCAAATTCAGCGGGAAAAGTCAGCACAGCCGCTTTATTGTCGGCCGCAGTAAATAACTTATCCATTATTTTTATATCGAAATGATCGACGTTATTCAGCATTACATAATTAGTCATTCATTCGCTCGCTGCAGATTTTGTGATTGGAAAAGCAAGATAATAGTTTATTCAGATAAAAAAAAGCCGCTGAAACCAGCGGCTTTTTTATCATCTAACAAATTACGCGTTATTAGAACGTGTAACGTGCACCGAGTGCATAACGTGGCCCCAAATCATTCGCAAAGCGAATCATACGAGAGTTACGGTTGTACTCACGGCTGTCTTCACCAGTCAGGTTGATGGCTTCAGCAGAAAGACTCAGGTTCTCAGTCAGGTCATAACTGATGTTCAGGTCGATTTGCGAGTAAGCCTCTACATAACGTGGGTTGCGCGAACTGCCTTGGTTGGTTTCAGTGAGGAACTCGTCGCGCCAGTTGTACGCCAAACGCGCCGACACACCATAGTTTTCATACATCAACACCAGGTTTGCAGTATCGCTCAAGCCGGTCAATGCAAATTGCGTTTCAGTTGGCAGGCCATTGTTATCAAAGCCTACGTCACCACGCACCAGGGTGTAGTTTGCCAACACGCCAAAACCAGTTTCGCCAAAGAAGTGTTGTGCGGCAAATTCTGCCCCGTAGATCTTCGCTTCTTTATCGTTTACCGGGCTGCTGGTCAGGAACACCATATCTGGTTCAGTGCCATCGCCGTTCGGGGCAATATCCCAACCGGGTGTCTCGCCCAGCAATTTCAACTGGTCGCTGGTTGCTTCAAACTCGCCGTTCGGGAAAATCAAATTGCCGTCTTTGTCTGTCGCATTAAGTGCTTCAGGGTGAGCGTTCAATACCATCATCGCATAGAGGTTGGTATCGTCGGTTTGCAGCCCCAAATCTTGCAGATCCGCAACTGCTGCTTGAACACGCGCAGCCTGGCCAGAGGTTTGGTCTTTGATGCCGTAGAACGTCAACTCGTCCTGGCCTTGACCAATAAAGTTGGTTACACGTTTCTCGAACACGCCGACCGATGCGTAGCTGGAGTCATCGAAGTAGTATTCGACCGACAAGTCAACGTTCTTCGATTCCAATGGCAACAAGCCAGAGTTACCGGTAGACGCAGTGGCCTGGTAACCGTTAAAGCTTGAACCTGTAGTACCGAAACCGCTTGGAGAATAAATCAAGGAGCCAAAACCGGCGCGGGCAATGGTGTTGCTGAAGGCAGCGCGACCGATTAATTCATCGGTAAAGTTGGCTTTGATATCCAGGCTCGGCAGAAGGTTGTCATAGCTGCCGCTAGCACTCGATGTGATGGTAGTGTCGGTATAGATAGTCGAGAAATCGTTGTTATTCGTCCACAACAGGTGAGAAACCGGCGCTATTATACTGGCTGAGGTAACATCGGTTGTCTCATAACGCAAACCGGTCAATACATTCACTGGAACACTACCTACTTGACCATCAAAACCGACTTGCACGTAAGCAGCTTGGGTGTCCTCGGTAACGACATCGTCAGAAGAGAGGACATCCGAAACACACAGGCAAGTGCCAGGATAGAGTTGGTTTGCCGCGCGGGTTAAATCGACGGCATTACCCTTGAATCCAATAGCTGGGCTATTGCCCACATTGAAGTCATCGAACAAGCCATGCACATTAATTTCTTCAAGCAAGCCCATGCCCGCAAATTCACCCGGGTTTGCAATACCCCAGTCACCCAGGGTTTGGTTTACGCCTGCAGTTTGATAGGAGGCCATCTCCATTTCACGGGATTCAATACCGAAATCCAGACGCGCGCCATCCGACTCCCAAGATGCATCCAGTTTGATCTGGGTGATGTCATTGGTTGAACCGGCTCCGCGCACACGCAGGATAGACGAACCTACGTTTTGTTCAGTGAGGGCATTGCCTGGAACCGTGGTGGTGTATGAATAGGTTGGAATACTGTGGGTGAAATCGAGAGTCTTGCCTTTAACGGTAGGAGAACCCAAACCAATCGCCACCTCACCCGCACCATCCGGGCCAGTTGGGTTACTTTCCATGGTGGAGTCGTGTGCATCGAACGCTACGGTCCATTCGTCGCTCACCTGAAATTCCAGATTTAAACCGAGCGAGTCCATGGTGTTGCTTTGAGAGCGGTATTGCTGCTCATAACCCACGTCCACAGTGCCGTTGTAGGCTTCAGTAACGGTCAGCGGAGTAGCGATTTCAGAATCATCAAATACCACTTCAGCGATGTTGGAACCGTTTTGGATCCAGTTACCCACTTCCGAGCGGCTTTCAACAATATCGTTATCAGCGTAGGTATAGTCCAGGGTCGCGGTCATGGTTTCCACTGGACGGAATTGCAAGGTTAACTGGCTATTCAAGCGATCGCGCTCGAAGTCAGAGAAACCATAGCGGAAGTCGTTAGGACGCGCGTACAGCTGGCCATCTTCGGGTGCGTTTTTAAATACTGAATCAGGGGCTGTGTCATAGAGTTTATCCTGACCCCACACACCGATATTCCAGTTGTTAACTGTTACGCCGGCAGAACCTGAATCACGCTCCTGGGAGGATACAGATAGCGACGCACCAAACATTTCTGAATCATCAGCCCAGCTGATAATACCTGACACCTCAGGGGTGACATCGCTGCCGACTTCATTAGTAGAGTCGCTCAATGCTTTGGCGCCGATGGAAGCGCTAAAACCGGGATTATCCAGCGGGCGCGCCGTTTTCACGTTGATAGTGGCGCCTATACCACCAGTCGCGATGTTTGCTTTACTGGTTTTGTACACTTCTACCGCTGAAATATTGTCAGCAGAAATGTTGGAGAAGTTAAATGCACGGCTACCACCGGAACGGCTGGTGCCATCAGCGCCACTACCACCAGCGTACACAGTACCGGTAGGCATAGTACGGCCGTTCAGGGTCACCATGTTGTTCTCAGGGCCGAAACCACGCACTGTTACTTCCGCGCCTTCACCGTTTTGACGGCTGATGGAAACACCTGTAATACGTTGCAGAGATTCAGCGAGGTTGGTATCGGGGAATTTACCCATATCCTCAGAGCTGATTGCATCAACTACACCAGCAGAGTCGCGCTTAACATCCATTGCGCGCTCCATAGAGGCGCGAATACCGGTAACAACAACTTCTTCCACACCGTCTTGTGCCACTGCATAGCCGCTCATGCCTGTAACAGCTGAGGACGCGATGACCGTTGCGATGAGTTTCTTTTTGAATCGTGCTCTTGTGTTCATGGAGCTCTCCATTATTAATTATGATCAGGATTTTTATCGGTATTACAAAACGGATTCACCGTCCAGGATGGACTATCAATCCGGGTTCATCTTGTGCACAAGATGATCTGGTCACACCGAGCACTTTGGCTCGTTCCCCTCTTTACGCATTGCCGTGTTCTATTTATTGAGTGGTTTAGCGCCCTGCAATTCACAAGGTGGGATACAAGTATCATATGTTCATATTGACTACAACAAATTGAATACCCGTGTCGTTTAAGAAGTTAAGAAGTGTTACGGCATGACACACATTGGCGCGACAAACCGTTTATCGGTAGCAAATACACAGATAAATTTTTATCTATAAAACGAATTGCGCGCGCGTGGCGCAAGCATAAATCGAGGAAAGGATAATAAGCGCCAGCTGAAGACGATTTTTATTTTATTAATGAAAAATAAATTACTAGCAATAAAAAGCTCCTTGCATACCAAATAATGGCGCCGGAGCGGGAGGATGGTTTGCCCGATCTAGTGATCGGGCTTTTCAAACGGCAGGATATTGATGACTTGTACCGCGTCTTTTTTATCGGCTTCAGTCTGGTTAACGCGTGTTTCCAATTCGCGCGCCACCGGTTTAAAGCGCATCTCCTCTTTGTAACCACAGGCGACGCACTCGCGATAATCTTTGCCTTCCTCGTTATACACCACGAGCTTGTCCATTTCCGAACAGCGCGGGCAAACCGCCCCCGCTACAAAACGGCGTGTAGTGCTGTATGCCATTAGGCTGCCTCCCCCGAAAAATTGTCGGAAGAAATCCCGGAGTGGCGCAAGAGCGCATCGATTTGCGGCTCGCGCCCGCGGAAATTTTTAAACAATTCCATCGGTGCTTTACTGCCGCCCTGCTGCAAAATTTCTTGCAGAAAACTCTCGCCAGTTTGCGTATTAAAAATGCCTTCCTCTTCAAAACGCGAATAGGCATCGGCCGATAAAACTTCCGCCCACTTGTAGCTGTAATAACCAGCGGCATAACCACCGGCAAAAATATGGCTGAAACTATTTTCAAACCGATTGAACGCGGGCGGTTTGACTACGGCGACTTGTGCGCGGATTTCATTGATAACCGTTTGCGCCGATTGGGGCGCGTGCGGGTTGTATTCCGCGTGCAAACGAAAATCGAACAATGAAAATTCGAGCTGGCGAATCATTTGCAAACCGGATTGGAAATTTTTCGCGGCCAGCATTTTATCCAGCAATGTTTGCGGCAGCGACTCACCGGTTTGATAGTGGCCGGAAATAAGCGGAATCGCCTCCGGCTCCCAACACCAGTTCTCCATAAATTGGCTGGGCAATTCCACCGCGTCCCAGGCGACGCCGTTAATGCCGCTCACTGCTGCTACATCAATTTGCGTCAGCATATGATGCAGGCCGTGGCCAAATTCGTGGAATAGGGTGGTGACTTCATCGTGCGTGAGCAGCGATGGTGTATCGCCCACTGGCGGTGTGAAATTGCAGGTTAAAAATGCCACTGGCAATTGCACACCGGTTTTGGTTTTGCGGCGCACGCGGCAATCGGCCATCCAGGCGCCGCCTTTTTTCTTGTCGCGCGCAAATAAATCGAGATAAAAACTCGCGATTTTTTTACCGTCTTTTTCAATCTCGTAAAAACGTACATCCGGATGATAAGTATCAAACGCTGCAATTTGTTTTACCTGGATACCGAATAAACGCTGCACCACGTCAAACATACCGGCGATGACTTTTTCTGCAGGGAAATAAGGGCGCAATTCTTCCTGTGATACCGAATATTTTTCGACGCGTAATTTTTCGCTGTAATAGGTGGTGTCCCAGGCTTGCACATCGGCACAGCCGGAGCGCGCGGCAAATTCACGCAGTTCGGCATAATCGCGCTCGGCATAGGGTTTGGATTTTAGTGCGAGCTCATTTAAAAATTGCAGCACTTGTGCAGGTGATTCCGCCATCTTGCTCGCTAATGAACGCTCGGCGTAATTCGCGAAGCCGAGCAATTGCGCCAGCTCGTGGCGTAGCGCCAATGTCTCGGCGATGATGCCGGTGTTGTCGAATTCCGCGGCGGAGCTGCCATCGGCTTTTTTTCCATCCGCCGAGGCGCGGGTGACATAAGCGGTGTAAATTTCTTCACGCAGCGCGCGATTTTCCGCATACATCATCACCGCGTAGTACGACGGGAAATCGAGCGTAACAACATAGCCAGGCAATTCTTTTTGCGCAGCGGCCTGTGCTGCTTGTGCCAGCGCTGATTCAGGCAATCCAGCAAGCGCATCGGCAGTTTCAAAATGCTTGTACCAAGCTTGGGTTGCATCCAATACATTGTTGGAAAACTGCGTGGACAATTCAGAGAGTCGTTTCTGGATTTCGCCAAAACGTTTTTTATCGGCATCATTTAAAGCCACACCGCCCAAACGAAAATCGCGCAGCGCATTATTGATTGTCTGTTGCTGCGCTTGCGTGAGCTGCGCAAATTCGCTGCTGTCCGCCAATTGTTGATAGGCTTTGTAAAGCGCTTCGTTTTGGCTGAACTCGGTACTGTAATCGGTCAATAGCGCCACACTTTCGGTATAGGCTTTGCGCAACGCTTCGCTATTGGCGACCGAATTTAAATGGCTGACGGGTGCCCAGGCCTGATCCAGTTTATCGCCCTGTTCTTCCAATGGTGCCACCAGGTTTTCCCAATTCGGCGCGGGCAAATTGGCGAGCAATTGGGCAAGCTGGGTGCGCCCTTGCTCGATCAATTCGGTAATCGCGGGCGTGACCTGCTCGGCGGTGATAGCCGAAAAAGGCGGCAATGTATGGCTTGCTAATAACGGGTTGGTCATGCGGCTGGCTCCGTAAGGCGAAAATCGGGCGGGGTTTGACGTATCATACTCCCCCATTATTAATCAGGGTTTGGAGGAGCATATCTATGGGCGCGATTAGACATTACCAAGGCCATTCGCCGCAATTAGGTGCGCGCGTGTTTGTCGATGAGTCGGCGGTGGTCATTGGCGACGTAGTGCTCGGCGACGATGCCTCCGTCTGGCCCTGCGTGGTGATCCGCGGCGATATGCACAAAATCCGCATAGGTGCGCGCACCAGCGTGCAGGACGGCTCGGTGCTGCACATCACCCACGCCAGCACTTACAACCCCGCTGGCCATCCACTCATTATTGGCGATGATGTTACTGTCGGCCACGCAGTCTGTTTACACGGCTGCACCATCGGCAATCGCGTGCTCGTTGGCATAGGCTCAACCATCCTCGATGGCGCGGTAGTGGAAGATGATGTGGTGATTGGCGCCGGCTCATTGGTACCACCGGGCAAGCGGCTCGAATCCGGCTTTATGTATATGGGTTCGCCGGTGAAGCAGATCCGCCCGCTCAAAGAGTCGGAGCGATCTTTCTTTTTATATTCCGCAAATAATTACGTGAAACTAAAAGACACATATCTTTTACAAGACCTCGGTTTATTAAAAGATAACCATCGCAAGGAGCAGGAATGAATTACGCGCTGCCAATTGCCGGCGAACCCGATGCCACATTTTCCGTCCACAAAATTATTTGTATCGGCCGCAACTACGCCGAACATGCACGCGAAATGGGCCACGACCCCGAGCGCGAACCGCCGTTTTTCTTTTTCAAACCGCAGAGCGCCCTGGCGCAAAATAATAGCGATTTTATTTATCCGCACTTTTCGCAACAGGTTGAACACGAGCTTGAACTGGTGATTGCGATTGGCAAATCCGGCGCGCAAATTTCACTCGACCAAGCCGGTGATTATGTTGCGGGTTTTGCCGTGGGTTTGGATATGACCTGCCGCGATCGCCAGAAGGAAGCAAAAAAATTGGGCCGCCCCTGGGAGCTTGGCAAAGGTTTCGACGGCTCCGCACCTTGCACCGCCATCCAACGCGGCACACTAAAAGATCTCGAACAGTTTGGTGATCTGGTGTTGACGCGCAATGGCGAAGAAGTCCAGCGCGGTAATTGGCGCGAGATGGTGTGGTCGATCCCGGAATTAATTGCAGAAGTGTCGCGCTATATAAAATTGGAAGCGGGCGATTTGATTTTTACCGGCACCCCAGCGGGCGTTGGCGCTGTACGCAAAGGCGATACACTCTGCGCGCGCCTCGAAGGTTTTGCACAAATCCTGAATATAAAAATTGCCTGATGCAAAAAAACCGGAGCTGGGTTTCCAGCACCGGTTTTTCTTCCCGATAAATCCTCAACACGCTCACCGCAAATCGACATCCATTATGGCAAATCGAAAACCAGGGCTTGAACGGCATCTTGCTGCGCAACCATAATCAACTGGTTGATGTTTTCGATTTTCGCACCATCGCCCGGTTTAACAATTTCACCGTCGATTGCCAGTTCACCGTTGATCACATGCACATAGTATTTACGCTGTGCAGATGCCGGCAATTCGGCGCTGGTGTTGCCATCGAGCAGCAACTGGTACAGGCGTGCATCCTGCTTGATCACCAGACTACCCGCTTCACCATCCGGGCTGACCGCCAGGGTTAAACCTTTGTGGCTGCCAAAATCTTTTTGCTGGTAACCGGGTGTCTGGCCATACACATTCGGCTGGATCCAGATTTGCAAAAAATGCAGGCCATTGGTGCGCGACGGATTGAATTCGCTGTGGCGGATACCGCTGCCCGCCGACATCAACTGGAACTCGCCCGGCGGCAGGGTTGCCACATTGCCTTCACTGTCTTTGTGGGCAATTTCACCGTCGAGCACATAGCTGATAATTTCCATATCGCGGTGACCGTGGGTATCAAAACCGGCACCGGGAGTTACACGGTCATCGTTGATGACGCGCAGCGCGGAAAACCCCATATGGCGTTCGTCGTAATAATTGCCAAACGAAAACGTGTGTTTGCTGTTCAACCAACCGAAGTTGGCACCACCGCGTTC
>DATIGS010000049.1:0-15845 GCA_035481425.1 Cellvibrio sp. | reverse complement strand
GCTACATAGGGCTGGCAGTTAATGGCTTGGGCCATGTCATCGCTCGCTTTGGCCACCAGGTGTTGTATTTGGTCGCCATAATCCGTCTCCCAAAATTGGGATGAGCCAAAGCCTACATTGGCTTGCGGTGCCACTTTCCATTTTCCGACGGTGCGATATTGGTTGCTGAAAACAATTTGCCCGGTAAAGCCATCGCGTACTTCGACTTTAAAGCCAAAGGCCCGGTCGCGTTTGTCGAGCGGGGAATTGGCAGGCACAAGATTGTGGGCGCCATTGACGAAGCGAGTGAAGTAGCTTGTATTTTCGACCGTGCTGGGAGTGCTCATGGTCATGTCATCTACTTCACCGCTGACAAAAAATTGAACCTGGTGCCGCTGCGATAAAATTTGTACTTGTACTGCCGAATCCGCTTCTCCACGGATATTGGTACTGATAAATCCCTCGCGCAAATAAATAGGTGTAAGCACTGCGTGGCGGTTGCTTAGGTTGCTGCCAATCAGCAGCGGTAATTGTTGTTCGACCTCATCAAGTGAGCCAAGGCGACTGGTGGTTGGTGCAATTCTCGGGAAGCTGACAAACGCGACGGTTTTTTTATAGTGATTGCTCATCGGTTGCGGGCAAGTGGCCTGGGTTTGATTGGCAGCGGATGCGGTATTTGATGACGTCGATGGCGTGCTGGTTTGCGGTGCGGTCTGCGGCACTGATTGCGTCACTGTAGCTTGTGCAATTGGCTGTTCAACAATGCTGTAACTGGGATATTCGCCATTAGGCCCAAAGGGATAACTGGTGGTGGCTGATTTGGCGACTGGTTTAGCGGTTGGCGCTGCGGGTGTAGTGGCCTTGCTGATGGTGGGGGCGCTGGCAGGGTCGGCTGTTGTTTTATCCAGGTAGACGGTTTCGCCGCTACTGATGACGGTGTCCTCCGAAGCCGCCGGGTTTTGCTCGCAATCACATAAATAACTACAGCCTGTGGCGCCAAACAGGGTGAGGCTAACCAGGCATAAAATTGACCAACTCTTGTTGATGAAGCGGTAAGGCTTGCTACCGGCGATGGCTGCGAACATTTTCTCATTCCTGTATTTGGGCAGGCGCGCCACGCGACGGGATAGTCGTGGAATCGGGCGAACCAAGGTATATGAAGTTATCGACCGGTTTTAATAAAGCTTTACCCATGTAAATGGGATCATGGCCGGTCAGAGGAAATAATTTCATTAACTAGTGTTGAGATTGCGGTGCCGCGTGTTGCTATCTATTTATCCTTTGCTATACCCAATCAGGTAAACGGTGTTTATTGATATCGATAAAGTCGTACTAATAAGTGAGGGTATCGTGGACTTAAAAAATTTGGTTGATAGTGCGCAGAAGCTGCCAAACATTCCGAAGGTGGTGCAGGAGTTAATTGAGAGTTTTGGCGACGAAAATATCAAGACGGAAGAAGTTGCCAAAAAAATCAGTGCCGATCAGGTGCTCACTGCAAAGGTCTTGCGCGCGGCGAATTCGGCGCACTATGGCGGCAACCGCAAAGTGGGATCGGTGAGCGATGCGGTGTTTGTATTGGGTTTTAATGCCGTGAGAACGCTGGTGCTGGCGTCGGGCATGACGGGGGCATTTAAAGCGCCGGAAGGGTTCGATTTGCCCGCGTTTTGGCATAACAGTTTTGCAGTGGCGAGCACCTGTAAATGGCTGGCGAAGTTTTCCAAAGACGATGCAGAAACGGCCTTTACCTGCGGCATGATCCACAATATAGGCGAGTTATTAATCCACATTATCCTGCCGGACGAGTGCAAGGAGATCCAAAAAATTGTCGATCGCGGCGGGCGTAATTCCGACATCGAAAAAAATGTTCTCGGCTTTAATTTCCCCGAAGCTGGCGCAGAATTAGCGAGTCGCTGGAAGTTTCCCGATGCGATTGTGGCGGGAATTCGCTATCAACTTAATCCATTGGCTGCGCCGGAGTTTTCGCGTTTTGCAGCCCTGATCAATCTTGCGGACTATATAGTGCACGAGAACGAGAAAAATAACGGCGCCGCCATAGTGGCGAATTTCCCGAATGATTTGGCGACCAAACTGGGCATTAACCTGGTGAAGATGATGGAGCGAATTGACGAAACGAAAGACCTGATTGGCGGCTTTGATGATTTATTGCATTAGCCTTGCATGAAAAAACCGAATGACAAAAACGATGGTGAGAGAGCAAAGCCCGTGTTGATCACGGGCTTTTTTTTGAGCCTGTACATGGCGATTAATTACAGGCTTGCAGTGCCTCAATAAAACAGGCATCGATTTCCTGGGGCGTCGTTTTGCGTTTGATCGCCTCAAAAAAGACAATTGCTTGCGGATATTGACGGCTCAAATACATCAACCACTGCTTAACCCGGTTGCCGCAATTGCGTTCGCAGTAAAGCGGCGTGGTGAGCCTGTAGTAGTCGTAGAGCATGTTGCAGATTTGGCTCCAGGTGAGCGGGGTGTAATCCTCTCCCTTTATATGCGCCTTAATCTGGCGGGCGAGATCCGGGCAGGCGAGCAGGCCGCGCCCGAGCATTACATCCGCGCCATTGGCTTGCTTGCGGCAGCGCAGATAATCCTCCACCGACCAGATCTCACCATTGGCAACCACTGGAATTTTAAGCTCGGCGCGAATATCGGCGATGTAATGCCAATAGGCGGGCGGTTTGTAGCCGTCGACCTTGGAGCGCGCATGAACGGTGAGTTCATCTGCACCGGCGGCTTCTACTGCGCGGGCGTTATCCATGTAGCTGCTGCGATCCTCATAGCCAAGCCGGATTTTGGCAGTGACGGGAATGCCCTGCGGGACTGCATCGCGCACGGCTTTAATAATGGAGTAAACGCGATCAGGCGTGCGCAATAGACAGGCGCCACCTTCATGGGAATTCACGGTTTTGGCCGGGCAGCCAAAATTCAAATCAATAGCCTTGGCGCCATAACGCACCAACTCCAGCGCATTGACTGCCATAGGTTCAGGTTTGCTGCCGAGCAGCTGCACGCGTACAGGCGTGCCGTTTGGGGTTTTGCAATCGCTTTCCAGCTCCTGCGCGTACTTATAAAAGACCTTGTAGGGCAGCTTTTGGTCGGTGACGCGGATAAATTCAGTAACACAGCCGTCCAGTCCACCAATACGCGATAGTATGTCGCGTACATGATGTTCAACAACGCCCTCCATCGGGGCCAACATAATGCGCATAGCTTTGCTCGGGTTCATTCAAAGGCCGGCATTTTAGCGGGTTTTGGTTGATAATTTGTTCTACCCTGCGTAGATTGCGCGGCCTTTTGCGGGTAAAACCCATCTTTTTACTGAATATCGAGGTTCTTAATGACTCAGCCTGTTTTTCACGACCTGATTAGCGATAGCCAGTTGCGTAAAGCGATTGATGCCTTGGGTTACGAACAGCCCACCCTGGTACAGCTCAAAGCGATCCCAGCGGCGGCGGCAGGCCAAAATCTCATTGTCAGTTCCAAGACGGGCAGCGGTAAAACGGCGGCCTTTTTATTGCCGGCGATCCAGAAAATCCTCGCCAACCCGCCTGTGAACCCAAGTTCAACCCGCATCCTGATCTTGACTCCCACGCGCGAGCTGGCCCGTCAAATCGTGAAGAATGCCGAACAACTGCTCAAGTTTACCGGCCTGAAAGTGGGCATGGTATGCGGCGGCGAAGAATTGAAATACCAGAAGGCGATGCTGCGCAAGAATCCGGAAATTGTGGTGGGCACACCGGGGCGATTGGCCGAGCATGTCGCTCACAAATCGACAGAGTTTTCCGGCCTCGAATTTTTAGTATTGGATGAAGCTGATCGTATGCTCGATATGGGGTTGAGCGAAGACGTACTGAAGATTACCAACACCTGCCGTACCGAGCGCCAGACATTATTGTTCTCTGCCACTATGGAACAAAAAGGTCTGCGTCATCTGATAAAGCAGGTCATTCTGGGTGAAGCGCAAGAAATTTATATCGACGAAAAACCCAATGCAATCATCCAGCAAATGCTGTTGGCCGACGATTACAAACACAAAGAAAAATTGCTGATCGCACTGCTGCAAAAATCCGCCTTTGAAAAAGCCATCATTTTTACCAACACCAAAATCAAAGCGACCCAGTTGGATAATTTGTTGCGTTATAACAAATTTCGGGTCGGTACATTGCACGGCGATATCACCCAGGACCAGCGCAAAATTACGCTCGATCATTTCCGCCAGGGTAGAACAACTATATTGGTTGCGACTGACGTAGCAGCGCGTGGATTGGATATTCCCGGAGTCGAGCTGGTAGTGAATATGGATATGGCGTATTCAGGCGATGAGTATTTGCATCGGATCGGCCGGACTGGTCGCGCCGATAGCGAGGGCAGGGCAGTATCGTTAGTAGATAAAAAAGAATGGAACCTTACCAAAGGGATTGAACGCTACTTAGGGGCAACGTTTGAGACAATTACTATGCCGGGCCTGAAAGGCAAATATCAAGGTCCGGATAAAACCAAGTCTTCTGGAAAAGCGGTTGGTGCGAAAAAGAAAACGTCTGCAAAAGATAAAAAAGCAGAGGCCAAAGCACCTAAAGTAAAAGTGCGCGAGCGCGATAAGAAAAATATCGGCAATCGTCGTGTGCCTACAGCGCTTAAGACAGCAGCGGTAGTGGATGGTTTCGCACCGCCGAAAAAGAAAATTACCAAACAGCTTGACGATAGTGATGAATAAAAACCTTCATTTATGGGCGTTCTGGCTGTGTCAGTTTTATTTCAATTAAGTGATTGACCGTTTTTTAAAATAGGCCTAGTATCAGTTCAAAGGTAGTGAAATTAGTCAGTAGCTACCGGTTAACAAACGAAGTTTGTATCCCACAGGTATTAGCTTCGTTTGTCACTCCATCGTAAATATCTGGCTAAGGCCAGCGTCATCTATCTGTCACAGACTTTTGCTTTAGTAGAAGTGATTTACAGAAAACGTTTTGCTCAAACTGTTTTATTGTTTTTGAATCATTAACTGATCAATGAGTAATAAAAAGGGGGTGAACGATATTGCCATGATTCCATAGAAAATTGCGTTCTCGGGTAATTTCACGATATTGGGCTTTGCAACATTGCCCGTATTATATTCAGACCTGAAGGGGATTATTCTTTATGGCAAGAAAAACGCATGCCAGACGTAGTGCAAACCATCACTCATATGATGATACTAGTTACCCAGCGTCGCGACATAAATCGCGAAAGAATCAACGTAGTGATGACAACATTGTCGAAATAAAATCCCGCTCGCAGCAAGTCGAAACAGCTTACTCTCCTCCTCGCTCCCCCCAGCCACTTCGCGCTAAAACCAAATCCCAGCAGCAATATATCAACGCCATTAATAGCCACATGCTCACCTTTGGTATCGGCCCAGCCGGTACAGGTAAGAGTTATTGTGCAGGCGCGCTCGCTGCGGAGGCGCTGGAATCCGGTCGTATAGAGCGCATTATCCTCACGCGTCCTGCGGTTGAGTCAGGTGAGAACCTCGGTTTTTTACCAGGTGACCTCGACGAAAAATTTTCTGTGTATATCGATGCCTTCCGCGATATTTTGAATGAGCGCCTCGGTGCAGGTACGGTCGACTATTGCTTGCGCCATGGTCGTATTGTTGCAGCGCCGCTCGCCTTTATGCGCGGTAAAACCTTTAACAGCAAAACTTTCGTGATTCTCGATGAAGCGCAAAACACCAGCCCGTCGCAAATGAAAATGTTCCTTACCCGGATTGGTGAAGATTGCAAAGTCGTTATTAATGGCGATATCAAGCAAAGCGATATTCGTGGCCCCAATGGCTTGGAAGATGCGATCAGGCTGCTGGATGGTTTAGCGAATGTCTATGTGCATGAGTTTGAACGCGAAGATATTGTGCGTAGCGGCTTGGTGCGCGACATTATCGATCGTTACGAAGTGCCTGACGAAAATTAATCCACTCCAGGGCACGCAATCAAATTAAATGATTGTGTGCCCTTATCATTTTTATCCGGCTTGCTAAATAAAGAGTGAGTCGGCATTCTGCGCGCTTATTTTTTTGATCCCGTTTCGCTTTGATGATCAATCCCTTTCCGACTTGACCATTCCATTTCTGAAAAGCCCTGGGAAAGATTTGCGCTGCCCGCTGTGTCGCCAACCCTTGCTGCAAAATGCCCAAGGTCTTGCCTGCGTTAATCGTCACCAATTTGATCGAGCCAAAGAGGGCTATTTCAATTTGTTGCCAGTGCAGAATAAACACTCGCGTGAACCGGGTGATGCTAAAGAACAGCTACAAGCGCGCCGCCAATTTTTGCAGGCGGGATTTTTTGCACCGCTTAAAGAATGCTTACAGCAATTAGTTCCGGCTACTACCTCGACGCTGTTGGATATAGGTTGTGGCGAAGGGTATTTCACTGCTGCATTTTCTGAAGCACTACCAACTGCTCAAATCTATGGGATTGATATCGCCAAAGCCGGTGTTCGTCTGGCCGCAAAGACGGCGAAAGATCGGGCCGGATTACTCTATTGCGTTGCATCCAGTTTCGATCTGCCTTTTGCCGATGAATCGATGGACCTGGTCACCCGTATTTATGCTCCAGGTAAAGATGCCGAGTTATGGCGTGTAATAAAACCCGGAGGTACTTTGGTTATAGTTGCGCCCGGTGAAAATCACTTGCTGGGGCTGCGTTCTCGTTTATATAAAGAAGTTCGTCCCCATCCGCTGCCGGATGTTCCTGAGGGTTTTGCTTTGCAAGCGCAGGATCGGATAGCAGGGGAGTTGCGCATAGAGGAGCCCGGTTTGTGCGCGGCGCTATTGGATATGACGCCATTTGCATGGCGACTGCCGCCTGAGCTGCGCGATGCGATACTGGCGAGCGAATTGGTGGATAGATTTGATTTTGTGATTAGTTCTTATAACAAAATATAATTTTATTGGTCTTTTATATGGCTTATAATTACTTTTTATAATTAAAAATTGAGAAATTCGTCACAAATGTAAATTTTATTGTGGCATAAATCTTCCTTGGGTATGATGAAAATTGCTAATTGGTTGTTTTGTGTGCCACCGGCTACGTAATCCCGGTCTATAACCAAGTAGTTCGTTAATAATTAGTTTCGTTAATTAACAGTTCATTAATTAAGTAGTTTCGTTAATAAGTTTATTTGCTAAGTTGGAATGGTGGTTTGGTCCCAATTTGGCTCGCAACTACAAGACACGGTTCGCTCTCGCTAAATTGAAGGTGTGTGTCGTTTCAGTCTGTTCCGTTTCAGACTAGTTTCATTGAGAATTTTATAATTCTTGTGCGCTTTCCAGTTCGTCTTTGTATCTCGCTCCTTGTGTGTGTTTTATCCCTTACTGATCGATATTCTGTGCATTCATACGGAAAATTATAATGTCACTTTCTTTTGTTAAACGTGTTACCCCGTTTTCCTCTTCTTTGTTATTAATGTCGATGCTTGTTTGCTCTGGTCAGGTTGCTGCGCAATCGACTGCAGCGAGCACAGTTAAAGATGCGGCTCTGCAAGCAATAGAATCCAATCCCGATGTGCAAGCGCGCTGGCATGAATTCTCTGCCGCGGCTGAAGATGTGCGTATCGCTCGCTCCGGCTATTTGCCAACGGTCGATATAGGCGGAACCACAGGAAAAACCAATCGCGATTACGATGGGCGCGCGAGTTACACCAATAACCAGGCGCAACTGACTCTCAGCCAAATGCTGTTTACGGGCTTCCGTACATCCGGTGAAGTTGAACGCTTTGATAGCGAACGTTTGGTGCGTTACTACGAATTATTAAGTTCGGTAGAAACAACGGCGCTTGAAGCCGTACGCGCTTATGAGGATGTAAAACGCAACCGCGACCTGGTTGAGCTTGCGCGCAATAATTACGCGAAACATCGCGAAGTTTATAGCCAAATTGACGAGCGCGCGTCTTCCGGTGTTGGCCGTCGTGTGGATTTGGAACAAGTCGCCGGCCGTTTGGCATTAGCGGAATCCAACCTGTTAACTGAAGCCTCTAATTTGCACGATGTAACCGCGCGTTATTTGCGTGTTGTCGGGCAATTGCCAGCCGAGAGTTTGGCTGAAACCGATTTGACCCAGAAAAAATTGCCTGATGATATTCGCTCTGCCTTGTTGCTTGCTTATCAAGGCAATCCTGGTTTTCATGCAGCGATTAAAAATATCAGTGCTGCACAGGCTGCCGTGAAAGTGGAACGCTCCGGTTATTATCCAAAAGCAGAATTGCGCGCACGCCAAGTGACCAGCCGCAATCAGGATGGTTTTGATGATCGCACTGACCCAGGCAATTATGGCGATGAAAGCGCGGTTGAATTAGCGCTTACCTATAACTTGTACAGCGGCGGCGCAAACCGCGCAGCAGTCCGCCGTTCATTGGAATTGGTGAACCAGGCAAAAGATTTGCGCGATCAAGCCTGTAGCGATTTACGTCAGGATACCCAAATTGCCTATAACGATACCAAGCGCATAAACGAGCAGCTTGCTTCCTTGCAGCAACATCGTTTATCGAGCGATAAAGTGCGTGTTGCTTATGCTGAGCAATTTAATATTGGCCAGCGTACCTTGCTCGATGTGCTCGATGCGGAAAATGAATATTTTCAGGCGAGCCGCGCATTGATTATTGCAAACGGCGATCTGGAAATTGCCTACGCGCGTTCGCTTGCAGCTATGGGTAGCTTATTGCCTGCGCTGCAAATCGCGCGCGAAGGTTTGGGGGTGTTGCACGATACTAAAGTGGAAGACTCACTTAATATTTCTGAATCGGCATGTCCGGATATAGCGCCGGTCGCAATGGGGCGCGATGAATTGATCAGCGATTTAACGCCGCTGTCGGGCGATATGCTGTTCGATTTGGGCAGCTCACAATTAAAATCCGGTGCAACCCAACAATTGGATCAATTGATTACCGAGATTAAAGCGACCCCCAAAGTCGTGGAAATCCAAATTGACGGTCATTCGGATAATACCGGCACAGACTCGCTCAATAAATCTTTGTCAAAAGCGCGCGCGCAGCGTGTGCGCGATTATTTTGTCCTGAACGGTTTGGAATCTATCCCCATGCTGGTTGAAGGTTATGGTTCTGCCCGCCCGATCGCTGATAACACAACAGAACAGGGGCGTGCGGCGAACCGTCGTGTTGATGTCACTGTGATGCGCAGCGAGTAGCGAACCCAGGGCCCAAGCTTGCTATTAACAATGAATGTTATTCACGGAAACGCATCAAATGATGACTATTTGATGCGTTTTTTTATGTCTGGCCACAGGCCCGCTGCAATCAAATTGCGTGTGATTCAATGGGCATCTATGATTACAAAAGTTTGTGGTTTATCTGCGAATAGCCATTTTTGTTAATTAATTCTTTAGTCGATTAGTTAGTTGATTAGATAGTTTTGCCGCCTGCCGTTCCCGGAGCCCCGATGACCCTTGATGTTCAATTTTCAGCTACTTCAGCCGCCACTACCGGTGGGCCATTGCTTGAGTGCTTGTTACTGATCGCGCGCGCGCATCAGATTACCAGCACCAGCGAAGCGCTATTGGCCGGCTTGCCGCTGGATGCACATCAACTCACTCCTTCATTATTTGCGCGCGCCGCCAAACGCGCCGGGCTCACCAGTAAAATTGTGCAGCGCGATTTGCCGCAATTAAATCGCGCGCTCCTACCTGCGGTACTTTTATTACAAGATAACCAAGCCTGCGTATTGTTGTCGCTCAATAACGAAGTCGCGCGCGTGCTTTATCCAGAGCTGGGCGATGCTGTTGTTGAGGTGCCGCTTGTGGATTTATCGAACCAATACACCGGCCGTGCAATTTATGTGCGCCCGCAAGAACGGTTTGACGCGCGCACTGCTGAAATTGGAAAAACCGCGAATGCCAAGAATCGGGATGCCCATTGGTTTTGGGGTGTTATTGCCGAGCATAAATATTTGTATCGCGATGTATTGTTGACGGCGTTGTTGATTAACTTTTTTGCACTGGTCTCACCGCTGTTTGTGATGAATGTATATGACCGCGTCGTGCCCAATCACGCTACAGATACACTTTGGGTATTGGCAATTGGAATGTTGATTGCCATCAGTGCTGATTTTGTTTTACGCATGATGCGCGCCTGGTTTGTTGATCTCGCCGCAAGCCGTGTAGATGTCACGCTCTCGGCCAGTATTATGGAGCGTGTGTTGGGCATGAAATTGTCCGAGCGGCCCGCGTCGGTCGGTTCGTTTACCTCCGGGCTGCAATCCTTTGAAGCGGTGCGCAGTTTTATTTCCTCTGCGACGATTTTGGCGTTGGTGGATTTGCCATTTGTATTGTTGTTTTTAATCGTAGTGCTACTAATTTCCTGGCCGTTGGTATTTCCCATTTTGGTGGGCGTTGCGCTGGTGATGATTTACACCGCGGCAGTGCAACACAAAATGCATTTGTTATCGGAAAACTCCATGCAGGCATCGGCGCAGCGCAATGCAACGCTGGTTGAAAGTCTGAGCGCATTGGAAACGGTAAAAACCCTCGGCATGGAAGGGCGCATGCAAGCCATTTGGGAAAAAACCACACTGCTGGTATCGCGTGTGGGCGTAAAAATGCGCTTGCTCTCCGGCTCGGTTGGCACCAGCACATTGTGGATTCAGCAGGCAGTATCCGTGGTGATTATAATTGTCGGTGTCTACCAGATTATCGATGGCAATTTGAGTCAAGGCGGTTTGATTGCTGCTTATATGTTGTCGTCGCGCATCATGGCGCCGGTCGGGCAGACCGCCGGCTTGTTAATGCAATATCACAGCGCTGCAACTGCGTTAACGGCGCTGGATGCGATTATGCAAAAACCGGTTGAACGTCCGGCGGAAGCGAATTGGATCAGCCGCCCGCGTTTGCAAGGAGGTATTGAATTTAAAAAGGTGACATTCAAATATCCGCAAGATGAGCGCGAAGTATTGCGCGATGTCGCATTCAAAATTAATCCCGGCGAGCACGTGGGGATTCTCGGGCGCAATGGTTCGGGGAAAACCACGATCGAAAAATTAATCGCCGGATTATACGAACCGGTCTCCGGCACTGTGCTGCTCGATGGCATTGATATTCGCCAGCTCGACCCGGCTGAATTGCGCCGCAACATGGGTTATGTATCGCAAGATGTAAATTTATTTTTTGGTTCGCTGCGCGACAATATTGCAATGGGTGCTGCGCACGCTACAGATGAGGCAATTCTGGAAGCTGTGCGTTTGAGCGGACTCACGGATTTTGTTAACCAACACCCGATGGGCTTGGCGATGCCGGTGGGCGAACAAGGGCAATTACTTTCCGGTGGCCAACGCCAGTCAGTCAGTATTGCGCGCGCACTGCTGAATGATCCTCCGATTTTATTAATGGATGAACCCACAGGGGCGATGGATCACACCAGTGAAGAAGAATTTAAACGCAACCTGGTGCAATTTGCCGAGCATAAAACCTTATTAGTAATTACTCATCGCACATCACTGCTGGAATTAGTGAACCGGATTATTGTGATCGACGCCGGCAAAATTGTCGCCGATGGTCCAAAAGAGCAAGTCGTGGAAGCATTGCGCCAGGGCAGAATCGGGAGAGCCTCATGATGACGGCCTCGCGCGATAAAATTTGGTTTGAACGCATCGGTCGCTGGCTGGATAAATTAGGCCTGCCGGCAACGCGATATATCGATAAAGCTTACGCCCGCTGGCTTGATCCTTTGCACGAGCAACCTAAAGATTGGGTGACGGATTCAGATTGGGCGAAGTTGCAACAGGAACCGGTGCGTGCGCGTGCGCTGCTGCGCGTGATTGCGCTGATTATTTTTATTTTGATTGTATGGGCGGCATTTGCGCCTTTGGATGAAGTGGCGCGCGGCGAAGGCAAAGTAATTCCCTCATCGCAATTACAAATCATCCAATCGTTTGATGGCGGTGTTGTACAAGAAGTATTGGTGCGCGAAGGCCAGGTGGTGGAAAAGGGCGATTTGTTATTGCGCATCGATCCTACCCGATTTATTTCTACCTTCCGCGAAAATCGCGCGGAATATTTGGCATTGCAGGCGCGCGCGTCGCGCTTGCAGGCGTTGACCTCCAATACTGAATTAGGATTTGCCGATGATTTGGTGGCGGAAGCGGCTGATATAGTGAACCACGAACGCAACCTGTATGAATCCAATCGCAAGGAGTTGGATGAACAATTAAGTATTGCGCGTAGCCAATTGGATCAGCGCTCGGAAGAATTAAATGAAGTGCGCGCAAAATTAACGCAGGTGACGCGCGCGCTGGAATTGGCCACGCAGGAACTGAATGTCACCAAACCATTATTGGCCAGTGGCGCGATTTCTGAAGTGGAAATTTTGCGTTTGGAAGGCGAGGTTTCCAACGCAAGAGGCGAGCGCGCGCAAGCGCTTTCGCAAGAGTCGCGCTTGTTGTTGGCGGTGCAGGAATCAGAAGGCAAATTGCGCGAGACAGAATTACTTGCCAGTAATAAATGGCGCAATGAATTGTCGGAAGTGCTGAGTAAAATTGCATCGTTGTCGGAAACCAGTACCGGGCTTGCCGATAAAATTAAATACGCCGAAATTCGCTCGCCGGTGCGTGGCACAGTGCAGCGGGTATTTACCAATACTGTTGGTGGTGTGGTGCAACCGGGGCATGAGGTGGTCGAAATGGTACCGCTCGATGACCAATTATTAGTTGAAGCAAAGGTATCGCCCAAAGACATCGCGTTTTTGCATCCGGGGCAGGAAGCCATTGTGAAATTTACCGCGTACGATTTTGTTGTGTACGGCGGTTTGAAAGGCACAGTTGAACACATCAGCCCCGACACCATTACCGACGAAAAAGAGCGCACGTTTTATATTGTGCGTGTGCGGACCGAGCGCGCCGGATTTGATCCGACCCTGCCGATTATGCCGGGGATGATGACCCAGGTCGACATCCTGACCGGTAAAAAAACCGTGCTTGCCTATCTGCTAAAACCGGTGCTGCGCGCCCAACAAAATGCGATGACCGAACGATGAAATCGCATGTGTTTTTTTCTCCCGCAGAGATGATTTCACCTCGCTGGTTGCAGGCATTCCCTGCTGCCAGAACCTGTGCAGCTGCACCACAGGCAGATGCAGATACCTGTGCGTGGCTATTCCTGCACGACGAGCTGAGCTATGTCCAGATCCAACATTTGAATGCAGCCGGTGCGCCGGTGATCGCTATGACCGCCATCGAGAACCCGCAGGAGGCGCGCCTCGCACTGGAAGCAGGGGCGAGCGGTTATGTGCATTATTTGGCGGCGCCAGAGGTGTTGGTACAAGTCGCCCAGGTAGTGGCTACGGGCGGCATGTGGTTGGGCGCCGATTTAATGCGGCAGCTGGTATTGGCTACGGCGCGCATTGCACCGGTGGTGAGCAGCTCTAAGGTGGACTTGTCATTGTTAACCGGTCGCGAGCACGCCGTTGCTGAGTTGGTTGCGGCAGGCAAAAGCAATAAAGAAGTCGCGCGCGATCTGGATATCACCGAGCGAACGGTGAAAGCTCATTTGGGCTCGGTTTTTGAAAAGCTACAGGTGCGCGATCGTTTGCATCTCGCATTGGTGTTTCCTGCTAAGCCTGGCGCTTAAAACACTTTTATTAAAAATCCCTTCTTTCCATTCTTTATTCTTTTATAGAAATAAAAATATTCCGCTTATTGTCCTTTAGTCCAATGGCACAAATTTCAACTGTCGCTAGACTCCCTATTGTTGCGCTCAATCCGTGAGCTGAGTCACATTTTAATTTAACCCGGAGTCATTTATGAGTAATGCCGTTGCCAAGGTTGTGTTTCTTCAAGGACAAGCTTGGGCGAAAGCCCCCGATGGTACGATGCGCGCGCTTACCGTTGGCAGCACGCTAAATGACGACGAAATTCTGATGACCGGTGTTGGCTCCAAAGTGGAATTGGATTCAGGCAACGGCGAGCCGTTGGTCATCAATGGCGGATTGTCAGTAGGGATGAGCCGCGACCTGTTTGCGGCCACTGCCACCGAACCGGATGAAGCCCTGCTAAGTGATGCCAGCGTACAAGAAGCCTTAACCGTATTGGAGCAGGGCGGCGACCTGTTGGATGAGTTGGAAGAAACCGCAGCGGGTAATAGCGGCGGCGGTAGCGGCTCGGATGGCGGCAGCAGCTTCGTGCGCTTGACCCGCTTGATGGAATCTACCGATGCGCAATCCTTTGAATATGATCGTGCTGCTGCCATTACGCGTGATGTAGGTTTGAACGACGGGGAGTTTGTTAATCGCGCGCCTGTGGTGACCGACCAAACTTTAACTACCAATGAAGATGAGTCATTTTCCGGCCAGATAATCGCGCAAGATATTGAAGGCGATGCTCTCACTTTCACACTGAGCACGGCGCCGACAAACGGGGTCGTGGTACTCGACCCGGTGACTGGCCAGTTTACGTTTACTCCCAATGCTAACTACAACGGCCCCGAGAGTTTTGTCGTCACCGTGACAGACAGCCGCGGCAACGCAACTGATACTCGCATTACCTTTAACGTCACACCGGTGAACGATGCTCCCACAGCGAATGATGTAGCACTCACAACTGATGAAGATGTCGCTGTCTCCGGTCAAGTGGTCGCGCAAGACGTCGAAGGCGATGTTTTGACTTACACAATCACTGGCAATCCAGCCAACGGCACTGTTGTCCTGAATGCGGCAACCGGTGCGTTCGTCTACACCCCAAACAGCAACTACAACGGCAATGATTCATTTACCGTCACCATCAGCGACGGCAATGGCGGAACTACCACCAGTACCGTGACTGTCGGCGTGGCTGCGGTTAATGATTTGCCAGTAGCACAAGATTTAAGCCTGACTACGGATGAAGATGTGGCGGTCAACGGCCAAATAATCGCGACCGATGTCGATGGCGATACTCTTGGGTATGCAGTCACCACTGGTCCAACCAACGGTAGTGTTGTCTTGAATGCGGCGACCGGTGCGTTCGTTTACACCCCAAACACCAACTATAACGGCAATGACTCGTTTACCGTCACCATCAGCGATGGTAATGGCGGAACCACAACCAGCACTGTGACTGTCGGCGTAAATCCATTGAACGATGCTCCGGTCGCCGCCGACCTGAGCCTGACGACCGATGAAGAAGTCGCTGTTAACGGCCAGATCAGTGCCAGTGATATCGATGGAGATACCCTGGCTTACGCAATCACTGGCAATCCAACCAATGGCACTGTCACCCTGAACGTTTCCACCGGTGCATTCGTCTACACACCCAATACCAATTTCAATGGCAATGACAGCTTTGAAGTCACCATCAGTGATGGCAAGGGCGGTACGACTACCAGCACTGTGACTGTCGGCGTAAATCCGGTGAATGATGCTCCTGTCGCCCTTGACGATACCGCCACCACCGATGAAAACACCGCTGTTACTATCGTGGTGCGTGCAAACGATACAGATATAGATGGTGATTCGTTAACCGTAACCGGCGTAACCCAGGGGGCGAATGGCTCAGTGGTGATTGATACGATTACCAAGAACCCTATCTATACCCCTAATTCGGGCTTCTCTGGCACCGATACCTTCACTTATACCGTCGAGGATGGGCAAGGTGGCAGTGCGACCGCCACGGTTACTGTAACGGTGAATCCGGTCAATGATGTCCCGGTTCTCACCATCACCCAAGTGAACAATTTTGTGGAGGATGCAGGTGCCGCAGTGGGCGATGTGGTTGCTACCTTCACCACCAGCGATGCCGATAACGATACTGTCACCGTCACGCTGAGCGATACGGTGAACTATGCGCTGTCGGGCAACACCGTTGTGCTGACCGCCGCTGGTCTGGCGCTGGTCAACAGCGGTGC
>DATIGS010000048.1:0-9002 GCA_035481425.1 Cellvibrio sp. | reverse complement strand
AAACTAGCGACTGATAGCTGGCAACATAAAATCGCGCATCAGCTCCATGGCGGAGTTAACGCGCAGCTTTTCCATAATGCGCGCGCGATGGTTCTCGACGGTGCGTACACTCAGGTTGAGCCTGCTGGCGATATCCTTACTCGGCAATCCATCGAGCACCGCCTGCAAGACTTCCTGCTCTTTAGGTGTCAGCAGGGCGATACGCGCCTCGCGCGTGGCCAATTGCAAGCGCTGCTGGTGCAACTGGCGGCTCAGCGCCAGCGCGGCCTGTAGCTTCTCCAAAAACTGGTGGCCGTTGATAGGCTTCTCGACGAAATCGAATGCGCCCTGCTTCATCGCTTCAACTGCGGCACTGACCTCGGCATAACCGGTCACGATAATTAGCGGCGGCGGTACCGGATAACGCATCTGCAATGCCTTGTGCAATTGCAAACCGCTCACACCGGGCATGCGCATATCGGTGATGACGCACTCGCAGGCGCGCGGGGAATAGCTTTCCAAAAAGGCTTCCGCACTGTTGAAGCACACTGGATCCACGCCGATGGGTTCAACAATACCGCTCATCAATTCCAGGGTGATGCTGTCGTCGTCGATCAGATAAGCAGTTGCCGCAGCCGGTTTATTCATGAAGCACTCGCAATATTCAACAGTCATATGGTTAAGTTAACGCCTTTTGAGTGTAGCAGAGCGCGCCAAAATTACCGGCTGGCGCGCTTGCACTCCCGGCGCATCTCCGTTACAAAGCCGCCATTTTATAGACACGCTAAAGCCCAGCTTATTTTCACGATGACCAGCCTATGACCAGACCTGTGACCCCGGACTATCTCCAACGCTTTAGCGGCCTCGCCCGGCTCTATGGGCAGGATTCACTGGCAGCACTCACCAATGCCCACTTTGTGGTGATTGGCCTGGGCGGTGTGGGCACCTGGGTGGCGGAAGCGCTCGCGCGCTCGGGTGTGGGCGAGCTGACATTGATCGAGATGGACGAGGTCTGTGTCACCAACACCAATCGCCAGTCACACGCGCTCAAATCCAATCTCGGCCGCCCGAAAAACCAGGTCATTACCGAGCGCCTACGCGATATCAACCCCGAACTGGTTATCCATTCGGTGGAAGATTTTATCGACGAACACAATATGAAAACCCTGGTGGGCAAACAGCACCATGTGGTGATCGACGCAATTGATGCAGCGCATTTAAAGGCGCGGTTGGTGGCCTATTGCCTCGCGATCAAAGTACGTTTGATTACCGTTGGTTCCTCGGGCGGCAAACGCAACCCGCAAGCGGTCACGGTAGATGATTTGGGTCGTAGCATCAGCGACCCCATGCTCGCCAAGGTGCGCACCCAGCTTTATCGCCACCACAATTTTGCGCGCGACAGCAACCGTCGCTTCCGTGTTGATGCGGTCTACTCCACCGAGCAGATGGTTTACCCACAGCCCGACGGCTCTGTGTGCATGGACAAGCAAGCGCTGCTGGATGGTGTGAAACTGGATTGTGCGGGAGGTTTTGGATCAAGCGTGATGGTGACAGGTACGTTTGGATTTGTGGCGGCAACGCGCGCGATTGAACGCTATTTAACTAAATGCGGGATTCTTGCGGGCAAGTAAAACAAACCGCACATTGAACACCGCGTCCAATGTGCGGAGAACTAACACGCCTTACATTGCATGACCGCGCGTTTGCATGCGGCGCGAAGCAAGCGCGATAAAGGCAAACAAACTCAACCACAACATGCCCGGTTCCGGCACAGCGACAGGATTGATTTTCTGATCGATCCAATCAACAAAACTGCTTACGCGTGTCGATGCATAGGCATCGCCATAACCAAACGCCCCGTCGCCAGTAAAGTCAGAGATAAATGAATGCACACCGGCCACATGCAACTGGCCATCCTCATACACAAACGTGGCGCCGCCGGAATCGCCGGGGGCAATCATGATTTCCAGAAACGTAGCCAAATCATCGAAGTCGACACCATCGATATAGAAGGTGTTGTAAGCAGGATCGGTAGGATGGTCGAAGTCGGACCACAATAATTGTTGCCCATTGCCCTGCTCCGACCATGCGAAATCCACAATATTGGAACCCGCGCGGCGCAGCAAATCGGCGCTTTGTATACCTGTGTAACCGTCGCCGGTATAACCAAAGCCCACGTCATAGGCGTAATTGAATACCTCGGAATTACCGCGATACAAAGATGCGAGGCTTACATCCAAATCGGTCTCAAAATACATCAAACCAATGTCCCAACCGGCGAAAATGTTGGCCTCGTTAAAGTTTTCGTGGGCGACCCAGGAACTAGCCTCATAAAAACGCCAGCCGCTGTTGTCGCTGCTATTGATGCTAAGCCCCATACGCTGGGCCGAGGTCAAACAATGCGCGGCAGTTAATACCCAGTTTTTATGGATGGCAGTACCACTGCAAATCCCCTGGGCGTCCCCGCGATCAATACTGACCAGACCGACACTCTGGAATTCGGCGCTGTTGCCAAACCCGGTATACATATCATCAGATACATCGTGACGAATTAATCCTGCGGACGCAGGCAACGCGATTACCACAAGCAACACACTCAATATCAATTTCATAACCATTCCTTTTGCAATTATTAATTTTCCGTAGGTAATAAATCCTTCATAAATACGCCGAATCATCCTACGGCGCGAAATATAAACCAGTCGGTTGCTATCGCCCCCATTCAAATAGAAATTTGCGCGCCAATAAATAACTGCAGCTTTTTACAACCATAAAAATATCAACTCACGAATAACAATTTTTCTCATCGAATATTTCCGGGGAATTTATCATCTGCGTTATTTATAACGCTGGATGGCGTTTTAATTGATTTACATCAATTAAAACGGATTGATCGCGGCTCCGGTTTTGCATCGTCGCAAAAAGCAGCTAGACTAAAAACGGGTTTCCATTTATGCCGGAGATTAGCTGATGCGGGATGATCAACTTCAACCTGCCACTGCCGACACTATTTCGGAAAAGAAGAAAGAGTGGCGGCTTTTCATTTTTATCATCGTGTTTTTATTTCCCATCCTCACAGTTGCGCTCGTCGCCACCATGGGTTTTTCCATTTGGTTTTATCAATTGATTATGGGGCCGCCCGGACCCTATTGATGCCTGCACATCTGATGCTTGCACATCCGCGCTCTTCTCATTGATAAATTCACGCAGGGATTAACGATGAACCAACAATTTATTCCTACGCGGGATATTAGTTCCCCACCGCAGCAACTGCATATTGCCAGCCTGATTGCCCACGCCCAACCTGAGCAAATACCCGCGCTGCGCGCCTGGTTATTAGCGCCGCGCGCGCAGCTCAACAACCACATCCACATCGAAATCCACGCGGAAAGCGCACAGGGAAAACTGGTGTTGGTAACGGAAAGTGAAGCAGAAAAAGCGATTGTGGATTTTCTGGATGAATTGCGCGGGCGCCCCGGCGTGCTGAATGCCGCACTGGTGTACCACGAATATTTATCGGCGCAGGACTTGGCTGACGAACATCAACATCAAATTGCGCGCGAGGAGCAGCCGCTATGAATATCACCCGCCGCTTGTTTGCCAAAGCCAATGCCGCTGCTGTTGCCGCTGCGGCGATTGGTATTCCTCTCCCCGGATCGGCCAGCAACCTGATCACCAACCGCGAGCTCACCAGCCTGACCTGGAATAAAGCGCCCTGCCGTTTTTGCGGCACCGGCTGCGGAGTAATGGTGGCCACCAAAGACAATCGCGTGGTTGCGACCCACGGCGATGTGAAAGCCGAAGTCAACCGCGGATTAAATTGTGCGAAAGGTTATTTCCTTTCCAAAATCATGTACGGCAGCGACCGTTTACATGAGCCGCTGCTACGAATGAAAGATGGCAAATACCACAAAGACGGTAACTTCACCCCCGTGAGCTGGGACACCGCCTTCAGCGTGATGGAGCAAAAACTCAAAGAGGCGATACGCGATCACGGCCCCGAAAGTGTGGCCATGCTCGGCTCCGGCCAATGGACGGTGTGGGAAGCCTACGCCGCCAGTAAATTCATGAAAGGCGGTTTGCGCTCCAACAACCTCGACCCCAATGCACGCCACTGTATGGCCTCCGCCGTGACCGGGTTTATGCGCACCTTCGGGATGGATGAACCAATGGGTTGCTACGATGATTTTGAAGCGGCCGATGCCTTTGTGCTCTGGGGTTCCAATATGGCGGAGATGCATCCGATTTTGTGGAGCCGCATCACCGACCGGCGCATGTCATTTCCGCATGTGAAGGTCGCGGTTTTATCGCCCTATGAAACGCGCAGTTTTGACCTGGCCGATATACCGCTGGTTTTCAAACCCAATACCGATTTGATCATCCTCAATTACATCGCCAACCACATCATCCAGAACGGCAAAGTGAACGAGGAGTTTGTTAAAAAACACACCCGCTTTGCCAAGGGGCAGGACGACATTGGTTACGGCCTGCGCGCGGAAGATCCGCGCCAGCAAAAAGCCAAAGGCGCCGACAAAGCCAACACCTGGAGCGACATCACTTTTGATGATTTCGCTGCGTTTGTTAAGCCCTACACGCTTGAACACACCGCCAGGGAAACCGGGGTTGGGGAGGAATATCTAAAACACCTCGCCGAGCTGTATGCCGATCCAAAAGTCAAAGTCATGTCGCTCTGGACCATGGGCTTCAACCAACATACCCGCGGCACCTGGGCGAATAACATGGTGTACAACCTGCATTTGCTCACCGGCAAAATCGCCGAGCCGGGCAACAGCCCCTTTTCGCTTACCGGCCAGCCATCGGCCTGTGGCTCCGCGCGTGAAGTGGGTACGTTTGCGCATCGTTTACCGGCGGATATGTTGGTCGCCAACCCCAAACACCGCGCGACGACCGAAAAAATCTGGAAGCTGCCCGAGGGCACCATCCCCGATAAAGTCGGCTTTGCTGCCGTTACCCAAAGCCGCAAATTAAAAGATGGTGTTGTGCGTTTTTACTGGACGCAGGTGTGCAACAACATGCAGGCGGGGCCGAATATCGCGCAGGAAATTTTGCCCGGTTGGCGCAACCCCAACGCGTTTGTGGTGGTGTCGGATGTGTATCCCACTGTCTCGGCACAAGCGGCGGATTTAATCCTGCCCAGCGCCATGTGGGTGGAAAAAGAAGGCGCCTATGGCAATGCCGAGCGGCGCACCCAGTTCTGGCACCAGTTGGTCAGTGCACCGGCAGAAGCAAAATCGGATTTGTGGCAAATCATCGAATTCTCCAAACGCATCAAAACCGACGATGTATGGCCAACAGAACTCCTGAGCAAAGCGCCGGATTACAAAAACAAAACCCTATTCGATGTGTTATTTGCCAACGGCAACGTCAACAAATTCCCCAATAGCGAGCGCGACCCAGCCTACAAAAACGACGAGGCCGATGCCTTCGGTTTTTATGTGCAAAAAGGCATGTTTGAGGAATACGCCCAATTTGGCCGCGGCCATGGCCATGACCTCGCCTTTTTTGATGACTACCACAAAGCGCGCGGTATCCGCTGGCCGGTGGTGGAAGGCAAAGAGACTTTGTGGCGTTATCGCGAAGGCTATGACCCTTACGTTGAAGCAGGCAGCGGCGTGCAGTTTTACGGGCACCCGGACAAGCGCGCCATCATTTTTGCCCTGCCCTATGAACCGCCAGCGGAATCGCCCGATAAGGATTACCCCTTCTGGCTCAGCACTGGCCGGGTGCTGGAGCATTGGCACACCGGCAGCATGACCAATCGCGTCGAGGAATTGCACGCGGCAGTGCCCAACGCGCTGGTGTACATGAACCATGAAGACGCCGAAGCCATGGGCGCAAGGCGCGGCAGCGAAGTGCGGGTAGTCAGCCGACGCGGCACCGTGCGCGTGCGCGTGGAAACGCGCGGCCGGGTAAAACCACCGCGCGGTCTGGTGTTCATTCCCTTCTTCGATGCGACCCGGCTGGTCAACAACGTTACGCTCGACGCAACCGACCCGATTTCACTGCAGACTGATTTCAAAAAATGCGCTGTGAAAATCGAACTGGTTAATCTGGCTTAGGGCAAAGGAGACGCATGATGGCTAAAAAAATTCTGCTCGCCCTGACCCTGCTCGGCGCACTGGGCATCACCCTGGTCCACGTGCAGGCGCAACAGACACCGGCGGTGATTACCGCCAACCTGGATGCACCGGCGCCCGATGGTATTCGTCCCGGCGGCACTCTGAGCCAGGACCTGCCCGCACCGAAAATCCCGCGCGAACGCATTAGTGCGCAACCCAGCAATCGCAATTACCCGGAACAACCGCCGACCATTCCACACAATATCCGCGGTTACCAAATCGATAAAAATTTTAATATGTGCCTGAGCTGCCATAGCCGCAGCGCCAGCCCGCAAACCGGTGCGCCCATGGTGAGCATCACCCACTTTTACGACCGCGATGGCCAGGCCCTCGCGGCGGTTTCACCGCGCCGTTATTTTTGTGTGCAATGCCATTTGCCCCAGGCCGATGTAGCACCCGCGCGCACCAATAATTTCCAAAGTATCGATGCGGTATTACAAGCCGAGAAGAAGGAGTAATCCATGCTCAGGTTAATCAAGGATTACTGGCAGCGCTTCAAACGCCCTTCGGCTTATATCGGCATGGGCACCTTGAGTTTGGGTGGTTTTTTGGCGGGGATTATTTTTTGGGGCGGCTTTAATACCGCACTCGAATTTACCAATACCGAGACCTTTTGTATCGGTTGCCATGAAATGCAAAACAATCCCTATCAGGAATTGGCGAGCACCATTCATTACACCAATCGTTCCGGCGTGCGCGCCATGTGTTCCAACTGCCATGTACCGCACGATTGGACCTACAAGATCGCGCGCAAAATGCAGGCATCAAAAGAGGTCTGGGGAAAAATTTTCGGCACCATTAATACACGCGAAAAATTTTTGGAAAAACGCCGTGAATTAGCGGAGCGTGAATGGGCAAGATTGAAAGCCAATGACTCGCTTGAGTGCCGCAATTGCCATGCATTGCAATCCATGGACTTCACCTTGCAATCACCGCGCGCACAAGCCATGCATTCAACCCTGCTCGCCAGCGGTGAAAAAACCTGTATCGATTGCCACAAAGGTATCGCCCACCATTTACCGGATATGGAAGGAGTGCCTATGGTGACCGATGCCATGCATGAACAAATGCTCAAGCAAAGTTTGCAGCCCTGGGAGCTGTACATCGCACAAGAAATTGCTGCTGCCCCACGCGCGGCCAATTAAACCCGTTAAACCAAGCGATTAGGCAAAACTCTGCAAGCGCGCAATAATGGCTTTTAAGCCATTATTGCGCGACGGCGTTAAATGCCGCTCAAAACCCAAATCCCGCAGCGCTTCTGCCATATCCAGCGCGCGCAATTGTGCCGACGTTTGGCCATTGGCCTGCACTAACAACAGCGCCGCCAAACCGTTCATCACACTGCTGTCAGAATCGAATGCAAAAAAATGTTGCTCACTTTGTTGTTGGTGCACCAACCACACCGGCAGTTCGCAACCTTTAATTAAATTGGCCGGCAAACGAATATCGGCTTTGGGCCGAATTAATTTTCCCCATTGGATAATCAAGCGATATTGCTGCTGCCAATTGGTGGCGGCCTTCAGTTCAGTCAAATTAACAATACCAAGATCATCGCACTTAAATACGCCGCTATTCACGCAACTATTCTCAACAACAGGGAAAGTAGGCCAATTATAAAGACATGTAACAACTTTAAGAATCTTTACCCGCAGCACCTGCAATTGTCCTGCTCACAGCGGTTAGAATAAGTCCACATAAAATGCTGAACGACAGCTAATAAGATCATCCCACCACTACACATCAACTCTCGCGAACGATAAATACAATGTTTATCCACCGAGGGATATTTATGAAATCGTTTTTATCCGCTGCCAGCGCATGCCTGCTTGCGTTTGTGCTCAGCGCCTGTAGCAGCCAACCACACTCATCAACCACTACATCACAAGCAGGGACTGCACAGATGCAACCCAAAATTATCGCCTACTACATGGGTGATGGCAGCGACCTACAGCGTTACAACTTCAACCAGCTCACCCATATCATCTACAGTTTTTTGCATTTGAACGGCAATCAACTCAGTTTTGATTCCGCGACAGACAAACAAGCGCTGCAGCGTTTGGTCGCGCTGAAAAAACAATATCCGCATTTAAAAGTGATGCTCTCGCTCGGCGGCTGGGGCGGATGCGAAACCTGTTCCGATGTTTTTAATAATGCCGACAATCGCAAAGCCTTCGCACAATCTACCCTCGCAATCATCAAGGAATACCAAACCGATGGCATCGACCTTGATTGGGAATATCCAACCATTGCCGGTTTTCCCGGCCACAAATTCGCAGCCTATGACCGCGCCAATTTCACCGCACTGGTGCAAGAGTTGCGCGCCGCTTTTGGCAAGCGCTATGAATTGAGTTTTGCGGCGGGTGGCTTTGATGAGTATTTGCAAACAGCGGTTGATTGGGCCGCAATCATGCCGCTGCTGGATAATGTCAATTTGATGAGTTACGACATAGTCAACGGCGGCACTCCCCACACAGGTCACCACACCGCACTCTATTCCACGCCGCAACAAAAAGATTCAACCGATAACGCTGTGCAATTTTTATTGCGCGCGGGTGTAGCGCCCGAAAAAATTATTATCGGCACCGCGTTTTACGCGCGCGTATGGGAGCAGGTTGCAGCGACTAATAATGGTTTGTATCAGCCAGGTGTTCACACCGATGGAGCCGATTACAAAGATTTCCCCACCCGTTTTAAATCCGCCGACGGCTACATGTATTACTGGGACGACATTGCTAAAGCGCCGAGTTTTTACAGCGCGAGCAAAAAAACCTTTGCCACTTTCGACGATAAACGCTCACTGGCAGAAAAAGCGCGCTACGTACAACAACACAAACTGGGCGGCATGATGTTTTGGCAATTGCCACACGATACCGACCAGGATGG
>DATIGS010000047.1:0-13825 GCA_035481425.1 Cellvibrio sp. | reverse complement strand
GTCGACGTGAAACTGGTTTAGTGCGCGGGGTTGCAACGTGAAATTTCGTCGCCAAAAAACCGAAGATGAGGGGATTAACCTGACACCGCTAATCGATGTGGTGTTCCTCCTCCTGATCTTTTTTATGGTTTCCACCACCTTTACCAAAGAAACCCATTTAAGTGTTGATCTGCCCGAAGCAGTCGGGGAGCAAAGCAGCGAACTGCCCGATCAGATTGAGATTTTAATCAGCACCGATGGCAGCTATTCGATCAATGGTCAGGCCTTGGTGAACAACAAGATCGAGACCTTGAAATCCGCCCTGAATAAGATGGCGGAAGGTAATACCAAGGTGCCGCTGGTCATTACTGCCGATGCCAAAACCCCGCATCAGGCGGTAGTCCAGGCGATGGATGCGGCAGGACAGCTGGGTTTTGCCCACCTCAGCATTACTACCCGTCAGCCTGAGCCTGAAAAAGACTAACGAGCCGAACCTGAAAAAGACTAGCGACTCGGTTACAATTCCGGCCAGTTCGCAATCTAAAGGACTTTTGTATCCCGAATGCAAAAGTCCTTTTTGTTTTTGCCGGGTCGCTATTTCTCCCGTTTTCGCTTTTGGGCATGATCATTATTTGCATGGGATCATTATTTGGACTCCTCTGATAAACAAGCACCGGGCACTTCTGTATCTGTAAACTCGCAAAGCCCTTGGTTGGCAGCCTGGTACGGCAAGCGCCACTGGACTTTCGGGCTACTGCCGCTCTTATTTGTTTTTGTTGCACTGGCTAGTGTCCGTCGCTATTGGATTGAACGTTATGCCCAGAAACGGTTGGTTACCCCCGTTATCGTGGTAGGCAATATTTCGGTCGGCGGTACCGGCAAGACCCCGTTACTCATTTCATTGGTAAAACAATTGCAGCAGCAAGGGTATACCCCAGGTGTGATAAGCCGTGGGTATGGTGGGAAAGCCAGTCATTATCCTTACCTGCTCGATGCATCGAGTACAGCGGCGGAAGCAGGTGATGAGCCGGTCACTATTTTTCAGCAAACGGGCTGTAAGGTTTGTGTCGGATCTGACCGAATTGCCTCAGCGCGTTTGCTGGAAGACGAGGGGTGCGATCTATTGCTTAGTGATGATGGCTTACAGCATTACCGCTTGGGACGCGATATTGAAATCGCTGTAGTGGATGGACAGCGTGGTTTGGGGAATGGCTGGCGGTTGCCGGTCGGCCCTTTGCGTGAGCCCAAATCGCGGCTTAAAGCTGTGGATTGGGTGGTGGTGAATTCACCGGCGGAGAATTTTGTATTGCCAGGATTAGCGGATTTATTTTACATACCCATGCAAATTTCCGCACAAGACCTCATTAATCTACAAACTGGCGAAAAAGTTGCCTCAACTGAATTCGGTTCGACACGCGTTAATGCGGTTGCCGGTATTGGCAACCCGCAGCGTTTTCACACTACCTTGACCCAAATGGGAATAGCGGCGGAGTTGCATGCATTTCCCGATCATCACGCTTTTACCGCTAGCGATTTACAATTTGCCAATAATCTGCCGGTGGTGATGACCGAAAAAGACGCGGTGAAATGTCGCGAATTTGCGCAAGCCGATTGGTTTTATGTACCAATCACTGCCAGCTTACCGGATAGTTTTTGGTTGGCGCTCCAGCAAAAACTGGAGCGCGTTGTCGAGCAGAAAAGAAATATTTTTAAATCCAAATAGAATTTATCTAACGGAATCCCATCATGAGTTTTTATGTCGTTATTCCTGCGCGTTATGCTTCTACACGCCTGCCTGCAAAACCATTAAAGGAAATTGCAGGCAAACCAATGATTCAACATGTGTATGAGCGCGCATGTGAAAGCGATGCGACGCAAGTAATTATTGCCACTGACGATGCGCGTATTGAAGCGGTCGCCCAATCGTTTGGTGCGCACGTATGCATGACGTCTGCAGCACATAATTCCGGCACAGATCGCTTGCAGGAAGTGGTCACCCAATTGGGCTTGGGCGAAACAGATATAGTGGTAAATGTGCAGGGTGATGAACCTTTGCTTCCACCCGCAGTTATCAATCAGGTCGCCGCCAATTTGGCTGCAAGTCGTTACGCGAGTATGGCGACGCTGAGCGAACCTATTCATAGTCTTGACGATTTTCGCAATCCAAATATTGTCAAGGCAGTTGCCGATCAAACGGGTAAAGCCTTGTATTTTAGCCGTGCCCCAATTCCATGGCCGCGCGATCATTTCGCCAAATCAGATGTGAATGCATTGCCGGAGAATTTTCCGGCGCAGCGCCACATCGGAATTTATGCTTATCGCGTGGCATTGCTCAATCGTTTTATTACCTGGCCGCAAGCAATGCTGGAGCAAATTGAATCGCTCGAGCAATTGCGTGTGCTGGCTAATGGTGAGGCAATCCATATCGCAGAAGCCTGTGCTGCCGTCCCCGGCGGTGTAGATACCGAAGCGGATTTAATGCGCGTAAAAGCGATTTTGGAAAATTAATTATGACGAAAGTATTGTTTGTATGTTTGGGCAATATTTGTCGTTCACCAACGGCAGATGGCATTTTTCGCGAGCTTATTATCCGCGAAAAAATGGACCAGAAAATTTGGGTCGATTCTGCGGGAACAGGTGATTGGCACATTGGCAAGGCACCAGATGCTCGTACAGTCGCCGCTGCACGCCTCCGTGGGTATGACTTGTCGGTATTGCGTGCACGCCAAGTGAGCGCAAATGATTTTGCTGAGTTTGATTATGTGTTGGCGATGGATAAAGCCAATCTGAAAGATTTGCAGCGAATGAGACCTTCCACTTATACCGGTCATCTAGGTTTATTCCTTGAATTTGGATCGCGCTCCGATTATTGCGAAGTCCCTGATCCTTATTATGGCGGCAATGACGGTTTTGAGTTGGTGCTGGATTTGGTAGAGGGTGCCGCTCAAGGATTATTGAACCATATCCGTAGCAATACATTCCGTTAATCACGGGAACAATCCAACTTATTTAGGTATGCCCGCTGTGCCACTTTTTTTACCGCATTTTAATTTACAAAAATTCAACACGCTCGCTGTTCCTGCGTTGGCCCATTATTTTGTCAGTGTGAAAAATGACGAAGAATTGCGTGAAGCTCTGTCTTTTGCCCGCACCGAAAATTTGCCGTTATTGTTGCTGGGCGGCGGTAGCAATATTGTGTTGCGCGATGACTTTCCTGGTTTGGTGGTGCACATCAAATCCCAGGGAAAAGAAGTAGTAGATGAAAATGACGAATTTGTTTGGCTAAATGTAGCAGCCGGAGAAAACTGGCACCAGTTGGTTGAGTACACGCTCAATAACGCATTTTATGGACTGGAAAATTTATCGCTCATTCCAGGTAGCGTCGGCGCAGCGCCTATCCAAAATATCGGTGCTTATGGTGTTGAGATCAGAGAATTGATTGCTGAATTATCAGCGCTGAACATTCGTTCAGGGCTTTCGGTAACTTTTACTAATGAAAGCTGCCATTTTGGTTATCGCGATAGCATTTTCAAGCAGGCGCTTAAAGATCAGTATGTGATTACTTCTGTGACATTCCGGCTTCATAAACAACCGCGTGTGAATTTAACATATCCGGCATTGCGTTCTGCTTTTGCTGGTGTGCCCGAGGCAGATATCACTCCAGAGCAGGTCAGTGCAACGGTCATACAAATACGTCAATCCAAGTTACCTGATCCCGCTATAATTCCAAATGTCGGCAGTTTTTTTAAAAACCCTGTGATTAGCCAGTCCGAATTTGATGATGTGAAATCCCGCTATCCTGATGTTGTGGCTTATAGCGCTGGCGATAAGGTAAAACTGGCAGCGGGCTGGCTGATTGATCGGGCTGGATGGCGGGGCAAAGTGGCTGATGGGGCTGCGGTCCATGAACAACAAGCGCTTGTGTTGACCAACCCCGGGCGATCCTCTGGCACGGCAGTGCTAGGATTAGCGGAGGACATCAAACAATCTGTGCTTGAGCAGTTCGGTGTAATGTTGGAGATGGAACCTCGAGTTTATCCTGACGACAGCGCCGCCTGTTAACAAGGCTGATGATGATAATTTGAAGCCAATTGGCCTTACTTCGGTAGAAACTGCTCTTATGGTCGCCTCAATCACAGCTAAAATATAAAAAGTCGTTTAATGGATTTAAAATCGCTTCAAAAACTAATAAAAAACAATGTGATAATCAATTATTGTCATTTAACCTTGCTCAAGCAGAGCATTAAGTAGTGGTAGTTTGCACGGAGTCTCACTACAATCATTAAAAATGTGCCAGCCGTTTTGCGGCGGTAATAACAACAATGTTATATATCCGGTATCGGATTGGGGGCTAGTTTGACAAAGATTCTCGTAGTCGATGATCACGATCTAGTTCGCATGGGGATAGTGCGTATGTTGGCCGACATAGACGGCTATCAAGTGGTTGGGGATGCCAAAAGTGGCGAAGAGGCGGTAACAAAGGCGCGTATTTTAAAGCCCGATGTTGTCTTGATGGATGTAAAAATGCCAGGAATGGGCGGCCTCGAAGCAACAAAAAAACTACTGACCGTGAATCCAGTTATCAAAATTATCGCGGTTACTGCTTGTGATGACGATGTTTATCCAACGCGCCTGATGCAAGCCGGTGCAGTAGGGTATGTCACCAAAGGCGCAGAGTTTGTCGAAATCACTGATGCAATCAATAAGGTGATTCGCGGCGATTTATATATGAGTAACAGCATTGCGCAGCAGCTGGCACTCAAAACTTTTTCGGGGAGCAGTAGTCAGGAATCCCCATTTGAAAAGTTGTCCCAGCGGGAGCTACAAACGGCGATGCTGATTGCCAACGGCCAAAAAGTAAACGACATCGCAAATACTTTTTGTGTAAGCCCCAAAACCGTTAATTCATATCGTTATCGTATTTTTGAAAAGCTCGCCATTAACAGTGATGTTGAATTGACTCTGTTAGCGGTAAAGCACAATCTTCTCGATCCGGAAGCAGTCGTGTAAACGACTGCTTTTGTTCCATTTATACAGATAGTTTTTCTGATGACGCACGACAGCGATCTGTTTGATCATTCCCGTTTTCTTGCCAATACCACCCAGCAACCCGGTATCTACCAAATGTTTGGTGGTGATGGGGCAATTTTGTATGTGGGCAAAGCAAAGAATTTAAAATTGCGGCTTGCGAGTTATTTTCGGAAGACAGGTTTAACACCTAAGACCCTGGCGCTGGTGTCGCGCATTGCACGCATTGAAGTAACGGTGACTGCCAGTGAAACGGAAGCGTTACTGCTTGAGCAAAATCTGATTAAATCCAATCGCCCGCCGTACAATATTTTGCTGCGTGATGATAAGTCTTACCCCTATATTTTTATTTCCAGTGGTGAAGATTATCCGCGCATATCATTCCACCGTGGAGCCAAAAAAAAGCGGGGCGATTATTTTGGTCCTTTTCCCAATGTGGGTGCAGTAAAAGAAAGCCTGCATTTTCTCCAAAAAACCTTTCGTGTGCGTCAATGTGAAGACAGTGTGTTTAAAAATCGCACGCGCCCTTGTTTGCAATATCAAATCAAGCGTTGCACAGCCCCCTGTGTAGAATTTATTTCACCGGCCGATTACAAAACCGATGTTTACCACACCGGTTTGTTTCTAACAGGAAATTCCGATAAGTTGGTAGGTGAGTTGGCGGATAAGATGGATGCTGCCGCGCAAAATCTGGCATTTGAAAAAGCGGCGGCTTATCGCGACCAAATCACCGCTTTGCGTACCGTGCAATCACAGCAAGTAATTGAAGAGGGTAATGGCGATATAGATGTCATTGCAGCAGAGATGCGTGCGTCCGCAATTTGTGTGCATGTGCTCTTTATTCGCCAGGGGCGAATTTTGGGGAGCCGCAGCTTTTATCCTTCCGCAACACTTGCTGAAACACCGGCAGAAATTCTCGCGGAATTTATTCCACAGTTCTATCTTACCAGTAGTGGTCGCGAAATTCCGCGCGAGTTAATTGTAGCGAGTCAACTTGAAGAGGCTGAATTGATCGGTGCTGCATTGCAGCAGGCTGCCGGGCGACAGGTTGCTATCAATCATCAGGTGCGTAGCCATCGAGCGCAATGGCTGCAAATGGCAGCAACGGCCGCACAACAAAATTTAATTGCCCATATCAATAATAAAAAGAATTCACTCGATCGTTTTGTTGCACTGCAAGAAGTCCTCAACCTGGATGAAACACCGCAGCGCCTTGAATGTTTCGACATCAGCCACAGCAGTGGTGAACTCACCGTTGCAAGTTGTGTCGTGTTTGATACCAACGGCCCGCTTAAATCTGATTACCGCCGCTTCAATATCGAGGGAATTACTGGAGGCGATGATTATGCGGCGATGGAGCAAGCCCTGACGCGACGTTATACCCGCTTGCAAAATGGCGAGGGCAAGCTGCCGGATATTCTGCTAATTGATGGTGGAAAAGGGCAGTTGGGTAAAGCGAAAGAGGTCCTTTTTGAATTAGGCGTAACTGGGGTCCAACTGATTGGAGTTGCAAAAGGCTCCACCCGCAAAGCGGGATTTGAAACTCTGTTTGATGGCGAAACCGGAGCAGAAATTGTTTTGCCCAGTGATTCTCCGGCATTGCATTTGATCCAGCATATTCGCGATGAATCCCATCGCTTTGCGATTACCGGGCATAAACAGCGGCGGGATAAAAAGAGAAAAACCTCAACGCTGGAGGATATTCCCGGCATCGGCGCAAATCGGCGGCGCGAACTGCTACGACATTTCGGAGGTCTGCAAGAAGTACAGAATGCCAGCATCAATGACTTGGCGCGGGTAAACGGAATTAGCCAGCGGCTCGCGGAAGAAATCTACGCATTTTTCCATAACGATTAGCCCGTCGCCCGATATATACTTCATATGATTCGGTAATATAGCCAAAGGGTGTTAATAGCCTCATGCTGGTGTATTATCGCGCCCGAACCAAAACCGCTTTCCCGAGAATTGCTTATGACCCTTGCCAACCAGCTTACCTTGGCGCGGATTTTTTTAATCCCGCTCTTCGTAGTGGTCTTTTATTTGCCATTTGGTTGGGCTCACTTTGTGTCCTCATTGATTTTTAGTGTCGCCGCGATTACCGATTGGGCAGATGGTTATGTTGCACGTAAATACAACCAAAGCACTCCCTTCGGCGCGTTCCTGGACCCGGTTGCCGATAAGTTGATGGTGGCAATTGCACTGCTGTTATTGGTGACTCTGCATCATGATTCAGTTTGGTTTGTAGTTGCGGCAGCGGTCATCGTGGGTCGTGAGATAGTGATATCAGCATTGCGCGAGTGGATGGCAGAATTGGGCCAGCGCGCGAGTGTCGCGGTATCCAGCATTGGTAAGATCAAGACCACGTTGCAAATGACGGCAATTATTGTCTTGTTAATGAACATTCCCCTGTTATTGCCAGTTGGATTCATCGCCTTGGCCGGCGCGGCAATACTGACATTGTGGTCGATGGTCCTGTACCTGCGCGCTGCCTGGCCTTATTTATTACCGGAATCGTCGAATAAATAACGGCTTTTTGAACGACCTGCACAGCATTTAAACAACTGTCAAAAAACCTTCCTCCCAGTTATACAAAAGACTAGGATTTTCAAAATGAGTCCGCTAGAATTGCGGCCTCTCGAAAAGGCGCGATAGCAAAGCGGTTATGCTCTGGATTGCAAATCCAGCTAGTCCGGTTCGACTCCGGATCGCGCCTCCACTTTTTCTTTACGTACCGACGTAAAGGCACTCTGCCCGAGTGGTGAAATCGGTAGACACAACAGATTTAAAATCTGTCGATCTTTTGGTCGTGCCGGTTCAAGTCCGGCCTCGGGCACCATCTTGAAATTCCAAAGAATCCAAGAATGTCTTAAAACCCGCAGAAGTGCGGTTTTTGTAATTGTTAAATTACCGCTGAGAATCACCTCTGAGGATTTGCATTTAATCATTGTTGGCCGCTCACAGATGGTTAGTGATCGGCAGAATCTTGGTTGAGCTTCAATGATTTAAATGCTTTTGGCGCACAGCCATATTCGTTTTTAAATAAACGATTGAAATAAGATGCATTGTTGTATCCCACCGAAAATGCGACTTCTGCAATATTCATATCATTGTTTTCAGTAAGTAAACGCGCAGCTTCCGTTAGGCGTAATTTATTGAGATAGGTATTAAAAGTAAGGCCAATCTCTTCTTTTAAGATCTCGTTAACTTTTGATTTGTTTATTGCCACATGTTGGCTGACCGTTTCTAAATCGAGATGAGGATTGTGGTATTCGGTCACCATATATTTTAGCAATGCGGCACGCTCTTTATCTTTGTGTGACTCAATAGATAATTGTTGGTATGCAATCAGGGGAATATCTTTCTGTAACCTGGATTGCACATCGGCGGTTAATGCTTTCGCATAGTGTTTAAATACCCAAAAAATAAATACTCCCCAAGTGATCAATAATAAAAATACACCAAGGGCTACTTTCGCCCAGCTTTGACTTTCCAATACCAGGTTATCGATAGCGACATTGGAATCCGTTAACAAAGGGCTTTGTACCGAATTGCCGAAAGTGAACGATGCGGTTTGTTTTAAGGAGTAAATGCGGCTCGCCAAATTGGCGTGTTTTCTAAGCCACCATTCGGGTGTTTCCAAATTGTGCAAATCAATCTGAACTTCGGTCCAAGTTCTATCGCATGCAAAGTAAACTGAAGGTATGCGATACGTTAACAAATCATCGAACTTGCTGACTTGCTCATCAAATGCGTAAACCGTGAACATCAGGATATTTGCAGCGTTACATTTGATCTTAAATTTCACGTTGGTGTAGGACGATAAATCGACATGATTATCTACCGGCGCAGAAACACCCAGCTGGGTAAAGCGCGTGGCAAATGACACGTAGGGATACTGGAGTCCATCGTGCAACCAAAAATCATAATCGATGTTGTAGGAAGATTCTTTTACCGAGTAAGTTGATCGCCCGCCGTCATCCCGATCTGAACTGATTACCGCGCGCCAGGGAATATCGCTTTGCTCCGCTGGCAACAATAGGGTTTGTCGTTTGCTTTGATAAAAAAATTCAAACACGATGAAGCCGCTGAGCAGAAATAGAATAGATACGACTAAAATTGTTCTCTTGTAAAATTCAAGCATGAAGTTTCACTTCTTATCGGATTGCATATACAGCTGGGAAGTAATAATTGGAATGCGCTGCTGTTGTATATGTAAATTTTAATAATAGAAACCATTGTCAGAGTTATAGCAGATCATTACAAAAAAAGCCCGTCAACACGACCGGGCTATCAAGGAGAACTTGAGTCTTTTCATAACATCTATTCATAGATAGTTCGTTAGGGCTTGGTTACCTCAAACGAGTTAATACGCACCGAGCCGCCTAATGATTGTGTGGCGTAATTGAAGATGCCAAAGCGGTAGCCGAGAAAATATTGCCATTCACGCTTCATGGTAAAAGTACCGCCCAATTGCGAAAATTGCGTACCGTTAGTGCTGTAATAAAAACGCGCAGTGCCGCCAGCTGATGTAGTGCGAACATCGGCATCCACACGCAACCAGATTTTTCCACCAGAAACATTTGCAGAAGCGGACTCATTTCCGATGCTGCTGGTATTCCAGCTCGAATCCAATGTTGCGCCCGTTGTGGTGACCACGCGCGTTGTACCATTGGCTTTTTTCACGCCTATCCACGCCGATGAATCGCGCAGCGCAGCAAGGCCTGCTACGTCGCCGTTTTGCATTGCGCTGTAATCCAGTTCAATAGTTGCGATGGAGCGTGGGCCTTCAATGCGACGGGTGAGTGTATTGCGGGCTGCGTACAAATCATTAGTCACAGTCGCAGTGCGCAAGGTTAGGCCATTGCCGGTTGACCATTTGCTGTTGTCCGGATTGTGATTCCATTCCCATGCATGGTTCAGCGTGGAGGTTGTAAAATTATCTTTCGCATTGCGCGGTTTAACCTTATCTGCACCGCACGGTAAATTTGGCCGTGGATAAGAAGCGCCCCATTGCCCATTTACCAAGGTTACCGACGGCCAACCGTTGTTCCAGGTCATGGGAGCCATTACCGGTAAACGGCCAGCGGGAAAGGCATCATTAAAGGCGATGTAATACCAATCACCATTTTGTGTTTGCACAATGCCACCTTGATGCGGAGCACCGCCAGAACCAAAGCCGGCGTAAGGCAATTTCACCGCGAATGGGCGAATTTCATAAGGGCCGAAGGGACCATTGGTTGAGCGCGCAACATATTCGCCGTTAGCGTATTGCGTCATGAAAATATAATAATTTCCATTGATTTTATAGAAACGCGAACCTTCCAATGGACCAGGAATATTACTTGGTGTTTTGAATACTTCCTGCCGACGAACTTCACGCATTCCATCCGCGCTCAACTCCGCAACATTGATGGAATTATTTCCCCAGGCGACATACATTTTGTCGGTGTCTTTATCAATCAATAAACCCATATCGTAATAGCAGGCTTGGCTGGAATTTTTGGTCCAAGGACCTTCAGGCGATTTGGCAGTGAACACATAGCCGCCGCCTTTGTTGTGCATGCAGCCCATCCAATAAAATGTTTTATTGCTCTCGCGATATTGCAGGGTCGACGCCCAGATCCCATTGACATAGGAGCGACTGCCGTTGAGATTGTAGGAATTATCAAAATCCAATACCGGGACAGAATGCGAAATGTATTCCCAATTTACCAAATCGTATGAGCGCAGCACTGGCGCACCCGGTGAATGATGAAAAGTGGAAGCGGTGTAGTAATAAGCATCGCCCGCGCGAATAACTTCCAGATCCGGCAAATCTTCCCATATCAATGGGTTGGAATAAGTGCTTGGGCAAGTTGTAGGTTGCGGGTCCACTGTACCGCTGCAATTGCCCGCCGTTAAAACACTGCCACTCAAGCTCACGGAATCTATATTTGGCAAACCCTCGGCGGATTGCGCCGACAGCTGCAAAATATTATTGCCTTGCACCAAATCGACTTGAATAGACGCAGTTTGCCAATTGGTCCAACTACCTGTTGGTGGTAATTCAAGCGTGTAATTTCCGTTTCCGCCGCTATTAATATTGAGCGAACCATTTCTATTTGCGGTTCCTCCATTGGCGTAACGGAAATTCACAATGTGGCGACTGCTGCTAGAGGCTTCTACTGCCCAGGTTACGGCAGCACCTTGCATGTTGTTAGTGTTTGCAAAACCGGTTCCGGTGAAACCACCGTTGTTGGTATCGACTGTGCCGTCAACGCGACAAAATCCTGCCTGCGCCTCCTGGATCACAAGTGAGGGATGTGCGCTAGTGCTTGAGGTTGATGAAGAGCTTAAAACAATCGATGAGGATGAACTCGAGCGCGATAAACTACTTATTAGTGAACTGTTTGTTAGTGAACTGTTCGCAGCTGACGAATTGGCGCGCGAAGAACTTGTTGAATTAACAGCGCCATTACAAACAGCACCGCTAACGACTGGACGTTCTGCAATGCCATCATTTTTTTCGCCCTGTATGCCAAATGAAATGGATTGCCCTACGGCAATATTGCTATTCCAACCTAGATTACTGGCAGCATAAGGATTGCTACCAGAAAAATTCGCATTCCAACCGCTGCTCATTTTATTGTTAGCGTATTGCCAACTGACATTCCAATTATTGATCGGCGAGCCAGTATCATTTTTGATGGTGACATTCGCAGTAAATCCATTTGACCATTCGCTGTCGATTGAATAAGTGCACGCAGAAAACGCGTGCAAAGAAATTGAGGCCAGGCCTACCAAGGCGCAGGTGTTTTTCAACACCTGCGTCAGTAAGCGACCGGAATATTGGCTATTCATAATTGAATCTCCGCAAAATATTTAGATCGCTTGTTTTGGATTATTTGCACACACTGCCAGAGACAACTGGAGTAGGTGCGGCACCATTATTTTTTGTGCCTTGGAAACCAAACTCTGCGGTTTGCCCAGGCTGGATAATGGAGTTCCAACTCAAGCCCGTTGCTGTGTAAGGATTGCTACCTGAAAGGTTTGCGTTCCAGCTGTTGTTAATGCGCGATGCATCACTGTAATTCCAACTCACACTCCAACCATTGATCGCGCTGGTACCATTATTTTTTATACGGATTGATGCGGTATAACCTGAGCCCCAGTCGTTGGTCACAACATAGCTGCAATTAGCATTGTTGTTTGCGATGGAGGAACTGCTAGAGGAAAGGCTTGAGGAGCGCGGTGCTGATGAAATGCTGCTGGATGAACTGGAACGGATTGAGCTTGATGCAACAGAGCTTCTGGATGACGAGCTTGATGCAATGGAACTTTTTGATGACGAGCTCATTAAAGAAGAGCTGGCAACGCTCGACGTCGCTGTGCCTTCGCTCACAAAGGTAGTCACGCTTTGTGGTTCGACAAAAACAGTCGTCGCACCATTAGTCACTTTGGTGGTGCCGCCATAGCCTACGTTGAGTGTTGCAGATGTGCTGTATTTCACCAGGTTAGCGACACTCGCATTTTGCATGGCAAGATTCAAGCTGCGTGACGATGTGCCGGTGTTGACTACCACCATGACAATTTTATTGTTGGGGCCTTTGAACGCGGAAACCGATACATCTGAATAAGGTTTCTCCGTTGCACCAATGCGTTTGTAATCAGGGCGAACATAACGCGCGTATTGCGCCATGATATGGCCGCGTTTACTCACTTGGCCGTTCTCTTTAATGAATCCATAAGAGCGACGTATGTACCACCAAATATACGCATTGAAATTCGCGATCATACTGCGATGCAATTCGGTGCCCACATCCAGCGCCAGTGGCCATACGTCCGCATCATTTTTACTATCGGTGTAGTGTTCTGTCATCCAGACTTCTTTGCCTTTCGCGCGCGCCAATGGATAGTCTTGCGGCACGGCGCCATATAAGTGACCGGCAATAATGTCAGCGTGTTGCACGGCTGTCGGGCTATTCAATACCGGGTCAGTAAATCTTTTGGCAAAGCCGACGGATTCCCCCACTGTGACTTTGATATTTGAACCAAAGCGCGCGCCTTGTGAATTAAGGAAGCTGACAAAATCATCACCCGACCAATCGCAGGACTCGTAATCCGGGTGCCAATCGGGCTCGTTTTGTACGGATACGGTATAAAGCGGAGCGCCGTTGCGGGACATAAAATCGACGAAGTTCAATAAGTGAGTAGCGTACTCATCGTAATATTCCGGTTTTAATTTACCGCCATTGATGAGACTGTTGTTGGTCTTCATATGCGCCGGTGGTGACCAGGGCGTCGCCAATAGCTTGGCACCGAGTTGGCGTGCACGCACAGCGGATTGAACCTGGATATTCCAGTTGGCTGAATTGGGGTCAATACGCAAACGCATAATACTTAAACCCAATTGCCCTTCGCCGCTACCAAAAGCAGTTTCAATTTGTGATGCCGTTAAATCGCCAATCCAGCCTACACCGTTCATTCCACCAAAACCGGTGATGGTTTGGTATTCGGTAGCGGCATTGATGTTCACGGATTGGGCAATCGCCTGCGAACAGGCGAGGCAGGCTCCGGCAATGGATAGAAGCAAAGCTTTGTAGATACCACTTTTATTCTTATACATGGTTAACTCCTTGAGTTAATCGTCAGGATTCAAATGTTGTTTTAGCTTCGAATTAAAGAGGGGGGTTGTGTTTATAGAAGCTGCGGCGAAAGTAGCAAAACGGGCAGGGGGGCGATTGAAGATTTCAGTGGTTTTCTTTCAGACTGTAAAAAATTGCAGGTTTCCTGTAATTTTTTTTAATTCTTTTTATTGAAGAGAAAAGATAATGTGATG
>DATIGS010000046.1:0-10023 GCA_035481425.1 Cellvibrio sp. | reverse complement strand
TCACATTGCCATCGTCATCTTTCACGTCGTACTTCACGCGGTCGCCATTGGCATCAACTTCGTATTCACCTTGCACCAGGTTGGGGTCGCACTCTGCAGTGCCGGCAAACTGGTCAACCGCTTTCCACTGCGCCGAACAACCAGTATCGGGGAAGTTGGCGAAATAGGAGAAAGCTTCGTGGTCAACTTCACGCTCGCTGGCACGCAGACCAAAATCAACACTCTTGAAGAACGGTTGGTCTTCGAAGGCGTATTTCCATCTGGTGCTTTGCGTATTAAGGCTGCCTTCGTCATCAGTATTGTTTTCCGATGAAATAGCACCTACGTGATAGGAATCGATGCTTTTCATGTAGTCAGCAACGCTCATCATGCCTTGGCCGCCATCTACGATTTGGTCAAAACCGCTGAATACGGGATGCTCGCCGGAAGCGTCATAGTCGATACGCCAGTCAGTGCCATACATACCACCAGGCGCAAACTCTGCGGCACAACCGCCCAACTCACCAATGATGGTTTCGCCGTTATCGCAATAGCCGGAATCAGCGGCCATCAACCCACCCGGGCCGGTGACTAATGAGTTTCTATCGATACTCATCATGTCGCCTTCGATATAACCGTGACGCATGCTCGCTGTGGCAGTAGCGTAGGTGAAGCGCACTTCACCGGTGAGCGGGCCGCCGTTATCGAAATTAAATGCCAGGCTGGTGTTTTCAGATTCTTCGGTGTTGCGGTTAACCTGGGTAAACGACTGGACGCGGTAAGGGCGCGCGCTGAAGTTGTTTACGGTTTGCCAGTTGTTGCCATCCGCATCCACAAAGCTATTGCCGCCAAAGTCATTGGCATAGGCGTAATCGGTAAAGGTCTGCCAACGGTTGTTGTGGGAGAAACCCATACGGCGGTTAAAGCGGTCTTGCTTGCTGTAGAAGTAATCCGCCGTCAGTTGCAATGCATCGGTCAATTCCGCCTGGAAGGAGGCGTTAACACCATCACGGTCGCGCTCTTCCTCTTTATGGAAGGCGGCAAAGCCTTGCGGCATTACGTGGTACACGTCCGCGTCCTGCTTTGGTGTACTCCAGGAGTGGTTGCTATTGGTGGCGCCAATACCGCCGTTTTCCGAGGTATCGAAGTAACCGTTGTAGTCAGTCGCCAGGTTTTTCTCGGTGGTAACCGCACTCAACAGGAAGCCAATTTTTTCGTTATTCCAGCCGACCAGGCCGCTGATGGTCGGGTCGGTTTCTTTACTGATGGAGCCTTGGTCCACTTCCGCGGTACCGGCAAAGGTCCAACCTTCATCCAGTTCAAACGGACGGCGGGTTTTCAGATCAATGGTACCGGCGATACCCAATGAGGAGAGATCGGCGCGCGCCGACTTATACACGTCGGCACCGGAAATCAGTTGCGATGGCAGGTCACCGAAGTCAGCGCCGGCACTGTCAATGGTGGTTGCGCTCAGGAAGCTTTCGCCGTTCATAGTGGTGGCAACGTTGCTTAAACCGCGGATCTGCACCGGGCCGCCTTCACCGGCGGTACGCTCTACCTGCACACCGGGGATACGCTGCAAGGAGTCAGATACAGTTACGTCTGGCAGCTTGCCGATATCTTCGGCGGCGATACCATCCACAACCGATGCCGCATTGCGCTTGGTATTGATGGCACTTTCCTGTGCAGCGCGAACGCCCTGCACAATAACTTCTTCTACATCATCTTGCGCCTGCACGCCGGTAGCGAGCATCGCCAGGGTTGCCGCGGAGCCGCAGAGTACAACCTTGCGGTTCACCATACGGATCGCATCTCTTAGTGTATTAGTCATGACTATCCCTCTAGCTATTTTTAATGTTGATAAGCCCTATTACATTGCGGAACCAAAAACAGACAACAGTGTCGCGTAGCAACATAGGCGCAAATGGACAACGTTGTCAACTCCGCAATATTTTCAGGAAATCTGAATTTCCTTAACTTTCAAATAGATACAAATTGCGATGAAAAATACCAGCCTGCGCTTTACAAAAAAAAACACTCGACTGCAAGGCTTGGGAATAACTATGGACAATGAAATGCAAAGCGCAAATAAGGAACCGATAATAGGGCGCCAAAAAAACCGATGTGTTTATTGGCGCACTAAATAGGGAAGGGGATATAACTTATTTTTTTATCTGATTTAACTGATCGACTGCCAGCGCCAGGAACATGTAATTAGCTTCGCCGCCACCCATCACATATTCGGTTTGCTGCCAGAAATAAGGCCAGATTTTTAACTCCGGTAAATCAGGACGAATCAACGCAGTACCGGAAATAACGCCGCCGGGAATGTAAGACCAATCCGCGCGATTTGTCCCGTACGCCACTGTGGCCGAATTGGCACCGACACCGGACGCAAAACTTTGTGTGTTATCGCCGGGATGCACACCCAGAATAAAATTGAGTGCATTCACATAAGAATCCGTGCCGGTAAATTGCGGCCAGGATTTATGGAAGAAGTATTGTTTGACGCCGAAATCCTGAATGAGCCAACCCGCCCCCCAAATATTGGGCTTATAAGGCACACCATAAGGCGATTCAGTTTTCGCACGTTCACGCACTTGTTGTTGATAGGTTTCCACTGCGCGATTGATTGCACCGACGAACTGCTCATCGCGAATCGATGGCATTACGCGGCCAATTGCCCAACCGGTTTTTTCAATATCCGCCACTATGTCTTTTTGCAGCCCAATCAATTCCCGGCGATATTTTTCATCGTTAGTTGCCAGAATTAATTCCGCCAGCGCAAAAATGCGCACATCCTGTTTTTGGGTTTTCGGCGCTGCAATCCGGTAAAGATTTTGCGCTGCATCCAATGCTTCTTTCGCCATTTGCGGATTGTAGGTTTTTAATACGCGCGCGGCAGCGGCCAAACCTGCTGCTACATCCAATTCTCGCTCGGGATTATCTTCGGTGAATACCCAGCGATCATCCGGTGTGCCGGATTTTCCATTTTTCACTTCACCGTCTTTGAGCGATGAGTCATAGGGAAGATTGTCGGTTTGCACCATTGCATCGCCAAGCAATACGTATTGGCGGATGGTCGGTTCGATAATTCCGCGATACAAACGCCCCATGGCTTTATAGCCGCCGAGCACGCTCAATAAACCGTGTTCGATTTGTTGCAACGCATCGTTCTTGCCATCGGCAACATGGATTTCAACCAACTTTTTTTCCTGGTCAATCAAGGTTGCATCGTGATTTAAATTAAATTCTTCGACCATAGTAGCAAGCAACCACACGGTGCCCATTTGCGATTCCACCCGCAAATCATAATCGCCCGCATCATGCCAACCACCCACATTTAAACCGGGAACCCGCTCGCCCGGTTTAAACCCAGTGCGCGTACTGCCATCGGAAATATAACCATCGATGTGATTAAAATTCAGCGGCATCATGAGCGCGTCATCCTGATGGTCCAAGCCATGCCATACGCGATATTTTTCATTCACGCGCATGTGGCACATTTGTACTGGCAAAAAATATTCGAGCGTCGGTTGCCATGCATGACGGGACAATACATCGTCGCCAATTTTAAATGCGTGCGAGGTTTTGTCGCGGTAGCGGATTTGATACATGCCCGGCTCTGTAATTTCAGAGAAGTCATAGGTCATGTATTGATAGCGCAGGAAATTGCCCCAGGGTTTGACAGTGGATTTTTTTACCAGTGTTTTTCCACTATCGGATAATTTATAAATTTCTACTACCGAGGCTTTGGTATCGCGCTTGTCTTGTTCGATCACCACCTGTTTAGGCTGCGCCGTACCATAGCCTACTTGCGATACCTGAATTACCGGTTCGTAAAGCCAATTTTTAATAACATGCGGAGTAACAATCCACTCCAATGCCGCGGTAGTTTTTCCGGCGGGAATCACACCGCGCACAATGTACCAACCATTGTTGTGATTGGCGCGACCATCCCATAGCTCCAGTGAACCGCTCGTGCTCTCAATCACCATGCGTTGTTTATCAACATCAGGCGCAATCACCAATTTTTTACCGCTGGCCAAAGGCGCAGTTAAAAACTCACCGTGGGGTTTTACTAAAGGACCATTGGGTTGCCGGGGAAAAATACCCGCTTGTGCATCCATCAACCAGGATTTACCAAAAAACTCGCCGGGAAAAATTTCAAAGTTAAAACCTATTTTTCCTACCCATTCTTGCGGCAGTGGCTGTTCCAAATCCACCGTGATTTTAAATTGATTATCATCCAGTGCCTTCACACTCACCTGATAAGTAAATTTCAAATCCGGATAAATAATCGGGTTAAATCCTTTGCGATCTTTGCTGGGGTCAGGGTATGAAAGGGATTGCGTAATCGTCTGCGTTTTTTTATCGACAGTTTGTTTGCCGCCCACGGGCACCGGCGACCATTGTCCCGGCGAAATTTCCAAGCGCAAATCGCCATTGGCCGCGACGCGGCTACCGTGTTGGATAACCGTTACGCCGGTTTGGTGCCCATCCGGATAAATATCGCTAAACACAGTGACATTAAGCCCCTGCATTTCAAAATAATCTTTGTCGTTAATTTCGAGTTCGTCAGCAACGCTGTGGGTGGCGAATGCAATAGCAGCGGCAAGCATGCTCATCGCGAGTGCTGTTTTTTTCATGGATTTTTTCATCGGTCTTTTCATAAGGGGATGCCGTGTTGTTATTTGTATAAGCTGGTGAAATTAGACTTATAGTCAACTCGCACAAAAGCATAACGCCAAGACGGAAAAGAGGGGACAATAAATTTGTCGATATAGGTTAAATAGTGTTAAACGCGCTGCAATGATTATTGGTAAACCACATCTTTATAATCTTTGGCTAATAGCGCGAGCAAACGGTTTTGGGTCGTCGATGGGACACCGCGCCGATCCATGGCCAAAATCAAGTTGTCCACAATCGCATTAAATTCGGTATTGGTGTAGTTGTGACCGGCATGCACTATTTTCATATTTTCATTTGCATAATCACAGGGGCCGCCAGAAACCTCGCAGATATAATCACTCAGTCCCTTTTTGAAATGCTGCAAGTTCACACCTTTATAACGCTCTTTTACGCGCTCATCTTTGGCGATAATAAAAATAAGCTCGCGCACAATATTATCGATACCCTCGTACTGCCCTAACTCATCGTAAAGTGATGAAGGTGATTGATTTGCACAGCTAACCAAAACACTAAACAACACCATCAACATGGAATATTTTATAAATTTTAACCGCATGATCAAAAGCTCCCCTGCAATGAGAGATACCAGCCAGTTTGGTTTTCAAACGTTGCCACAGTCCCCAGATCCACATAAGCGGCAACCAGGGCAACACGTTTATTTGGAAACCAACCAACAAATGCCGTTTGCCAATCATCCTCTTTGATGGCAGACAAGTTGTTGGGCTTTTGCCGATATTCAGTTCCAATCAACCAGTTGCGATTCAACAATACGCCCGCGGATATTTCCGGCAACCATTCTTTATCAGCATTTTTGTCACCACCAAACCCCACCAACCCCGTCTGATTGGCATTGGTATAACGCAAATTGCCGTTGAGTAATAAATTGCGCTGAAAAAAACCGCCCAGAATTAATTTGGTCGCCGTAATATTCACGTCATTACCGGAATCCTCTTTCGCACCTACAGCGCCAGGTACAAAAAAATCCAGATTCTTTTTGTGTTGCACACCAATACTGACTTGCGGCATGGCGGTATAAATTAAATCGCCGGCTACACGCACTTTGGCGGAAATAATTCGCTGGCTAATTGAATCTGTCGGCAGGCTCAATGCAGCAGTCAAGGAATCATGCGTGAGTTTTTGCTGCGCGATTGATAACTCAATACGATTGCGCCAACTCACACTGCCGCCGACAACATCCAATTGGTAATCACCGGTATCCACATAACTGGCAAAAGCGACTGCGCCCTGTTCTTCTTGCGCGCCATAACCGGATAGCACAGCCATAGGTACAATCCCGCCACCGGCGACACCTTCAATCGTACTGGCCCCACCCGTGGCCAATAATCGGCTGCGCGAAATTTTATCGTCGCTGTCGAGATCCAGGGTGGCCGCCTGTGCAACACCGCAATAAACAACGGCAATCAGCATCCATATAAATTGTTTCATTGCGATGATTCCAATTGCTGTAGATATTGATGAATCCACTGAACAAAATCCGGCGCGGGCAGGGGTTTGCTGTAGAGATAACCTTGTGCAATGTCGCAGCCGTATTGTTTTAACAATAATTTAATTGCCTCTGATTCAACCCCTTCGGCGGTTACGCTTAACCCCAGGGTGTGGCCAAGGTCAATAGTCGAACGCACAATGAGTTGATCGTCGGAGCTGGTATCCAGATTTAAAATAAAAGATTTATCAATTTTCAATTCGGATACGGGCAATTTTTTTAATTGTGACAATGACGAATAGCCAGTGCCAAAATCATCAATCGATAAGGTCAAACCCAAATCGCGCAGCCGTTGCAAATTATGCAAGCACTTGTCCGCCTCGCGCATGATTGCACTTTCGGTAATTTCCAAATATAAATTTTCCGCTGGCACTTTATGGGATTGCAGCAACTCAGCAACATAAGCCGGCAAATCATCCACAAGTAAATCCAGCGCCGACAGATTTACCGAACAGGTAATTTTTATTTTTTCATCCAATAACGTACGTAATTGCGCAATCGCCGTTTTTAATGCCCAGCGCGTTAAAATGGTAATCTGCCCCGAACTTTCGATCACACCAATAAATTCATCCGGACTGATAAAACCCATTTCCGGATGACGCCACCGCACCAAGGCCTCAGCTCCCAAATTATCGGGTTGTTCAAGATTAATTTTGGGCTGGTAGTACAGACTGATATGACCCTGGCTTAATGAGTTTTCAAATTCACGGAACAACTGCAAACGGCGCAGGTGTTTTTCATCCCATCCATCCTGATACCAGCAGGTACGCTGCTCATGTGTACGCCCTTCGTTTAACGCCAGATTGGCGCGCCGCAATAAGGATTCGCCGGTATTTGCATCATCAGGGTAAATGGCGAGGCCAATATTCATTTCCACACTGACTTGTAAACCACCAACAGATAATGGACTTTTAAATGCCGTATGAATTAATCCGGCCTGCTCTTCGATAACTTTTTTATCGGGTGCAATTAAAATAGCAATAAACTCATCGCTACCAAAGCGCAAGACTTCCGCGTGGGTAAGAATGCGTGCGATTTTCTGCCCGACTTCACGCAGCACTGCATCGCCAATTTCCTGGCTCAGTTCATCATTAATCTGGGAAAAGTTTTTAATATCAAAAACCAGGAGCGACACAGATTCGTTTATCAGGCGCGAGCGGGAAATAGCATTGTCCAGTTCCGGAAAAATGCGCAGGCGATTGGGCAAACCGGTAAGCGGATCATGTTCTGATTGATAAAGCACTTGCTGCTCCCGTTCACCTATAGCTTCCTGCATACTGATAAACGCCCGCGCCAAATCACCCAGTTCATCTTTTGATTTAACCGCGATGGGCGTTGCATAAAAACCACTGGCAATTTTCCGCGCTATATCAGCCAATAAACTAACAGGACGCGTGACGCTGCGTGCAAGAAACACAGCTGCAATACCGGCTAAGACTGCAAATACCAAAGCCAATATAAATAACTGAATATTTAATCGTGAGAATGGCGCTAATACCTTACTTAAAGGCACCTGCAAAACCGCCAGCAAATCATTATTTTGGCGTGTAGCAGGCACCACCAAGGTCATCATTTCATCGTAAACAAATACTTCACCTTGTTTTTTTTCGGAATTAAATTGCTTGATCAAATGCTTGCGCGCCGCCTCATCCTGGGTCCCATTTAAATACTGGAATTTTTCTCCGTCGTGAACTACAAATGACACATCCAGCCCGGTCAGTCGCTGCAGATCGTTGCTAAACTCTTGCTTGATTTCAAAGCCCATTCCTGCCAGCCCGATTACCACCGGCGCTTTTACACTAAACATCACAAACTGATAGGCGCGGCCATCGACAATAATAATGTCGTAGGCTTGCCCCCGGCTTTGCGCCTGCGCCTTCAAGCTATTAAATTCGTCGCTTATTTGCAGGCCAAACATTTCATCACTGGCGATGAGTTTTCCATCGCTAGTGATGAGTACACCTATATCTGCCTTAACCCGCGCCGAATGATTTATCAATGCGGACGCAATGGTGCGCTCATCGCGAGTCGCAACGGCATCTTTAAAACCAAAATCCTCGGTAAGTACCTTTACCGAAAGCGCAAGTTGCTCAACATTTTTTTGGATTAGGCGGGAAAATAATTCACCACCGGACAACAATTCCGCTCGCGCATTTTGGGTAACGGCTTTGGTAATTACGACGCGGGTGGCCACATAGGAAACAATTTCCAATATAACGACCAAACCAATCAGGAAAACCAATAATTTCAGCAGGTAGCTAAAGCGCGGCATGGGTACATGCACCTAAAACAATGTGGAAAATTCATCGACGGGTTCGGTCGATGCTGGCGGCGTCAGCTTCTCCAATGCGATCACTTTTTCCTGATTCGGCTCATCAGTTAAGACGAACTCCGGCTCGGAATACATGTCGGGTAAATGTGGATGTTGTATTTGTAACTGATAGCGCCCGCCCGGCGCATTAATTTGAAGTTTTCCCTGTTCATCACTTACCGCGAAATAATTGGTTTCCAACACATAAATGTAAGCCACCATCGAATCATGGATATTGCACCCGAGCACAACGGTTCCCGGCTTATCAAACAGTACCGGTTCCGCAGTAGAGCCGTGATAGAGGCGCAATTCAAATTTCTTGGCGGGAGAAAATGAATAGACGTGATGACGAATATCATCACTATTAGGAAAACGCACCAAGGTATTCACTTTGATCGCCAACACATGAGGCATGAACATTTTTTCACGCTGATCCATTTCAGCAGGCGGCGTTCCGGCGAGCTCCTCAGATACTGCGGGAACCAGTGCCGCCACTACATCTTTGACCGGCTTGTTTTCTGTATCTTTCAACACAAGTGTTAATTGCGTTGCTAATGCGGGAAATGAAATCAATAAAGAGACGAAAAGTACAAGCCGAAATACATTCATATCTGGATCTCCGTCAAGCCAGCTGGCAGCGGTTTCTGCCGGAGGATTTCGCGCTATAAAGCGCTTGGTCCGCGCGCTCAAATGCAGACTCCAAATCGTCGTTGGTTTTAAATTCCGTAAGCCCCACAGACAAAGTGATCGACATGGATTGCTCTTTGTAATTAAACGACGCACTTGCGATAACTGAGCGCACCTTTTCCAATACTGCCAATGCGGTTTCACTGTCCGTTTCCGGCATGAGCGCGACAAATTCCTCGCCACCATAACGACAAAAAAAGTCCACTTCGCGCAAGCGGTTAGCAATGGAGCGACCAATCACTTTAATCACCCGATCACCGGTCTGGTGCCCATAGGTATCATTAATATTTTTGAAGTGGTCTATATCAAATATCGCAATCGTCAGCGGCCGGCCATAGCGCTGCCACCGCTGTACTTCGATCGGAGCGCGCTCGTTATAGGCTTCGCGATTGGGTAATTCGGTAAGCGGGTCATGCAGGGCTTTTTGGCGGTGCGTTTCCAGGATGGTGTGATTTTTTTCCGCTTCCATTTCCATGGTTTTGATTTTTGCACCGAGGGCTTGCAATTGCTCTGCCAAAAACTGCTGTGCTTGTTCAGTCTGCTGATAGTGATCAATAACCTGACGAATATTTCCCAGCTGCGATTTCACGGTATTTTTCAATTGGTTAATATCGGTCGCGCTGTCCGCTGTGCTTTCCAGATCGCTCATCTCGCGCATCACATCTGCTTGCAATTTGCGTGAAGCTGCACGTTCATCGCGCGTATTTTTTACTGCGCCGCCGAGCAACATATAAATTTCTGCCAGCTCTTGGTTTACATTTTTTAAGTAGGTCGCAAACGCCTGGTTGGCTGCAAGATAAGCCTCCATCACCAGATCGCGCACACTATCCAGCGTTGGAATTAATGTCTC
>DATIGS010000045.1:0-3935 GCA_035481425.1 Cellvibrio sp. | reverse complement strand
CGTAAGCGATGTATCGCCAGAGAATCCCTCTGCATCCCAAACATTCACGTCATTATCTTTAGTGCGTCCGGTATATTTTGCACCGAATTTTAATTGTGCCGGATTGCTACCCCAGTCGAGGTCGCGGGTGAAATCGAGGTTAACCGCCGTACTTTCATCACTGGTATTGGTGCTGCCCAATTCCACTTCATCCAGGTAGTAACTCGCTGGCTGGTAATATTCATCAGGTGCAGTGATATAAATTTTGTTGGTATTTTTGTAGGCAATATCAAAGGCGTCATCGGCGATAATGCCATCATCAATCTTGAAGACTGCTCCAGCAATATTTTGCGGTTCGTCTTCGCTGGAATCGCTGTAGGCCACACGATAATCAATTGTCCATTTATCCAGACGGCTTTGACCACCAAGAGAAGTTGACAGAATTTTTTGGGTTTCAGTGCGATCTTTTAATTCGCGCTGCACTTCGGCGAGGCCAGATTCGCCCTCCGCAACCGAGGTACCCTCTCTTTCTATTTCACCATCGTCGTTTTCAACCTCTTTAAAAAATTCAACCACATTCGCCAGACGAATTTCCGAATCGGTGTATTCGCTGTAAAGATTGCGCCAATATAAATCGGTGTTGTCGCTTGGTTTGTAATCCAGGTTTAGTGTTACACCGGAGCGCTCGCGGGTGATGGTGTAATCGCGTTGTTCCATTTCTTCCAGACGCGCCTCGCCATCACCGAAATCCCAAGCACCACCTGTCTCTACGTTATCCGAGCCAAATTTGCGTTTGAATGAACTCGCACCAAAGGCAACACCGAAATTATTTTCATCGCTGCCCAAACTGAATTGATTGCTTGCGGTTAGCGCACCTTTGGGGCTGGTCTCTTCAGTATTGTCATCGTAACTGCCCTCAGCAGTCAGCTGATAAAAAAATCCGTCGCGATCAAAGGCCGACAAACTTTGTACATCAATGCTGCCACCAAGGGAGTTGGCATCCATATCCGGCGTCAGGGTTTTGGTAACGGTTAGGTTTTCCAACAGGTCGGATGGAATTACATCGAGCGCGACTGCGCGACGATCTGCATCCGGGCCGGGCACGCCCACACCATTAATAGTCACCGCATTAAAATCCGGGCCCATGCCGCGCACACGCACATAGCGGCCTTCGCCCTGGTCGCGCTCAATCGATAACCCCGGCAAACGTTGCAAAGATTCCGAGACGTTAGTGTCCGGAAATTGGCCAATAGCATCGGCAGAAACCGCAGTGACAATATTGTCAGCGCTGCGCTGTTTGTTCAGCGCCTTGTTGATCCCGGCCGCCTGCCCCACCACAATCACGTTTTCAACCAAGCCGGATACGCCAACCAATTGGAAATTTTCGCGCGTGGTTTTTTGATCGGTTACTACCACTGAGCGCTGCATATCATCGGCACCAATATAACTGGTGACCAGGGTGTAATTACCCGGTTTTACATCGAGAAAAACAAAACGGCCATCGCGCTGGCTGACTGCTTCGCGATTCAATTCTACAATGCGCACTTTTGCGCCCTGTAATGCAATCCCTTTTTCAGTTGCTTTAATTTGGCCTTCAATGCGGCCATCTGCCAGCGCAGTTCCGACAAAACCGGCAGAGAGCCCGGCAATTACAACGGCCATTGCGGTTTTGCTAAAACGCTTTTTTTTGTTTGTTATCGACACGATATTTTTCACAATCAATCTCCCCGAGGCGTGAGTACTTTAGACGACGCCAAACTAGGGGCGAAAAATGACACTTCTGTGACGAGCGGGCTTGGCTGCCAATAAATACCCTGAGCTGATTTGCCTCCCGCACAATTGTTGGCTGCATTTTGCAGAAACCAATCCGCGTTCATAAAAATGTCATATCTATCTGTTATCGGTGCAGCACTTTTATTCCGTCATTTTTTGCAGCGGCGAAAAAATTATGTTGAAGCACCACAAATGGAAATTATTTTTTGTCGGCATGGGCGCAAATTGTGTATTGCTCGCAGGCTTGGCGATCGCCGACATAAAATCATGGAGTGAGATTAATTGGTTGGACGTGCTGAGCGAAGGCGGCGCAGCAAGTTTGGCTTTAGTCTGGCTATTGTTGATATTGCACAGCCGCCCCGCCGGACGCGTTACACAATTTTTAAGTTTGGGATTAGGCTGCGTATTTATCGCCGGATTCCAGGATTGCCTGGATGAATTCCTACGCTTTCCTGAATCAACCTCGTGGGATCACTGGATCGAATCCGGTTTGATGCCCATTGGTTTGGTCCTGCTCACCATCGGCATTTATCACTGGCATAAAGAGCAGCTCAGCATTACCGAGCAACTGCGTAAACGTGAACAATTATTTCGCGAGCACCGCGGGTTGGATTTCACCACCAACCTGAACGGCGCCGACTATTTACGCAAGCAATTAACCCAGGCACTCGCTGCACAAGACCAGGCCAATACCAGCCTGGCATTATTATTTATTGATGTAGATAACTTTAGTGAAATCAACCGACGTTATGGCCACCAGCAGGGGGATCATTTATTACGAGCGCTGGGGGAATTGATTCTGCTGAATATTCGCCGCCAGGATTTATTGTGCCGCTATGCGGGCGATAGGTTCGGGTTGGTATTGCCTAATACCGGGCGCTTGGTGGCCGACACTATCGCACGGGAAATTTCTGCTGCAGTAAAAAGTTTTGCTTATAAAACCCATGCCCAGGGTGAAAGCCTGTTTCATTCGGTCAGCATCGGGATTGCATTAAGTAAACACGATAGTGTGGAGCGCCCCGCCGAATTAATTGAACGCGCAACACTTGCCCTGCTTACTGATAAAGAAAAGCGCAGCAAAGAAACTTGCAGCCACGCTATTGTTTGCGCTGCGTGATGTTCACTGTGAACAATACAAATCCTAATGCCGGGCACTATTTACCCAAGCGCTATCTACCCAAGTCCTATCTACCCAAGCCCTATTACGAAATTGACACTGCATTTATTGCGGCACAATACTGGCCGCTCGCGCTAATTGAATTGGCGCTCAGCCGCGGCACGGAAGAACATAAATTGCTGCGTAGCACCGGTATTTTTTGCGAAGATATTGCACGCAACCCTGTGCAGTTATCGCCGCAGCAATGTTTCCAATTAATCCACAATGTGCAAAAGCACAGCGCGCATGCTGACCTGAGTTTTTTATTAGGGCATAGATTATTTCTGGATGAGATAGAGGCAAATGTTGCCATCGCGAATTCCCACAGTTTGCAGGATGCGCTCGATATGCTCATCGCCCATTCGCAAAAGCTCAGCCCATTTATCGCGCCGCGCTTGAGCTATGAGCAAGATCGGCTCGTTATTTACTGGCAGGATGCCTGCGGTGCAGATAGCACACAGATTTTTTTGCTGGAGATGATGGCAACAGCATTAAGCGCGCTCTGCCGTTGGCAGCTTGGCACCAGCTTGCCTTGGCAATTTTATTTTACCCATGCTGCCCCAAGTTATATCGAGCAGTATCAAGTTCATCTGCACACGCAAGCACGTTCACACAGCAACGTTCAATTTAATGCACCAGTGAACGCCATGGCGATTAATCGCTCGCATTTGCATCTGCCCTGGAAAAAATCCAATCCGGAATTGGCCGCCCATGCCCGCGCCGCACTAACACTGAATACACCCGCGTCGCCGCAGGGATTTTTAGCCGAGACCTATAACTATTTGCTCAACAACATCCAGCACGCGCCCAACCTCGAACAAACTGCGGCCGACTTTTCCATGAGCAGCGCCAGCTTCAAACGCAAGTTGAAAAAACACCATAGCCATTTTCAAGCGCAATACGATTTGGTGCGAAGGGATTTGGCGATCAAATGGCTGAACCAGGGAGGATGGACACACGAGCAGGTCGCGCAGCAATTGCATTTTTACGACGCGGCCAATTTGCGTCGCGCTTTTAAAAAATGGAC
>DATIGS010000044.1:0-4595 GCA_035481425.1 Cellvibrio sp. | reverse complement strand
ATGCTTGCTTTCAATCATTTGAAGCGGTATGAGGAGCTGGCTAAATGCATGAAAAATGGAAAGTTCAGTGAGGTATCAGAAAAACTGGAACATTCAGCAGTCACGGAGCGCGAATTGCTGGCTAAGCTTCTCAAATCTGTAAACTCCACGCGTCTAAGCAACTATATTGAACTCCGCTCCAATCAGAGCGTTGAGGAATTAAAAAATTACAAAAGTAGTCGTAACAATCGGTGGATTGAACCCACCTGCCAATAAACTCTAAAAAAGTGATCGAACATTGTTCCGTATCGCTTCAGTGGACAGAATTTGAATCACAGCTTTAGCTAGTCACCTTCGTGGGTTTGCTGCGCAAAAGTAACCCACAAAAAACTACTACTTACAAACTGTGGTTCAGAACGGTGTTATAAAACTCAATTAATAGAAAATGGAGTATTTATGGGGATTTCCGGAATAAGTATTTGGCACTTACTAATAATGCTTTTTATGCTTTTAATTTTTCTACCAATATATTTCTTACCTACAATATTGGCTTTGCACAAAAAGCACCCGCATAAATTGTCAATAATACTGATTAACATATTTGGTGGCTTTATTGGCGGTTTAGGTTGGATTATCGCGCTTATTTGGTGCTTTATTGTGCCTGATACGCGAAAAGAAAAGCACGCTCTATCACTTTCAGAAATTGAAAAGCTACATAAGTTGAAAGAAGCTGGTGCTTTAACACAGGAAGAATTTGAGTTTCAGAAAAAAAGAGCCTTGAATATCTAGCGTAACAAGTCGGTCAGACAACATTCCGCTTCACTCCACTGGACAGAATTTAAGTCGCAGCTTTAGCTAAGCGCCCGAGTGAGATTGTTACGCAAAAGTAATCCACAAAACCACAATTTATAAGCTGCCGTTGTCGCGGTGTAGGTTGCACTCTATGCGCATAGCAAGTTTCATTCTCCTTGTATTCGGGCTTTGCGCTGTGGCTATCTGCTTCTTTGGCCTTTCCGCTGAGTCGCTTCCGTATCAAGACCCAACCGCTGAGATGCTAGTTGCTCAAAAGCGCAGCATTCGCTGGTGGCAGGCAGGCCTCTTGGCAAGTTTGGTCATTTCAAGCTTGGCCGCCATCTCCGTTTGGCGCACTCGCAGACCTCGCCCTAACTAATCGTTCGAGCGACGCATTCGACGCGGCTTAATTAGCGGGTGTGCGTCTGAGTGGCGAGGAAAGCTGGGCATTGTTCCCCCAGTAGACACACGAAAGCATACCAACTCCGCTGTTTGCGCTGGGCAGTTTTTAAATCGTAGCTTTAGCCAAGTGCTCCCGTGGGTTGCTACGAAAAATTATTCCATATGGCCAGAACCTAAAGCTGCTTGATTCGGCAATTGAAATTGCAGCTGGGATATGAGTATTTTGATAAAACTGCTGCGTCCTTGCTGCAAACTATGGCTGCGACTTTTATTATTGTTATAGAGATTTTTTGTTAGAGACTCATTACGGTCTTTTCTTTGCGTTTTTCTTTTTTGTCCCGTCGCTTATCTTTTAATGATTTTTGTGGTTCTTTCTTTACTTTTTCTTTAGACATTTAATCTACTCCTGATAACTCGTTAAATAGCTTCTGCCGAATAGCCGCTGTGTTTTCGCAGAAGCATAATTTCTGTCTGTTTCACCCTGGATCTCTCTGTGGCGAGCGGCAGCTTGGGACATGCATAGGCGAGTTCTCCTGTTGCATCTTTTATTCGCTATCTTCAATGCGAATTACGCGAAACATTTCGGCGCTAAAGAAAATTTTAATTTCGATAACGTCACCAGCTACTCGCCCTAAAAGCTCTCGTCCAAGTGGCGATAGACAGGAAATAAAGCCTTTTTCCGGGGCGCTGTCGCGCGAGTTGGTTAACGTCAGGATGATGACTTCCTTTGCTTTAACATCAAACAAGGTCACCTTGTCGCCAATCGTCACACGACGCGTGTGCCTATGATTTGTTGTATGGCGCTCCAACAATGCAAGTGACTCAGCTAACTCGGTTGGCTTAAGCACTATGCTCCACGGCATATGAAAATATTTTTGGCGAGCGCAATCGCCCAATCGTTTTTGCAAACGACTGATGTAATGAGAAAACAATTTATTTCTCCGATGCAAAAAAATACCGCCCAAAAAAACGGGTGCTATTTAAATGAATGAATTAAATGGAGATGAAAACAAGCGCGAGCGAAAATTCGCTCGATTAACGGGGGAAGGCGAGGGAAACTCTTTTTAAGATGAAGCGAAGTAAGGATTGCATAAAAATAACTGTGTGAAATGGCTTACAGGTTGAGGCAATCATAGCCACAATAAAATTTAAGTCAACCAAACGATTTTTAATATTCAGCAGAAATCCTTTTCTGCTGAATTCATGGCATTAATTAGATTTAATCCCCCAAATTGCAGTGCCGTCTGAAGAGAGCGCGCTGAAAGTCACTTCAAAACGATTGCGCACCTGGTTCCACTGGCGTGACACCACGCCGCGATAAGTCACTCCGCCTAATACCAGCGTACTCGCTCGCGAATTGGCGTCGAACGTCCAACTGCCGGAGAGCGCGCCGGAAATTCCGCCACCGGTGGCAAGTTGGATATTGCTTGAGGATTTAATCGTTGCCGAAATATCTTTGCCGTGGTTTACCAATTGGTAAGTGCCGGCAATCTCAGTTGCTGCAACCGCTTCCAATGCAGCGCGGCTGCGCGATGGATCATTCGCGTCTTTCTTCTCGGCATAGCGCAATGGCGCAACTACCGGCCAACCATCGGCGTTGAAGAAAAATTCATGGGTGCGCACTTCGTGTTGTTCACCGCGATTCGGGAAGCGGGTATGGAACATCAAAAAGTATTGGCCCGTTGCCGCTTTGCGATACGCGGAGTTATGACCCGGTGATACATAACCCAATTGATCATTTGATCCGCTAAACAAATGGTTGCCGAGCAATTTCACACCGTGGGGCGCGAGGCTTGCGGTATCAAATAGCGGCAAATTCGGATTGGATTTTACCGTGTTCATATTGGTGCCTTTTGCATCGACATAAGGTCCATCCGGATTGCGCGAACGCGATACGCGAATGTTGTAACCGCCGGCTGCATCCAAACCGCCGAAGCTCACAAACATGTAGTAGTAATTGGTCTCCGGGCTGTAAATCACATAGGCACCTTCAATCACTGAGTGGTTGCCGCCCATCAAATGCTTTCCATAACCTTGACCGGATAATGGGAAGCCAGTGGATGCGTTTAATTGCATGATGAAGATACCGCCGGAATAGGAACCGTAAATCATCCACAGGCGATTGCTGTTATCGCGGAAGACTGCCGGATCAACCGCATTAGGATGAACCTGCGCGTTATACACAGTGCCGTCCTCGCTGGTTTGGCCCCACATGCCGGAGCGCAAAATCAGGCCCTGGTCGGAATAGGGGCCTTCAATATTGCTCGCCGATGCAATCCCCATCGCCGATACCGGCGAGTCACCTTTACAGGCGTTGTAATACATCAAATAGCGGCCGTTCACATAGGCAACATCGGGCGCCCAGAGTGTGGTGGTTTGCGCCCAGCTCAGCGCTTCGGATAATTCACTATTCACATTATTAAAAATTTTATTTTGCTGGTTCACACCATCGGCAACGCGCGTCCAATTGGTGAGGTCAGGGGTTTTGGCAACCGATAAATGCGAGCCGAACGCGTAGTACTGGTTGTTTGCAAAAATCACCGATGGATCATGCACGGCGATATTGGTAAAGCTGGGCGTGACAAAGCTGATGGGCGTATTGGGAATATCACACAGGGCGGCACTCACACTCGCCCCCGACAGAGTCAGGTTATCGATATTCGCCAGCCCCTCGCTCCCCGTTGCCTGCAAACGCAGGTTGTGCGTACCGGCAGCGAGATACACGCTGACACTGGCGGAGTTGGACCAGGTTGTCCAGGCGCCGGTTGCGGGGAAGCTGATATTGGACGAGGCGATATTGCCATTCACTACCAAATCCGCCGCACGTGCACTGATCGCGGCATAGCGCCAGCGCAAGGTGTATTGGCCTGCGGTATCCACGCGGATTTTCCAATCTACACCGCTGCCAGCCGCGTTGGTCGAGTTGGCAAACCCGCTGCCGGTAAAGCCGGCGTTGTTGCTATCAACAGTGCCATTCACTGCACAAAAACCGGTTTGGTTTTCTTCGATGGTGACAGTAGTAACAGCTGCGGATGAACTGGAAGCCGGGGTGCTCGACCTTGATGATGCAATTGATGATGGCGCTGAAGAAGAACGTGGCGCTGACGAGGACGATGCAGGCAATGAAGACGAGCGCGCTGAACTACTTGGCACCGAGCTAGACAGCGCACGGCTTGAAACAACGCTCGATTGCGCCGACGAGGCCGCGCCATTGCACAAGCTGCCATTCAGTGTTGGCAACTCGGCACTGCCGCCATTTTTTTCCACCTGGAATCCGAAGGTCGCACTCTGGCCTGGTTGCAAACTGCCATTCCAGCCGACGTTTGTTGCTGTGTAGGGGTTGCTGCCGCTCAGCGCCGCATTCCAGATACTGGTAATACGGTTATTGGCGAACTGCCAATTCAGGCTCCAATTACTGACAG
>DATIGS010000043.1:0-8490 GCA_035481425.1 Cellvibrio sp. | reverse complement strand
TTCATGACGACCAATTAGGCATGACTATCCAGCACGACATTTTAAAAACGCGCCTGCTTGGATTATTGATCGTCATCACTCTGTTAGCGCTTTCATTTCAAACGTTCGGCCCGGAAAAACAATTGGTACTGGAGCCAGGCACCCAGTGGCACGTAGAGGCTATAGATGACCGGGGCAATGGTGGTAAGTCTGTCGCCACATTAACAAGCGATGGTAAAAATTTCCTGCTCGATTGCGACATCATTGCGTCCGACTATCCATGGCCCTACTGTGAAATCAGTTTTACCCTGGCCGACGCCGATGGCCGCGGCATGGACCTGACCAACTACCACGAGATTGAAGTGCGGGCGAAATATTCCAGTGCGCAAGCGTTCGGCATGCGCTTCCAACTCATCAATTTCAATCCGGATTATTCCAACACCAGCGACAGCAATTCGCTCAAATACAACGCGATTGAATTATTTGATACGCACGAGCGTTACCCGCAACTTATCCAGATGCAGCGCATGCAAGTGCCCACCTGGTGGCTGAGCGAGCGCAAAATCCCGCCGGAATATTGGGGGCCGGAATTTGGCGATATCCGCGGCGTACAACTAACCACCGGCGAAAATGTTACGCCTGGCAAATACCAATTGGTTATAGAACGCATCGACATTCGCGGCAAATATATCAGCGACCGCAGTTTGTATTTAGGGCTGCTGGGTGCCTGGACCTTATTGGCACTGGTGTTTTTTGTGGGCACTTTGCGTCGCACGCAAAAGGAACTGCGCACTAACTTGCAACGCCAAAAACAATTGGAAGCGCTTAACGCGTTGTTAAATGCGGAGCAGCAACAATTGGAAGAGCGTTTGACGCGCGATCCTTTAACCGGCGTGTTGAATCGCGATGGTTTGGCGCCGGTGTTTAACCATAGTGAAGACCTCGACACAACACCTTTGCTGTCACTTATTTTTATTGATATAGATCGTTTTAAAAATATTAATGATACATATGGCCACAATGTCGGTGACCAGGTGTTGCTGGCTTTCGCACAAGCACTGAGTGAAAACACTCGCACCCAGGATCTGCTTGCACGTTGGGGCGGGGAGGAGTTTGCGTTGGCGTGCCCCGACATCACATTGGAAAATGCCTGCGCGCTGGCAGAAAAATTGCGGCGCTGTATTACGGAACACGATTGGCCAAAAGGATTGAAAGTCACCGCTAGTTTTGGTGTGGCACAGATACAGGAACAGGAATCGCCTACCGATTTTATTGCGCGTGCGGATAAAGCACTTTACCTCGCAAAAGCCCAGGGGCGAAATTGCGTGCGCGCATCAACTCACGCCCAGGCTCACGCCAGCCTGGTCGCCATAAAATAAACGCAGCGTATTGCGGCGGGTCGCAGCAGCAATGTCTTGCAAGCTCTCATTGCGCAATTGCGCCAATACCTGCGCAATGTGTGGAATATATTCAGGGCTATTGCGCTGCCCCTGTTTGCCTTGCAGCGGCATATCCGGCGCATCGGTTTCCAATAACAAATAATCCAGTGGAATTTTTGCAACGGCAGCACGCGTTTTTTGTGCGCGCTCGTAGGTGATGGTGCCGCCAATACCCAGGCAAAAATCCAACCCAATATATTCATGCGCGATTTCATAACTGCCACTAAACGCGTGGATCACACCACCCGCTTTAGGCTTGTTTTTTTTGAGCAGCGCAATCATTTCGTTGTGCGCGCGAACGCAGTGGATGATCAGCGGTTTTGCGAGTTGGTTGGCGATATCGATATGCGAATTGAGCAGCTGTTGTTGCAGTGCCATGGGTGTGGTGATGAGCTTGTCCAAACCGCATTCACCCACTGCAACGCAATAGGGTTTGTCTGCCTTTGTCGATTGCATTATTTGGTCGCGGATTAACGCTACAATTTTTTCCTGGGTGGCATCGACAAGTAAACCCTGCGCGTCTTTTTGGAACCACTGCTGGTGTTCAATCCAATGTGGATGAATGCCTGCCGCATAACATAAACCTTCGTACCTGGCGCAGAGTTGCGCGGCGTTTTGCCATTGTTCGGGAGCGACCCCGGGCATTAGCAACCCGGTAATGCCCTGTGCGGTACAAGCCTGCCAGAGCGCTGTGCGATCGGCATTGAATTCGATAAAGTCAAAGTGGCAGTGGCTGTCAAAAAATTGCATTGCAATTCCTGTAAATAAACGCCCGCTGGCGGCTGCTGAAAAATTCGCTTGCGGAATACTGTGCCATACTTGAGCGACCCTCAATGGAAAGCGATAAATGAGAATAGCTGTTTTAACCTTGGTAGCTGCGCGTTTTACCTTGCTGGTTACACTTGGTATTAGCGGCGCAAGCCACGCCAGGGATGATCACCAGAATAAACAACAGGGCGATGATACCGCCCGGAACACGACTGGGATCAGTGTCCAATTCCCTGATTCCTATCCCGAAGATACGCAGGCGCTGACAACCGAAGGTTCGGCAGCAGAACCGCCAGCGGCCATTCCAACCGACTATCCCGAGTGCGTCATTTTACTGCATGGTTTGGCGCGCACCGGCAAATCCATGAAGCCGCTCGGCGATGCATTGGTTAAGGAAGGTTATCTCGTCGTCAATGTCGATTACCCTTCGCGCAAATATCCCGTCGCCGCCCTGACCGAAATGGCCATCCCTCCGGCGCTGGACAAATGCCGCCAATACAAGATCAGCGGTATTAGCTTTGTCGCCCACTCGCTCGGCGGAATTCTGGTGCGTCACTACCTCAGCCAACAGTCACCCAGCCCACACAAGATTCCGGAATTAAAGCGGGTGGTGATGCTGGCACCGCCTAATAAGGGCAGCGAAATAACCGACAACTTACGGGATTTTGCCCCTTATGAGTGGCTCAATGGCCCAGCGGGCGATGAACTTGGGACGGAAGCAGAGAGCGTTCCCAATACCCTTGGGCCGGTCGATTTTGACCTGGGTGTGATCGCTGGCACCACCAGCATTAACCTACTATTATCCCAATACCTACCCAATCCCGACGACGGCAAAGTCTCGGTGGAAAGTACCAAAATCGAGGGGATGCGCGACTTTATTACCCTGCCGGTTTCCCACCCTTTCATCATGAAAGATGATGAGTCGATTGCGCAGATCATTCACTTTTTGCGCGATGGAAAATTCTTACACAGTGTTTCTGATGAGTAACAAGGAGTTTTGGATGCATCGAATGAATCGACTCAGTGTCACTGGCTTAATGGTCGTGACCTTGCTCTTCAACAGTGGTTGTTCCAGCCTGGAAAGCGCCGCGCCCTGGCATCGCATCCAATTGGAAGCCGAATTTACTGAAAAAGATTTAACCGATGAGTACCAATGGCAGGATTATCTCGCGCAAGAGGAGCGGGTATTCCAGGAGCTGCGCGAAAAGCTGGCCGCCGAAGACACCACCAATGGCTTTCGTTTTGCCGCGGCTTCCCAATTCAATCCACTCCTGCAGACGCCCAATTGGAACCGCTCGTTTGTGCTTGTCCCCCAAAAAATCCGCGCGGGCATTTTGATGCTGCATGGCCTGACTGATTCGCCCTACTCCGTGCGCAGCCTGGCATTGGCGCTGCAGCAACAGGGCTTTTTGGTGATTGCCCCGCGCGTGCCCGGGCACGGCACCATCCCCTCGGCGCTGCTGGATGCCGAGTGGGAAGATTGGGCGGCACTCACCCGCCTCGCCGCCAAAGAAGTGAAACGGCAGCTGGGGGATAACCCGAATTTTTATATGCTCGGTTATTCCAACGGCGGCGCGCTCGCGCTGAATTATTCGCTTGATGCACTCAACGATGCCAGCTTGCCCATGCCGAAAAAAATTGTGCTTTTATCGCCGATGATTGGCATCAGCAAGTATGCGGGCTTGAGCAAACCCGCGGATATTTTAGGCAAGGTTCCGGGGATGAGTTCACGCCGCTGGCTGAGCAGAATTCCCGAATACAATCCGTTTAAATACAATTCTTTTCCGGTGAACGCGGGCTGGCAGTCCTACCGTTTTTCAACCTACCTGCAAGATAAAATCGCCGTCGCGCACAGGCATCATCAACTGCAAAAATTACCGCCGGTGTTGACCTTCCAATCGCTGCGCGACACCACCGTCAACACCGATGCTATCGAAAAACATTTTTACCGTTTGCTGCCAAAAAACGACAGCGAGCTGGTGGTGTTTGATATCAATCGCCACGACAATTTTGTTCCACTCATGAAACCCTCTGCACTCAAATCGCTGCACGATATTTTTGGTGCAGGGCCATACCCTTACCACTTCGTGAAAATTGCCAACCACGATGGCTCGACCATGGAAGTCAGCGAGTGGCGCCAGCCATCGGGTGAAATGACGATGACAGAGCGCCCACTCGGCCTCGCGTTTCCACCCGGCGTGTTTTCGCTCGCCCATGTGTCAGTGCCTTTTCCACCCGATGATCCGACCTTCGGCATTGAGCCAAACCTGGACGAGTTTTACGGCATCCGCTTGGGCAATGTGCAATTGCGCGGCGAATCGGACACAGTAATTATCAAAGCGGCGGCGGGTATGCGGCTCTACTCGAACCCGTTTTACCCGTATATGGAAGAGCGCATTTTTGACTGGCTGGAGGTACCAACCCCGTAAGCGGGTTGCCCGTTATGCTCGGCGATACTAAAAATAAATTTCAGCGCGGAATGATCTATCTCTTCGCGGCCTTGGCTACCCTCGGTGTCACACCGTTTTGTGTGATCCGTTATCTCAGGGGCGAGTACGTCAATGCGCTGGTGGATTTGGCGATAGTCTCGGTATCGCTGGGCAATGCCCTTTATGTCTGGCGGCATGGTAAGGCAACCCAGACAACATCCTATATCACCGCACTCCTTTACTCGGCGGGCGCGGTGGTGGTTGCCTATTTGAATGGCCCGATTTTTGTGTTCTGGCTATTCCCGCCCCTGCTCGCCAATTTCTTTTTACTCAATGCCAAAGCCGCCTTGACGGTAAATGCGCTAATGATTGCGACCGTGTTTCCGCTCACGATAATCGGGCCGACAGCGGTGGAATCTTTCGCCATGGTGGTGTCTTTACTCATGTGCAGCAGCATGGCCTATGTATTCGCGCGTTTGACTCACCAACAACAATTAATGCTTGAAGGCGTTGCCACCCAGGACCCGCTTACCCGGTTGAGCAACCGACGTGCACTGGATGAAGAAGTGCGTTCAAGCCTGGAGGATTTTGCCCGCAACCGGACGCCCGTGACGTTAATCATGCTGGACCTGGATTTTTTCAAAATGGTGAATGACAAGTTTGGCCACAATGTTGGCGATTCGGTATTGGTCGAGCTGGCGGCATTGCTTACCAAGCGGACGCGCAAAACCGACCGGGCGTTTCGTTTTGGCGGCGAGGAATTTATGGTGCTTGCGCGCAACACCCGGCTTGCCGATGCAGCCGTGGTTGCCGAGCAATTGCGCGCGCAAATCGAAGCTGAACTTAAAGATCCGGATGGCGCGCTCACGGCCTCTTTTGGCTGCGCCGAATTGCACGAGGGAGAATCCGTAGAAGATTGGTTTGTCCGCGTCGACAAAGCGGTTTACCAGGCCAAACAAAATGGGCGCAATTGCGTGGTAGCGGCGGACTAGCTGGCCTGCCAATCGTCTAACCATAGCTGTGAACCTGTGCCTGCTTTGCGATTCTTTATCCCTGAACACCAGCCCCTGCGCTATGCTGGAACCTGAATAAAAACATTATCAGGGTTCCCCATGCAGTCACTGATCAGCAAGATTATCGAGCAAGTCGACCAGATCGTTTTAGGTAAGGACCAGCAAGTCCGTTTATCTCTCGCCTGTCTTTTCGCCGAAGGCCATCTCCTGATTGAGGACTTGCCCGGCATGGGCAAAACTACCCTCGCCCACTGCCTCGCCAAAGTATTGGGGCTGAAGTTTGAGCGCGTGCAATTCACTAGCGATTTACTGCCCGCCGATATTCTCGGGGTGGCGATTTTTGAGCGCGAACAAGGCGTCTTTAAATTCCATCCCGGCCCGGTGTTTACCCAGGTATTGCTCGCCGATGAAATCAACCGCAGCTCGCCTAAAACCCAGAGCGCATTGTTGGAGGCGATGGAAGAAGGACAAGTGACGATTGAGGGCAAAAGCCGCCCGCTGCCCACACCGTTTTTTGTCATTGCCACGCAAAACCCGCTGTTCCAAAGCGGGACTTTTCCGCTGCCGGAATCGCAACTCGACCGTTTTTTAATGCGCATATCGCTTGGCTACCCCAGCCCGGCCTCCGAGCGCATGCTGTTTGAAGGCGTTGACCCTCGCGCCCGTATCCGCCAACTTGCGCCCATGGTGACCCACGAACAATTGGCGCAAATCCAGGCCGCGGTGCATCAAGTCAAAGCCAGCGATGCGCTGCTCGACTATATCCAACGCCTGGTCGCCTTTACCCGCAGCGACAGCCAGTTCACCTATGGTTTATCGCCGCGCGGGGCACTCGCATTGCTACGCGCCGCCAAGGCCTGGGCGCTAATCCACAATCGCGAGTATCTGGTGCCGGAAGATGTACAGACCGTATTGCCCGCCGTGGTGGGCCATCGCGTGCGCGGCCGCGGCCACAGCCAGGATTCCGAGCCACTGGTCAAACACCTGCGCGATAGCGTGAACGTGTTGGGCTAGCCATGAACCGCACGCTTTCCGGGTGGCGCGCAGGTTGGGAACGACGTATTCACCTCAGGATTAGCCGCTGGGTTGACCAACGCTCGCCGCGCGCGCGCCAGATTCAGCTCAACCGCAAAAATCTTTACACCTTCCCCAATATGAGCGGCCTGGTCTATCTGCTGGTCACACTGGTGATTTGGCTGCTGGGCACCAACTACCAGAACAACCTGATCCTGGGGTTGAGTTATTTGCTGGTCAGCATCTTTGTGGTCAGCATCCTTCACGCGTTTGCCAACCTCGCCGGTATCAGTATCCGAATGGTCAATGCGCGCCCGGCGTTTGCAGGCGACCCGGTGAACTTCCTGCTCGAACTCAGCTGCACCAACAAAGCCGGCTGCGACAACCTTGAGCTGCGCTGGCCCGGCGGTGAAACCCAAACCATCACCCTCAACCACAATGAACCATTGCAAGTGATTGTGCGGGCGCAGAGCCATGAGCGCGGCTATTTGCGCCCCGGGCGACTGCTGGTGCAGAGCCGTTTTCCGCTCGGGATTATCCGCTGCTGGACCTGGCTGAATCTGGATGCGGCCGCGCTGGTGTATCCCGCGCCCATCCGCACCGATGAACCCCATGCGCAGGCCAGCGACGGGCAGGAAGATGGCGGCACCAGCCAACACGGCGGCGATGACTTTAGCGGCCTGCGCGATTATCAGGCAGGCGACCCGATCAAGCACATCGCCTGGAAACAGTTTGCGCAAGACAAAGGCCTGTTTACCAAAGAATACGAAGCTTTTTTGTCGGCCGAAAAATGGCTCGACTGGAATAGCCTGAACCAGCCACAGGAATTGCGCCTGTCCGGCCTGTGCTACTGGGCGTTGGACTATGAACAGCGGCAGATCCCTTATGGTTTGCGTTTGCCCGGCCTGACCCTCGCGCCGGCTATTGGTGAACACCACCATCAGGCAGTCCTCAGTGCACTGGCAGAATTCAACTTGCCGCGCGACGCTTCGCGGGAGTCCGGCCATGCTCGCTAGACGATTGGGCAAGGTGATAAGCCCCTCCGCCAACCATGCGCGCCGGGCGGAATACCTCGCACGCGACAAACTCGCCTGGCTACTGGCGATGCAGGCGCTGCTGATCTTGCCATTGCTAATTAGCCTGCCCTTCTGGCTCTGGCTGGTGTGGGCGATAACCGCATTCTGGCGCACCCAAATGTTCCTCGGGCGCTGGGGTGCTCCCGGCAGCCTGGTTAAAACCATGCTGACGCTGGTGTGCGCTGGCGGGCTCTGGGCGAGCTTCGCAGGGCAGACCGGCACCGAAACCATGGTGGGCCTATTGGTTTGCGCGTTTTCACTCAAGCTGCTGGAGGTGAATTCCGCACGCGATGCCCAATTACTGGTGTTTATCGGTTTTATCATCACCGCCACCCAATTCCTTTTTCACCAGACTCCACAAGCGGCGGTTTATGGTGTTTTTTGCGTGATCCTGTTGCTCGCCAGCTGGCGCTCGCTTTATCTCACCCATAGCCAACCCACCGGACTGCGCTTGCAGCGCGGCGCGATGATTTTGCTGCATGCGCTGCCGATCATGGTGGTGCTATTTGTGGTGATTCCCCGCCTCGGGCCGCTCTGGGCGATCCCCAACCAGCAGATCGCCAAAACCGGTTTTAGCGATAGCCTCTCGCCTGGTGATTTAGGCAAACTCGCCCAGGACCAGTCGCCCGCATTCCGGGTGGAATTTGCCAGCCCACCGCCGCCCGCGAGCCAACTCTACTGGCGCGGGCTGGTGCTGGATAATTTTGATGGGCGCAAATGGAGCATGCGCGAAAGCTGGACCTTTCCGCCCCGCAAACAAAACGGGGATGCG
>DATIGS010000042.1:0-13090 GCA_035481425.1 Cellvibrio sp. | reverse complement strand
CTGTTTTGCGATCCAATTCCACTGTCAGTACACCGACAATCACCTCACCACTGCGCACTAATAAACTATGCACTGATTGTAAATGTTGCAGCTGCTGTAATTGTTGATGCGCGCGGGTAATCAGGGTTGGCGCATTCGCTTCTGCCGATGGACTAAAAAATGGCGTGGCAGTGAAATCAATCGCTACCCCTTGCTCCACTGCTTCGCGCATGGCTTCACTAATCGCCTGCATCGACTGGGTGCGCTGATCAAAATTGGCGGAAAATGAAATTGCTTCCAGATAAATAGTGTTTTCCTGATAAAACCCCAGACTCACGCGAGTCGCCTGCAAAAAACCGGCGAGCAGATTCACCAAACTGATGGCCGTTTCTTGCACCGAATTTTCTTTTAATAAACTGGCGCTGAGCTGCAACAAAGTCGCCGCAGTAGAATTTTTTTCAGGCGCTTGCACCACTGCCGGAATTGTTGCTGCAGAAACATTGGCAGCTGGTTGATGCAATAAAAACTGCAACCAGTACTGGCCGAGCTTGAGTTGTTTCAACACGGAGGGTAATTCTTTTTTATCTGCCAACTGCACACGCAGTAACAACACTCCCCAATGCTTCCCGTCGATCACCAGTGGCTGCCCAAGAATGAAATGCCCATCACCATCCGGCACCAGTTGCAAACGTCCTTTTTCGATCACCTGTGAAAAGGCGTCATGCAGCGATGGATTATTAATCTCTGCTGAGGGCCATTTGGCAAGAATACGGGGCTGATCTCCGACAGGAGTTTGCATCAGCATCGCAGTGCTGACATTACCCAGCATCTGGCATTGAATGCTGAGCCAAAGTTTGAAAGATCCAGTTACAGACGGCATAAGTATCTACAAAAATGTGTTACTCAAAACGATCAGCGCTATAAAGTTAGAGGCTATTTGAATAACAAAAAACATTATGATTATTTTACCAATGCAGAATAAACGAAGGGAGAATAGAGCGCCAGTTGATTATGTGTCTTCCGCGTCGGACTGCAATTGACTTCGCAGATGCAATGCACGGCGCGATTTGGCGGCGGCCAATATCTCCAGCTTGGCGCTGTCATTCACCAGGCTCCAGCGCGTGATTTCTGCAAGACTCCGGTGACAGCCAATACAAATATCATTGTCATCCAGACAGCAGTTCCTGATGCAAGGTGATTCCACAACCATAATTCTGCACCTCAATTCACCATTGTTATTACACATCATTATAAATAATTACAAAGACTAATTATTTTCTTCGTTAGCCTTGATTTTAAACGTGTTTATTTAATGCTCACCTACAATCAGAACTAACTAGTGCTTCTCACCCGATGAAACACGCTGGTGAAAATGACTCTTATGGAATAGGGATTAAACGAGACGTGCACAGAATTACAATTTTGGGTTACAGCCATCCTTTACCGCCCATATTGATCTCAGGCTTTTTACTTGCACTGGGTATTGGCGTGTTGATTACATGGCATGCACCGCATGCATTTTCGGCTATCTATCCTTATGTGACACTCATGACCTACAACACGGCGATAGGCATTATCACCTGTGGCTTGGGGTTGTACGCTATTTTGATTTCCAATCGTGTTTTTTTACTTGGATGCTGCTGCGTATTGCTGATGATTGGTGGCTTGACCATGCTGGATCTGCTTGCAGGCCTGCCACTTAACACTACCAATTGGTTTACAGCCTTACTCAACGAACCGCCTGCGCATACCCAACCCATGTCACCCGTGAGTAGCGCCGCGTTTTTACTGGCCTCACTCACACTCTTTTTTGGCGCCTACACAGGAGGTGTGCGCAGCATTATCGCAACACTACTAAGCGTGCTGATTTTTTTTACTGCACTCGTAACGATCATTAGCCAAGAGTTCGGGTTATTCCCCAGTTTTATCTGGATGGGAATAAAAATGTCTCCGCAAACCGCCATCAGCCTGAGTGCATTTTCAGCCGGTATCTTTACCCTGCGTTACCAAGTGTCCATTGAGGCATTTAATCGCCTGAATTTTTTCAACCGTTTGGTAACCGGTTTTATTTTTATGAACCTTTTATTTGTCGGGATAGGTTCAATCGGGTTATTGCAGATCAACAACGTTGCCAGTATTTCGCAACGGCTCTACCAGGGTCCACTCCAGGCTAGCAATGCTGCACTGCGAATTAAAAATGCCATAGGCGAACTGAACCGCAGGGTGAAGGATGTCGCCGTCAATCCCAAGCTTATTAGCGAAAAAAATATTCCGGCAAAAATGGCAGAGATTGAAACCGAACTTATCCGCGAGCTGGCAATTATTGAGCGCGAAAAAATCGCACAAGAGGACACAAGCCAATTTAAAGCGCTGTTTGACGACTGGTCCCAGGTTATCCGCGATATATACCAGCAATTGGAAGCCGGAAATCTGGAGGCCTACAGGAACATTGCGCTCAATCAAGTCCAAATCACCACAGTGACGCTGGAAAGTTTGTGCGATCACATTATTGTCGAAGCGCAAGAGCAAATGCGCCTGCTGAATGAACAGGCCATTGTAACGAGAGATCACTCTGCCAATTTAATGCTCGTTGTTATTTCCGGGCTTTTACTAGTCGGCATTTTAGTCGCGGCCCTCATCACCCGCAGCCTGAGTTGGCAGCTGGAGGAGCTGCGCCATGCGATGCTGGATATAGCCGGAGGCAACACTCAACTCGCGATTCCTTTTTGCGACTACCCCTACGAAATCGGTGATATGGCCAAAGCCCTCAAGGTGTTTGCCCACAATATTGATGAGCGCAAAAAATCCGCGCAGCTTCTGGTAAAGCATCAGCAGGAATTGGAAAAAACCAACCAGCGGCTCGCGCAGACCAACAAAGAGCTGGAAACCTTCGCCTATGTCGCCTCGCACGACTTGAAATCGCCGCTGCGCGGGATTGCGCAGCTATCCACCTGGATCGACGAAGACCTGGAAGAAAAAGAATTTTCCGAAGTCGAAAAGCACACCAACATGTTGCGCAATCGCATTCATCGCATGGAAAAATTATTGGACGATATGTTGATCTTTTATCGCGCAGGCAAGGTCGATGGCAATATCACCCGCGTTGATGTAGCGCACATGGGCAAAGAGTTATTTGAAATCCAGAATACCAAGCCCGGTTTGCAATTGGAGCTGGGCAGCAACCTTCCCGTATTCGACACACTGAGCACGCCCTTCGAACAAATCCTGCGTAATTTATTTTCCAACGCGATCAAACACCACGACCTTGAGCACGGCATAGTTCGCCTTGAGGGGCGGCAACTTAATGACGACTTCTATGAAATCAGCGTTAGCGACAATGGCCCGGGCATTCCCGCGAAATTCCAGGAGCGGGTATTTGGCATGTTCCAAACCCTGAAGCCGCGCGACGAATTGGAAGGCAGCGGCATGGGCTTGGCACTCATCAAAAAAATTGTGGAAACCTATGGCGGCACTATCGGCGTTTACTCAGAGAGCCGCGGCTGCCGTTTTACCTTCACCTGGCCATGTTCTATAACCAAGCATTATAAAAAGGAAGCAGGATCATGATTGATAAATTCTATCCCCCCAGCTCGCAAGAATTTAAAACCGTCAGTTTATTAATCATTGATGATGATGACATAGATGCCACCGCCCTGCGGCGCGCGCTGCATAAACTTAAATTACTTAACCCGCTATACCGCGCCAAAGACGGGTTGGAGGCGCTTGAAATATTGCGTAATGGCGAGATACCCACGCCTTATATTATTTTGTTGGATATCAATATGCCGCGTATGAACGGTCTGGAATTTTTGGAGGCGCTAAGGGCAGATCCTGAATTGACCCTTGCAATAGTGTTTGTATTAACCACCTCCAAATCAGATGAAGACATCATCGCCGCCTACCGCGAACATGTAGCAGGCTATTTACTGAAACAGCGAATGGACAGTGATTTTATGCAAGTCGTGAGCTTGCTCGATCACTACTGGCGAGTCATTGAATTGCCTGCTAATGACAAATAAAAAAGTGATAAATAAGAACTGAAAAATAAAGCACGTTGATTAAGCAATATCGAGGCGGAGAGGTGCCCTGCATGAAGTTGTTACTCATTGATGACAATGAACTCGACCGACAAGCGATTGTACGCACGTTTAAAAAAACCGAATGGGATATCACCATCGCCCAAGCCAGCTCCGCCAGCGAGGGTTTGGAACAGTTTGATAGCAGCGACTTCGATGCAGTGCTGCTCGACTATCGCCTGCCAGATATCGACGGCATGGAAGTGTTGCAACTACTGAACAAACATCCCTCGCACCACGCCGCCATTATTATCCTTACCGGTGCCAGCGCCGATGACGATCTTGAACGTGAGTTTATTGAAGCCGGCGCGCAGGACGTATTATTCAAATCTGAAATTGCCCATAAACATCTCACCCGCGCGATTACCCATGCGCGCGCGCGCCATGTATTGGAGCGGCAACTACAAGAGAGCCATCAGCGCTTGCGCGCCTTGGCCGAAAACGATTCGCTCACCGGTCTCGCCAATCGCTATTACTTTGATGAAAGCTTGCGCGCCGCGATCCTGCGTGCAAAACGCCACAACGAACAACTCGCGCTGTTTTTTCTCGACCTGGATAATTTTAAATTTATTAATGATGGTTTGGGCCATGTGATTGGCGACCAGGTTCTACAGGCCGTGGCGACCCGTTTGGTTCATGTAGTGCGCGCCGGCGATATTGTCTGCCGTCTCGGTGGCGACGAGTTTGCGATACTCGCACACAATTTCGATTCGCAAGAAGCCATCAGCCAGTTGGCCCAACGTATCCTCGAAGATCTTCGTCGGCCGATTGTCGTTGGCGGTTATGAAAATACTATTTCCAGCAGCATTGGCATTGCCACTTATCCGGACGCCGGTGACAGCGCCAGCGATTTATTAAAAGCCGCAGATATGGCGATGTATCGCGCTAAACACGATGGGCGCGATAATTACCAATTTTTTTCAGCCATCATGCAAGCGCAAATGCAGGAGCGTGTACGCCTCGAAAAAGAATTGCGCGCAAATATCCCCAACAATAATTTCGTTTTGTTTTATCAGCCGATTGTCGATGCGCAAACATTTGAAATTTGCGGAGCAGAAGGTTTGGTTCGTTGGGACCATCCGGAACGCGGAATCCTGCCGCCAATGGAATTTATTCCACTCGCCGAAGAAATAGGCCTGATCGGTGAGATCGATTCCCGCAGCCGCTTCAATGCTTGCCAGCAACTCGCGAACTGGCGCGCCCAGGGGCTGGTTAACGACGACTTCAATATGAAATTCAATGTGTGCGCCCAATTATTAACAGACGACAATTTATACCAGCGCATTATTCACGATCTCGCGTCTACCGGCGTGCCCGGTCGCTGCGTCAGCCTTGAAATCACCGAGTCGGTATTAATTGAAAATCTTGCGCAGACCGCACAAAGCCTGCAAAAGCTGCAGGATTATGGAGTAGAAGTGGCGGTCGATGATTTTGGTACTGGCTATTCTTCCATGGCCTATCTGAAAGAATTGCCCGCACATACACTTAAAATTGATCGAAAATTTGTCATGAACATTCCCGAAAATGCAGCCGACTGCCGAATTTTGCGGGCAATGATTGTGTTTGCCAAAAGCCTGGATTTAACCGTGGTCGTTGAAGGGGTAGAAACACGCGAACAAGCGCGTATCTGCCGTGATTATGGCGCGGATTTGCTGCAAGGCTATTTATTCTCCAAACCCCTGTCGCCCAAGGTGTTCGAACAATTGTTGCAAAACCATAATCCACAGGAATGGAGCACTCGCTTGTCGACCCTCGGAGCCATCGCCAGCTGATGCATCGGGCCGGTATCGTTCAAGAAACAATCACATAGCCAAACCCAATACTGCGCATTGAACCAGACAATTTTGCACGGCTATTGTGATTGGCCTATCATGCCCCCACATTGACAGTTCTCTTTTACGACAACTCGTTTACGACAACCCTTTTACATCACCCTCTTTTTTTGCAGCAAATTCAAGGATCTCCTATGAGTGACGTACAACACCATCGCCTGATTATTCTCGGCTCCGGCCCTGCGGGTTATACCGCCGCTATTTACGCTGCGCGCGCCAACCTCAAGCCAGTTGTAATTACCGGTATGCAACAAGGCGGTCAATTGACCACCACCACTGAAGTGGAAAACTGGCCTGGTGGCGTACACGATTTGCAAGGCCCGGATCTGATGGTGCAAATGCAAGAACACGCCGAGCGTTTTGATACCCAGATTATTTTTGATCACATCCACGAAACTGTGTTGACCGAGCGTCCATTCAAATTGGTTGGCTCCAATACCTACACCTGTGATGCGCTGATTATTTCAACCGGCGCCTCGGCGCAATATTTAGGCCTGCCATCAGAAGAAGCGTTTATGGGCAAAGGCGTAAGCGCCTGTGCTACCTGTGATGGTTTCTTCTATCGCGACCAGAAAGTGGCGGTCGTCGGTGGCGGTAATACTGCGGTTGAAGAAGCGCTGTATTTGTCCAATATCGCAAGCCATGTGACCCTGATTCACCGCCGCGACAAGTTGAAATCTGAAAAGATTTTGCAAGACAAACTGATGGCCAAGGTTGCCAACGGCAATATCAGCGTAATCTGGAATCACCAACTGGATGAAGTGTTGGGCAACGACTCGGGCGTGACTGGTTTGCGTTTGAAAAGTACCCAAGGTGGTGACACTCAGGAGATCGATGTTGCCGGTGTATTTATCGCTATCGGCCACAAGCCCAACACCGATATTTTTGAAGGCCAACTGACCATGAAAGATGGTTACATCAAAGTGAAAAGCGGTTTGGAAGGCAATGCCACCCAAACCAGTATTGAAGGTGTATTCGCGGCGGGCGATGTGGCTGACCATATTTATCGCCAGGCGATTACTTCATCTGGCTCAGGCTGTATGGCGGCGCTCGACGCAGAAAAATATCTCGACGATTTGAAATAATCACAGACATTTTTCGGCGCGTTTTACGCAAAAAAAGAGGAAAACCTTCGCGGGTTTTCCTCTTTTTTGTTTTTGATATATTCGTTTAACTTGCCTAGGCTAACCTGTAGGGTATTGTCGAAGACATTAACGGAGTAGCGCATGAAATGGCTTCGGGCTAGAAAGTTGGCTTCACCGTGCATTCCAATCGCATTAACTCTCGCCAGCACCGGAGCTGCGCTTGCGCAGCAGCTCGAACCACGCGCCTATGCCCCAATGCCAATCGACCTCAATGTCGCAGGCATAGCGACTGGTTATTCAAAGGGCGATGTCGCACTTGATCCCTCGGTGCCAATCACTGATGCCCAGGTGCGAGTAGTGCTCGCTACACCTTATTATTCCCGCTCGTTCGCACTGCTTGACCGACAGGCAGCGATTTCGCTGATCGTGCCCTTTGCCGACTTGAGTGGTAATGGTGATGTACAAGGAGAGGAGCGCGCGGTCGAGCTTTCCGGGCCGGGCGATCCTGTTTTGCGTTTTGCCGTCAATCTGCTTGGCTCACCGGCAATGTCCATACAGGAATTTGCGACGCGTAAACGGGAGACAATCCTGGGCGCCAGCCTGTCAGTGGTGGCCCCGCTAGGTGATTACGATGGCACCAAGCTGGTCAACCTGGGCACCAATCGCTGGGCATTCAAACCCGAACTGGGGTTATCACACCCCGTCGGCAATTGGGATCTCGAACTCTACGCGGGCGCGTGGCTGTTCGATGAAAACGATGATTTTTATGGCGGGCACCTGCGCAAGCAGGAGCCGCTTTACTCGACCCAAACCCATGTGGTTTACACCTTTGAGCCGGGCATGTGGGCATCGCTGGATTTTACTTATTACGCAGGTGGCGCCACCACAGTTGATGGCGACCGCAAGGATGACCGCAATGATAATAGTCGCGCTGGACTGACGTTGGCGCTGCCAGTGGCGAAACACCACGCGTTAAAACTTTCCTGGTCGCGTGGCGTTTCTGTGCGTATCGGGCAAGACTTCACCATGCTCGGCGCCTCCTGGTCATACGTCTGGTTCTGAGGTGCCGCGTCCATTGCCGATTTTTTTATTCGGGCCTTTCGCCCATGGCTTTATCCAGATACTCCACTTTTTTATGCATGTCTTCATCGCTGTCGGCATAGGCAGCGGCGATTTTCTTGAACTCTTGTTCCAGCTCAAGAAATGCATCCACCATATCTGGATCAAAATGGGTGCCCCGCCCTTCAGTGATAATACTGACCGCTTTTTCGTGCGTCATAGGTTGTTTGTAAACACGGCGGCTGATCAGCGCGTCGTACACATCCGCCACTGCCATTAGCCGCGCGGAGATGGGAATATCATCGCCAGAAAGCCCCTCAGGATAGCCCGAGCCGTCCCACTTTTCTTGATGCCCGTAAGCAATTTCTTTTGCGTATTTTAAAAACGGCATTTCCATCCCGAGATCTTTTTCTGCCTGCAAAATTGCATCGCGCCCCAGGGTGGTATGGGTTTTCATGATTTCAAATTCTTCCGGCTCAAAGCGCCCCGGTTTTAATAAAATCCGGTCGGGGATGCCCACCTTGCCAATATCGTGCAAGGGCGCCGATTTAAAAAGCAGTTCAATGGTTTTATCGTCATTGAGAAAATGCGCATAGCGCGGATTGAAACGCAATTTTTCCGCCAACACTTTTACGTAACGCTGGGTGCGACGAATATGATTGCCGGTTTCGTTATCGCGTGTTTCTGCAAGGGACGCCATGGCATTGATGGTGACATCCTGGATCGCCATGATTTCAGCCGTGCGTTTGTTGACTTCTGCAGCCAGGAATGAATTTTTATCTTTCAAAAAATCCTGCACACGTTTGATTGCCAGATGTGTTTCAACGCGCGCAAGTACAATGGGAGGCGAAATAGGTTTAGTGATGTAATCCGATGCACCTAATTCAAAGCCATGGGTTTCATCGACCACTTCGGTTTTTGCCGTGAGGAAAATCACCGGAATATCGCGGGTTTTAACATCCGCTTTCAAACGGCGACAGACTTCGTAACCGTCCATTTCCGGCATCATAATATCGAGCAGGATTAAATCAGGAGGCGTATCCGACTCGGCAATTTTTAATGCCCGCGCTCCATTGTTGGCAATTTTTACCCGGTAATTATCTTTGAGCAAACCACTCATCAAGGTTAAATTATCCGGCGTGTCATCCACCACCAGGATGGTGGACTTCTCGATGGAAACAATTGGCTCAACCATTCTTTAATCCCTCGTTGTACTTTGTAAAATCAATAAATATTCCAACCAGGCCACCACGCTCACCATCCGCGAGGCGAAAGCCGGATACGCAATAAACTGTTTTATGTAATCTGCCATCCGCAAAGGGAATCAGCATTTCCTTTTGCACTTCTGCTACTTCGGCGATAACCCGCTCGTCTTCTGCTTGATAGGCGAGCCGATCTTCCAGCGGTAAATATTCAAGGTCACCCACTTTTTTGCCGATGAGATTTTCGCGTTTTACATTGAAGGTTTTTTCATAGGCCCGGTTGAAACCCAGAAAGCGACTGTCCGAATCTTTGTAAAAAATCGGATAGGGAATATTATCAATCAGCGCTTGCTGGAGTGATGCCTGGTGACGCAAGGATTCTTCTGACAACTGCTGCCGGCGCAACTCCAGCTCGAGGATTTGCCGTTGCTCGATCATTTCGATAAGCACTGCCGTGGTCGCACTAAACTCGGCCAGCATTTCTTCTTGTTTTTGCGTAAGCAGATTAAAAACCGCGAGCTCCACCACGCCCACCAGTTTGCCATTCAGCATCAATGGATGAAGTATTACCTGATGGGGTGCAGCTGCGCCGCTTCCGCTAGCGACTTGAACATAATCCGCAGGCAGCTGGTTGACGTATAGCGTTTTTTCATCGATAGCACATTGCCCAACCAGCCCCTCGCCATAAGCTAAAGTTCTACCGTGCTCACTGACTGAAACACCATAACCACCAATAAGCCGCAATTGCCGCTGATCATTATCGGCCACATAAAAAAGTCCGAAGCGCACACCAAATAATTCACTCGCATAATGCATAAATGTTTGCACCAAGCCCGTGTAGTGTTGGGCTTCATGCAACTCAGCGGTTACCTTTGCAATCAATGCGCGCTCTTCCGCCGCGGCAATATTATTTTCCTGCGCCAGTGCACGCGCTTCATTTTCCCGGGTGACGATTGCCTTCAGACGTTTGTTGCGATTGATTTGCTGCTGCATGAAAAAGCCAATTACCAACGCAAGCAACATGATCAAGCCGGCGATATTTAATTTGGATGAAGTCGGGAACCAGGTTTCCGCATCTTTCATCAGGCTTACCTGCCATGTCCCTCCGGAATCTTTCCAATCAATGGCCAATTGCTCCGCGATGTAACGCTTTCCTGCCAATTTGATATTCGGTTGTAACGGATCAAACCCTAAGGGCGCTGGCCGCACCTTGGCAAAACGCAAACCAAATTGTTGCAAATTGCGAATTTCCTGAAAGCCCTTTTCATCAACCGATGGGACTACGGTGAATTGCCACTCCGGGCGCGAGGAGGCGAACACTACACCTTGCGGGGTAATCAACAATACATCGCCGCCAATCCCCCGCAACAATTTTTCCAAATGCTCCTCAGCCGATATTTTTATCAGCATGACACCGATAACTGCGGAGCTACTATCCGTTGATTCGCGGATAGGCGCTGCAACAAATAAACCACGCGAGTCCGTATGGGTGCCAATCGCCATGTACATCGCATCCTCACCCTTCATCGCCTTTTGAAAATAGGGACGGAATGCAACACTGGTTCCGGTGGACTTATTGCCATCCGTATCATTAGCGACAATCAAACCCTGCTTGTCCACAACATACGCTGCTTCAAAATCAAAATGCTTGCGGGCGACATTCAATTGCTGCATGACCTCGGCATGATCCAATCCGAGTTCTCCCAGCGCTGCGCGTTTAATCGGGGGCTCATTCAGTCCCATCAATAATGCAGTCGCCACGGCCCTGTTACGCAATTCAGGTATGGAAAGCTGCTCATGCAATTTTTCCAATTTTATACCTAGCTCGGTATGCCCTCGCTTATCTGCATCGGACTGTAAAACCCACAGTACTACGCAGGAACATAAAGCTCCCACCAATACACACATCAATAGCGGCGCAACATGAAATGCCATTAGACCAGCAGAGGCCAGGTTTTTATTTTTCATTGCGTATCCCTATTGCGGGAATTTACAACTGAACCTGAATGCGCTTTCACAATCGATAGGGCTTTTTCAAAATCGAAATCACCAATGGCTTTACCTATTTGCGCAAATGCCGATGGTTCGTACAGTGAGCGGATTAACGCGGCGTTATCACTAAAAAAATCACTGGCTTCGCTGTCATCGGCCGCTAAATATTGAATCAGTTTTTGCACGACAGGCGCCGCCGCGTGCGCATCGGGCGCGAGTGTTTTTTCTTCCTCAGCAGCAGGCAGTGCCGCAACGATATTAGCCACCACCAACGCGAGTGATTTTTCATAATCATTGAGCTTGTTTGCTATCAATTCGTTTTCAGTGCCTGAATGACATAGTCGCTCCAACTCTTCGGCTTGGGCTTGTAACTCGCTTGCCCCTATATTGCCATTCACTGCCTTGGCGGTATGCGCCAAACGCTCGGCGGTTGCCATATCCTTTTCCAACAATGCGCGACGCAGTTCAGCGGGCATGGTTGACTGGCTCTCCAAATATTTACGTAACATCGAGATATAGGCGGGGACTTTTCCGAGCACACGCCTTAACCCTAATTGCACATCAACCCCATCAATCACAGGCAGCGACGGTGCGATTTGCCGCGTTGCAGTTTGGCTGTGTGGTGTGGATAGGTTGGTATCAACTGCCAGTCGCGGCTTGATCCATTTCAACAGGGAGCCAAATAATTCGTCCGGCTCTATCGGCTTGGCGACATGATCATTCATACCCGCCGCTATGCAGCGCTCTTTGTCCTGCAACATGGCATTGGCAGTCATGGCCACAATGGGCAAGTCTTTCCACACCGGATTTTTGCGGATTTCCAGGGTCGCACTTACGCCATCCATCACCGGCATTTGCATGTCCATTAAAATCAGGTCGTAGTGATTTTTTTGTGTTTGGGCTTTTTGTAAGAGCCTCAGCGCTTCTTCACCATTATTGGCGATGGTCACCACGAAACCGGCGTCTTCCAGCAGTCCCATTGCTACTTCCTGGTTCAGTTCGTTGTCTTCTGCGACCAAAATAGAAGCGCCTTTGATCGCGGACAGATCCTCATTGTTGGCAACATCTTCTTCCGGCTCTGCCACAAAATGTCCGCCCAGTATTCGCACTATCGAATCAAATAGAATTGATGGGTTCACCGGTTTGATGATGACATCGTCGAGCCCTGCAGACTCAGCCGCTTGCAATACTTCTTCGCGGCCATAGGCGGTAACCATGATCAAGTGCGGTGCCTGCGCCAAGCCCAAAGCATTGATTGCTTGTGCGGTTTCAATTCCATCCATTTCCGGCATGCGCCAATCCAGAAATACAATTTCGTAAGCATCGCCTTCCTGCGCTGCGCGTTGGACTGCGCCAATCGCTTCTGCGCCACTGCTTGCCTCATCAACTCTCAATGACATTCTGCTAAGCAGCACATTCAACACGCTGCGCGCCATATCGTGGTCATCAACGACCAACACACGCTTATCCCTTAATGCCGGTTCCAGCAACAATTGTTGTTCGGGCGTATTGTGTTTTTTGACGCGGACCGTGAACCAGAAAACGCTGCCTTGGCCATACACACTTTCCACACCGACTTCACCGCCCATGAGTTCCGCCAGTTGTTTGGAAATTGCCAGCCCCAAGCCCGTGCCACCGTATTTACGGCTGGTGGATGTATCCGCTTGCTGGAATGACTGGAACAAGCGCGCTTGCTGCTCTTCGGTCAGTCCGATACCTGTATCGCTAACACCGAAATACAACAGTGCCTCTTCATCATTTTGCTCGCGAGTTTTAACCGAAATAACAATTTCACCTTGCTCGGTAAATTTGACGGCGTTGTTTGCGTAATTAATCAGAATTTGGCCGATGCGCAGCGAGTCGCC
>DATIGS010000041.1:0-140930 GCA_035481425.1 Cellvibrio sp. | reverse complement strand
GGCTCACCCATAGCAACATACAGGTCACGAAAGAAACCCACATCCAATGCCACTTCAGTCATGGTGCTACCGGACGCAAGATAGCGGCGCTTTTGCGGCTTCATTTCGCGCAAAAATTTGCCATCCTTCATTACCGTAATCAGCGCTTCTTCCGCCGTGTAATTAGGGCCATCTATATGCGTAAGTTTATTGAGAATAAAGTCGTACTCAACAACAGTTACCTTCTGCCCTACTTCCATCCGGACATCACGCTGCTCGGTATAGATGCTCGTTAAACCAATACCTGCCACTGTAACCGCAATACCCGCATGCGCAACGAACATAGAGTAGTAACTTAAACTTAATTTTTTAAAACCCGCAAAAAAAGACTCGCTGTTACGCAGACGATAAAACAAATCCGCTATAAGCGCCGAACCGATCCAACTTGCAACAAAGACTGTTAAAGCCGCAAGAATTTCGTATTTATCGCGATATACAAGCGGGAAAACCAGACCAATTGCCAAGCTAATCGCCCAAGGCTTCCATAAGAGTTTTATAAACTGCATACCCGAGGTGCGCTTCCAGTTGGAAAGCGGGCCAAATGCCATCAATAAACATAGCAATCCCATCAACGGCAAAAAGAACAAATTAAAATAAGGTGGTCCAACCGAAATTTTTCCGAGCCCAAGCGCATCGGCGATCAATGGATACAGTGTGCCAATAAGCACCATAACCATAATCACAGTGAGCAAAATATTATTTCCCAACAACAAGGTCTCACGCGATAGCAAGCTAAAACCGGTCGAGCCTTTTACAACCGGCGCGCGGAACGCATAAAGAGTCAATGAAGCGCCCACCACGATAAAAAAGAACGCAAGAATAAAAACACCGCGCTCAGGGTCATTAGCAAATGCGTGAACCGAAGTAAGAACACCGGAACGAACTAAAAAGGTACCAAGCAGACTGAGAGAGAACGTAAAAATGGCAAGCAGGATTGTCCAACTTTTAAATAGGCTGCGCTTTTCGGTGACCGCAAGCGAGTGAATTAAAGCTGTACCAATCAACCAGGGAAGGAAGGATGCATTCTCCACCGGATCCCAGAACCACCAACCGCCCCAGCCCAGCTCGTAGTATGCCCACCAGCTACCAAGTGCAATCCCTACCGATAAAAACCCCCAAGCCATAGTGGCCCAAGGGCGCGACCAGCGAGCCCAGGCACTATCCAAACGACCGGTAAGCAGCGCTGCAATCGCGAATGCAAACACCACACTAAAACCAACATAGCCCATGTACAGGACAGGTGGATGGATAATCAAACCTATATCTTGTAGGAGTGGATTTAAATCGCTGCCGTCTTGCGGGGGAACAGGGAGAATTCGGTCAAACGGATTTGAGGTAAACAAAATAAATGACAGGAAACCAACAGCGACAAACCCCATCACTGCCAATACACGCGCCTGCATATCGAGCGGAAGTGAACGACTAAAAATAGCAACAGCAAAGGTCCAACCCGAAAGCATTAAAATCCATAATAACAACGAACCTTCATGCCCTCCCCAAATCGCACTGATTTTGTAATACACAGGTAAAAGGGAGTTGGAATTGGACGCAACATACTTAACTGAAAAATCGTCATGAACAAATGAATAGAGAAGACAACAAAACGCAAAAACCACAAACACAAAAAAACCGGTTGCCAACGAACGTCCCGACTGCATTAGAACATTGCTACCGTAATGAGCCCCAACCAATGGAAGCACAAACAAAGCGGCACTCAAACATAAAGACAGGATTAGGGCAAACTGCCCCAGCTCTGGAGCTAACTGAACCAAATCAAGCGCCATATTTCAGACCCTCGCAAGTCTTTTGATGCTCACCCTTATCTTTCATTGCTTCTGCAACTTCGGGCGGAGTGTAATTTTCATCATGCTTGGCAAGAACCTCACTGGCATTTATCTCGCCCGACTCAGTCACAATTCCATTGATAACTGCAGCTTCTCCCTCGGCAAATAAGTCAGGCAATATCCCATTGAAATTGACTTTTACATCAGCGATACCATCGGTAATCAAAAAACGGATTTCGAGCGAATCGTTAGCGCGCTGAACACTGCCGGGTTTGACGCAGCCGCCCGCGCGAATACGGGTGTTATGTGGCACATCGCCAGCCACAATTTTACTCGGCGGATAAAATAAATTGATATTTTCGCGCAACGCATAAGCCATAAGGCCAACAGCAATGCTGGAAAACACCACAATAAAAATCACAATCATTAAACGTTGCTTGCGAACCGGATGCATTTTTACATTCTCTAACGACTAATACGGTTTGGTTTATTCAGCAGTTTGACCCACTGAAGAATTAGCTTGCGCCAGTTTTTCTAATTTTTGTGTTTTTTGTAGTTGTTTTATAAAAGCCTTTTTCTGAAAGAGCGGGCTAATCAATAAAAAAATCAGCACCGCAAACGTGATCGCGTAAGCGGACCACACAAACGGTCCATGTCCATTCATCGCGATAAAATCAGCAATCGATTCAAATTGAAATTTCATGGTTACACCTTCTTATTTATTGAACCAACCAAATCGTTGACCCACTGGGTGCGATGCTCGCGGCGCAGCACTTCAACACGAGTATTTAGCAAAAGCACCAAGGCGTAGAAACAGTAGAAACCCACAACCATTGTCAACAAGGGATACAACATGGATGGATCAATTGTCGATTTGCTGGTGAATTTGATGGTGGCAGGTTGGTGAAGCGTATTCCACCAATCGACCGATTTGTAAATAATCGGAATATTTACCATGCCAACTAAAGCTAGCACTGCGCTGGCTTTATCTGCGGTATCACGATGCTGAAAGGCTTGTTGTAAGGCAATCATGCCGAGATAAAGGAAAAACAGGATTAGCATGGAGGTAATGCGCGCATCCCACTCCCACCATGTACCCCAGGTAGGTTTGCCCCAAATAGAGCCGGTGACAAGCGATACAAAGGTCAACAGAGCCCCGATCGGGGCGGCAGATTTCATTACCATAAATGGCAGTTTCATTTTCCAGATAAGGCCAATCGCCCCGGAAATCGCCATGATGTAATAACCCGCCAAGGCTAAAAAGGCAGCTGGTACGTGGATATAAATGATGCGGTAACTATTGCCTTGCTTAAAATCGGCGGGCGCAAAAGCCAATCCCCAAACAGCTCCTGTCACAATCAGAGCAATACTGAATACAGCCAACCAAGGCAACCAGGGTGTTGTTTTTTCATAAAACCAGCGGGGAGAACCTAAACGGTGAAACCATTGCCATGCCATAGTGAGAAACCTTATCGCTGTAGTCGTAAATGCTGCTCGTTATTATTAGTTAGCCATTGGTACTGATACGCAAGGCGCCAAGTGCTGCAATTGGAGCAAGTACTATCGCCAAAGCGAGGAACGCGCCCAATACTGCGAGTTGCATGCCAATCGCACCGCCCTGCACTGCTGTTTGTACCGCACTCGCCCCAAATATCAGGACAGGAATATACAGTGGCATGACAATCAGCGACAACAATAAACCACCTTTACGCAACGAAACTGTTAAGGCTGCACCAACTGCGCCGATCAGACTCATAGATGCCGTCCCCAATGCCAGCGATGCGAGTAATGGCAAGTAACCTTCTACGGGCAAACTCAGCATTAATCCCAATACTGGCGCCAACAATGTCACCGGCAGGCCTGATACCAGCCAATGCACTAATATCTTTGCCATCACCGTAAAATACAGCGACTGCGGGCTAATCAGCATCTGCTCCAGCGAGCCATCGTCAAAATCACTGCGAAACAACCCATCGAGCGATAGCAAGGTCGCCAATAGCGCCATCACCCACACGATTCCCGGTGCCAGCAAGGCCAAAACCGATTTTTCGGGGCTGACTCCCAAGGGAATCAAGGTCACAGCAATCAGGAAAAACACCAGCGGATTCGTTAGCTCCGCTTTATGCCGCGCGGCTATCAATAAATCGCGACGAAAGCTGGCCACAAAACCGTCTAGCAAGCCTGCAACGGGAGCCTTATCACTCATGATAAACAGCTCCCTCACCCACACTGCCAAGTCCATTTTTAGTGTGTACCGGTTGGTAATCTTGCAGGTTCACCATGCGTAACTGAGGCAGTGTCAAATCCTGATGGGAGGTGAGGATCACCAGGCCACCCTTGGCACACTGGCGGGCGATAAGTGTTTCCAATTGGCTGACGCCCAGTTTGTCGATGGCAGTAAAAGGCTCATCAAGGATCCAGATACGTGCACGGCTTAAATGTAATCTCGCGAGTGCAACCCGACGCAACTGCCCTGCCGATAACTGATAACAAGGTGTGTCTTCGTAACCGTACAAACCAACAGCAGCCAAAGCATCATTAACAGCCATAGCAGCACCGCTTTGGGCCTTGTACCACTCCAGGTTTTCAGCAGGCGTCAACGCTTTTTTGATGCCCGGTAAATGGCCGAGATAAAGACTATCCCCTGCAAACTCCCAAGCCGTCGCTGGCAGGGGCTGGCCAGCGTAAAGAATTTGGCCATGAAAATCCGTGCTGATTCCCGCTATGGCGCGCAACAAAGTGGTCTTACCGGCGCCATTGGGGCCACCGATTTGCACAACATCGCCGGCGAACAATTGCACATCCAGTCCGGAAAACAACAGCCGCTCATCTCGCTCACAACCAAGATTACGCAGTTCAAGCAGCGGACGGGCTGCTTCTGTTTCCGAATCACTCATGATTATTATTTGCCTTGCGTACGTATTGGTATTTAACTGGGTATCTAATCTAAATAGGTATCTAAATGGATATCTACAGGAAACATCTCATGAGCCGCTATACTCATCACACTACCGTGCTGGCAACTGCAAAGTATGGCGACAGACTAAAGCTTGCGATTATAGCGGTCTGCATCGCGCCAGAGCACCCACATTTACGTTTTTGAGCATATTAAACGCTAAACGAGATAATCCATGGAGCTGAGTTCAGTTACCGATAAGCTGGTACACAACCTCCAGCGCGCGCAGATCGAACAAGTAGTGGCGGTTACCAAGGCGCTCGGTTTGAAAGTAGGCAGCCACTTTCTGGCTGATGTCCAAAAGGTAACCCAGGCAACGCCGGATGAACGCGCCCAGTTGATTAAATCCATTGAAGCCAATCTTACACAAATCAATAAAAACTCAGCTGCCCCGGCTATACAAGCTTTGATCCGTGAGTTGGAATCGCAAAAAAATATTGTCCAGACACCGGGCGTTAAACTAGCCACCCTGTCGGTCAACATACCTACACCGACGACAACCGGAAGCACCTCAACCCCTCCAGCTTTGCCGACAACCTTGCTTGTATATACCAACCAACCCATCCAGGCAGGCCAAACATTGTTGATGCAATTAGGTGAAGGGCAGCGGTTACAATTACTGCAACCATTAACTAAAGCAGAGGTCGCAAGTTTCCAAGCACTTTTGCAAATAGGAACACTACCGAATTCCGCAATTTCGAATCCGACCAACACAGGCAATACCGCTGCCATCCCAAATAACGGATTATCCAGCGAGGCTACCGACGCGATTGGAGAAACCTTACGGCTTTTGTTGCCGCAAAAGGATAAAGGCCAGGATCTATTGGCTAGCTTGCCTAAAATTACGCAGTTTATTCAACAGCTGCCCATTGCAGAACGCAAAGAATGGTTATCCAGTCAGGTACAGCAATCGCTCAAAACATTAGCGAATCACATTCGACTTTCGGATCAATTGACCAACCCAAAATTAGTGGAAATGACACTGAAAAATAATGGTCAAAGTTTTGAAAATAAATTAGCGCAACTGATCACAGCGCAGCAAGTGCCAACACCCGGATCATCGACAATGACCAGCACCTCGCCGGTCGCCGGGAATAAATCTGTAAATAACCAAACGATAGCGCCGCAAAATTCTGTTGAAAAAATAGCAAGCCAGGATCTAAAAGGCGCGCTGCTTGGATTATTGCATCAGTTGGACTCGGAACTGGATACGAGCAAACTTGCACCAGTAGGAACCTCTCTTGCAGCTGATGCAAATAAAAATTTGCTACCTATCGCCCTGCCCCAATTTCTCGGCATGCTCGCCAACAAACAGCAAGGTGAACTCAACCAAAAACAATTGCGCACACAATTAGTCATGCTGCTGCATCAGTACACTTTAGGCAGCATTGGTAAAATTCAATTACAGCAAGTGCATGCTCTCAACCATCAACTAGGTCAAGCAGACCAGACACAGCCAACCCAATCCTGGCAATTTGAAATACCGGTGCGCCAGGGACATGAAGTGCATCCATTGCATATTCAAATGGAGCAACAATGGATTGAAGAGCAAAATTCAAATGCAGAACAAAACAATACCCGCGCTCGCCAGTGGAATATTATGCTCGGTTTTGATTTGCCGGTAATCGGCAAGTTTTATGCGCAGCTGCTTTTATTAGGCGATAGTTTGTCTGCGAAATTTTGGGCAGAAAATGAAAACACATTGCTTGAAGCAAAAAATAGAATTGATGGATTAAAGGCTCAGTTGGAACACGAAGGTATTAAGGTCACACAACTACAATGCGTGCCCGGCTTACCACCCAAGCCCAAAATGTCGATCAGCTATTCACTGGTGGATATAAAAACGTGAGACCATAAAATGACATCGGAATACTCGAACCAACAATTACAAAAAGCTGTCGCGCTTTACTATGATGGAAAAAACGCACCGCATGTCAGTGCTAAAGGTACTGGCGCAGTTGCGGACCAGATTATTGCAATTGCAAAGGAGCATGGTGTGCCCTTATGCGATAACTCCGCTCTCGTCGATTTACTGGTTACGCTGGAATTGGGCGACGAAATTCCTGAAGCTCTTTATATAGCCGTAGCCTATATCATCGCTTTTGCTTATCAACTCGAAGGCAAAATACCTGATGCGTGGCAAAACCACTAATCCATCGCTGCCCAGGTCGTTTTACAATAAATATACAAAGCGTTCACATTTCACCCTTCCCAATCCCCCTCTATTGATGCGATTATGACGCCACTATTTTGACATTCATGTTTAATACGCGTGCATCAAACCAATGAATTACTTTATCAACAGCGAACAACTTAAAGCGCAATTGGGCAAGGTTGTTATATTCGATTGCCGTTTTCATCTGATCAACAAAACCCTCGGCGATGAACAATACCGCATCGGGCATATTCCCGGAGCCTATTTTCTGGATCTGGAAAAAGACCTATCCAGCCCGGTTGGCATTCACGGCGGACGCCACCCCTTACCTGATACTGAAACCCTAAGTCAAAAATTGCGCAATGCTGGCGTAAACCAACATTCAATAATTGTCGTTTACGACGATTCGCGCATGGGTTATGCCGCACATGCATGGTGGCTGTTTCGTTATTTGGGACACAAAGATGTTCTAATTCTTGATGGTGGATTCAGCAGCTGGGTCAACAGCGGTAATGCAATTGATAGAAGAGAGCCCGCAATTAAAAAGGGAAACTTTCAAGCTAACCCTCAACATGACTGGATAGTTGAGCGTGCGGATATTTTACAAGCTGAAGCAAGGTTTACCTTGATCGATTCGCGCGAAGCAAAACGTTATCGCGGCGAAGAAGAGCCGATTGATCCTGTCGCGGGCCATATTCCTGGCGCCCTCAACTATTTTTGGCAGGATGCAACAACCGAGCAGGGTTTTATTAAATCCGACGAGGCTCAGCGAGAACGTTGGCACGATCTGGGCGAACGGGAAAATTTGGTAGTGTATTGTGGCTCAGGGGTCACTGCCTGCGTAAATTTATTATCCCTGGAAATAAGCGGAATAAAAGCTAAATTGTATCCAGGCAGCTGGAGCGATTGGTGCTCCTATTTGTGATGCTCGGACAACACCAACATTGCCCGAGCCTATTCGTTTGCTGTTAATTAATTTGTATATTCATATTCAATACGTACATCCTGCGGACCGCCTTTATCATCATCGATATTAGAGCGACCATGGAAGCGCATTAAATATTTTCCATTTGGGTCATAGGCAAGATTGATTGGATCGGCAAAGAGCGCGCTAAATGTTTTTGCAGGTGCGATGCGAAAATAAATCCAATCACGTCCGTAGTTAGCGTCATACACCGGAGAATCAGAGCCTTTGATTTTGCGCACTTCCAGCTGCACGGTGTTTAAACGGACAGGCAATGCAAAATCAAATTTCAGGCGCTTACCCGCAATTAACTTATCCCAATTGAGTTGGATATACGCATCAAAACCTGCGTCAATTACTACTCGCGCATTGTCGAAAATAATTTTTTCATTCTGCGAATTATTCACACCCGAGGTGAGAACCAACCGGGCACCTTGAAAATGTGCAGAAACGAATTCTTTATCCCGCGAGTCTTCAAAATCAAAACTGGGTTGAAATGGCTCGCCTTGGTAAACCAGTGTCTTTGAGGCGAAAACATTGCCATCCGGCCCTGTGTAATCCACGCGCACCGATTGGTTTTCATCGAGCGCGGTATATAGCTCACGATAAACCAGCTCATTATTGTCCAGACTATAAGCACTACCCGCCGCTACATAATTTTCTTGCGCTAATACCAAAGCAGCGGAACAACCGGTGAGAATGGTACACAGCGCCAAACTATTCGTGAGAATACGGCGAAGATAACCCTGTCGTTTTGTGCTGAACATACAATAAACCCTCAAACTAAGAAAACGTTCTAATGGCAACATTACAAGCCACAAATACACATTATAGATATAACCCGAAGAATCGAGCTAGGCTTCAGCGTCACCAATAATGGCCCATTAGCTGTTTAATGCGCTACAGGTGGTAGTTGGGCGAAGAATGCAATGGTCTCTTTTCTGCTCGTGGCCAAATCAACAATCGGCCGCGGATAATTCTTTAAAACGGGCGGCTTGTGAATCTGTTTATTTGGCAAGTGCGCCAACTCAGGAATCCATTTACGAATAAATTCGCCATCCGGATCAAATCGCTCCGATTGGCTTACCGGGTTAAAAATTCGAAAATACGGGGCTGCATCAGTTCCTGTGGAAGCACTCCATTGCCAGCCACCATTGTTGGCTGCGAAGTCCCCATCGATTAATTTCGACATAAAATACTCTTCACCCCAGCGCCAATCGATTTGACAATTCTTTGTCAGAAACATTGCGACAACCATACGCAAACGATTGTGCATCCAACCTGTGGCATTCAGTTGGCGCATAGCGGCATCGACAATAGGAATTCCCGTTGTTCCTTCACACCAGGCAGCAAAGATCGCTTTGTCATAACGCCAGGGAAATGCCTCCGTATGAGCTTGCATCGCCTTACGCTTACATACTTGGGGATAATCAACCACAACGTGCTGATAAAACTCACGCCAAATCAATTCTGTAATCCAGCAATTTGCACCGGCGTTACCCCCTTCCCATTCACCGCGTGTATAGGCGAGCACAGAGGCTATCGCTTGACGTGGTGACAATGAACCCACAGCGAAATAAGGCGATAAAGTGGATGTGCCATCAATAGCAGGAAAGTCACGCTGGTCCTCATAACGAGACAAGGATTGCTCAATAAACCTATCGAGACGGCGATATGCCTCTTGCTCGCCGGCCGGCCAGAGTGCAGATAAATCCGGAAATTCATGCCCGGAAAACAACTGTTCAATATCCTGGACCGATGCAGTTTTGACAGTATTATTCAGTGGTTGAGTGACAGGTAATCCGTAGGGGCGGATGGCAACCGGCATGATGGTTTGCAGCCATTTCTTTTTAAAGGCGGTAAACACTTTATAGGGCTCGCCCTGTCCATTACGAATCATACCCGGTGGAACCAGGCAACGATCGTGGCAGCGTTTTACCAGAATGCCGTTATCGCGCAACAATTGATTAACCGATAGATCGCGCGTCAACTCATTAATGGGATACTCCGCATTAAAATAGCAGCAATCCGCCTGCACATTTTGCGCTAAGCGCAGCAGTGCCGGCGCGATTTCATCGGGGGTTTTAACACGAACAACACTCAGAGGAATATTGAGACTGGTCAAATCCTGCAAAATTACATGCAGGTGACGGCGCACAAAATCCAGCTGAACAGGAGCGATAGAATGCATGCGCACATACGCATCACAATGCACATATACAGCGACGACTCCCTGCCCTGACTCTGCTGCTTTATATAAAGCCGGGTTGTCGTACAGACGCAAATCATGGCGTAACCACACTAACGCCGTCATGTTGTACTCATCTGTTTCTTTATCCTTTTAATTGCAAAACCCATCAACGGAAAGTGCTCATAAAGCATCGAGCCCGCATCAAAATAATCGCGGTGGTAATACACTTTATCGTTAAACAGTAGATGAGTATTGCCCGTCAATTCCAAAGGCTTACCGCCTGCTAATTTTTTATGACGATAATGCATCGTCCAAAACAATATCGCTTCACCGCGGGCGGTCATCTCCATTGAATGGTGGAATTCAAACCGGCATTCAATCAGGTCGCGCATCATGCTGGAATAATAATCGGTGAGATTGCGCAGCCCGTTAAATGCATGGAGCGGGTCGCGAAACTGAATATCGTCACTATAAATATCGGCTAATGAATTGAGCATTTTTTTATCAAAATGCAAATACAAATTACGCACTTTTTGTGGAACTGTCAGCGTCATATAAATGACTTATCCCGTTAATGGTTAGAAATCCTATTAAATACTCTCAATGATATGGTTACGTAATCCCAGCCTTTCCGGATGTGGCGACCAAAACGTTTGGGATTTTAAATAAGGGTCATCAAGTTTCAGCAAATGGTGCTTGAGCAACGTCAGTGGTACTACCAAGGGCACCAGGCCCGCCTTATAGGAATCAATCACCTGCGATAATTCCTGCTTATCCTGGGCATTTAGGTGTGCTTTCAAATAACCACGCAAATGCATGATTGCATTGGTGTTCCCTTTTCGAGTTGCATGATGTGAAAGAGCAGTCATAAACAAACGGAAAAAACCATCGCTACAGGCATGTATGTCACTACCGGATAAATTCGACAGGTAACGACCAATCGAAAAATAACTCGGCACATGATGAGCCATCACTTGGTATTTATAGCGAGAATAAAAAGCGATCAGTTTTTTTGCTGTAGGTTCAGCAGCAACATGGGTTTTAAAATCGTGGTAAGCGAATACCCGAGTAAGGAAATTATCACGCAGCCCTGCATCATTCAGACGTCCTGCCTCCTCTACGGGCAATAGAGGCATCAATTCCATGAATCGTTTGGCATAAGCGCCCCGCCCACTATTATCCAAAGGATTCCCGCTAATGCTGTAACGCTTCATTCCAAACACGCCACAACTGGGGGATTTTTGCATAAATACATAGCCACAAATATCAGGCATCTGCGCAACTGCCAGCTCCGCCTGCCCAGCAAGAGCATCGGTGAAATCCAGGTCAGGGTTTTCAACACCACGAACATGAGTCTCATTACCCATTGCCACCAAACGTATAGGTTTGCGCGGAATACCCAAGCCGATCGCGACTTCCGGGCAAATCGGATGAAACTCAAAAAATTCGTTGAGGACATCGACCAGGTAGTGATTACGTTTATGGCCACCGTCATATCGGACTTTCTCACCCAGCAAACACTGGCTGACGCCGAGAGGAATTTTGTTCATGTAAGTCCCTTGGAAATTATAAAACTCACATATGTTTTACATCACCCACATTATAGAAAGCAAACAAAAAAGCCGGGCATGTGCCCGGCTTTTTGAAAATCTATTTCGATTAATGGGTAGGTATTTCTATATCCTCGAACAACTCATCCAACTCGGCGCGGGAATGGCGATTAAAGGCTTCGTTAATAATGTCTTTTGTCAGATGCGGAGCAAACTTCTCGATAAAGTCGTACATGAATCCGCGTAAGAAAGTCCCGCGACGGAAACCAATTTTGGTAACACTCGACTCAAATAAATGGCTCGCATCCAATGCAACCAGGTCGCTGTCCGTCGCATCGTTGTAGGCCATGCTGGCGATGATTCCGACTCCCAATCCAAGACGGACGTAGGTTTTAATAACGTCGGCATCGGCCGCAGTAAATACCACTTTAGGAGCAAGGCCACGATTGATGAAAGCTTCATCGAGCTTGGAGCGCCCGGTAAATCCGAACACATAAGTCACTATCGGGTACTTGGCTACTTCTTCGAGTGTCAGATTGGAAACCTGCGCCAGAGGATGGTTTTTAGGAACAACAACGCTACGATTCCAGCGATAGCACGGCATCATAATCAAGTCGCTGAACAGCTCCATGGCTTCGGTGGCGATTGCAAAATCTACAGTGCCATCAGCAGCCATTTCAGAGATCTGCATGGGTGTCCCCTGATGCATATGCAAGGCTACTTCAGGATATTGCTTGATAAAAGAACCGATAACCGGAGGCAATGCATAACGCGCCTGGGTATGGGTTGTCGCCAATGTGAGTGTACCCTTACGTTCATTGCTGAACTCCTGGGCGACTTGTTTGATACTCTCGACTTTCCGCAGGATTTCGCCCGCCGTTTTGAGGATCGCCTCACCTGCAGGGGTGATGCGGGTTAAATGCTTCCCGCTACGAGAAAAAATTTCAACACCCAGCTCATCTTCCAGCAAACGTATTTGTTTACTGATGCCAGGTTGAGAGGTGTAAAGGCTCTGTGCAGTAGCTGAGACATTTAAGTCGTGATGCGCCACTTCCCAGATATAGCGTAGTTGTTGCAGCTTCATAAGCCCTCCGATTGGCTCACCCACTGAGGTAGTTACCAAAGGTATTCACAAAAAACCCTAAAGCAAGCTCAGGGTTATAAAATCACGTTAGATTATTCGCTTATAGAATAGAACAAATTACTATGCCGTGCTTAACAATTATTAATTGTGCTACAGGCCAGCCTTGTTACAACTTTAGACTATATCCCGAAAATGCAAAGTTTTTGACAACGGAATATTACAAAAATAGCAAAAAATAGCCGATGTACACCCTATATTGGCTATATATATTTCCTCGTCATCATTCAGCTTTGGGCCAATTCGCGATTCCATGCGGTACGTGGCCAGTGGCAACGTGTTCGCGCGCCGATTCGCAGTGCATTGGTTGATCATCAAAAAACACATCCGCGCCATAGGCTTTGAGGAAAGTGCCTTTGGAAAGCCCACCGAGAAATAAGGATTCGTCAATACGAATATTCCAAGCGCGCAAGGTGCGGATGACCCGTTCATGCGCCGGTGCTGAACGCGCGGTGACCAGCGCCGTGCGTATGGGGCAATCCTCGCCAAACTCCGCTTGCAATCCATGCAGTGCAGCCAGGAATTGTTTGAAAGGCCCACCACTCAAAGGTTCTTTTGCCGAGGCTTTCTCACTCTCGGTAAAGGCTGACAAACCCTGTAATTTATAAACCTGCTCGGCCTCATCAGAAAAAATAACCGCATCACCATCAAACGCAAATCGCAATTCATCTTCATTGTCGACCTGATTATTGGATGCGATTAACGTAGCCGCCGCCATGCCATGATCAAGCGCTTGCCGGACGTCATCAGGCTCAGTGGAAAGAAATAAATGGCAACCAAATGCCGAGGCGTAACGATATGGCGAGGTACCACCGCAAAATGCGGCGCGACTGATTTTTAAGCCATAGTGTTCAACAGAATTAAATACTCGCAGACCTGTGTCGGCACTATTGCGCGATAGTAAGATCACTTCAACGCGCGGCTCATCGCCCAAGCGCTCATTGAGTCGCAGCAGTTTTTTTACCAACGGGAATGCATCACCCGGTGCCAGGACTTCATCTTCATGTTCAATTTGATATTGCGCATAAGCGGCCAAACCATCGCGCATAAAAACCTGATGACTTTCATCAAGGTTAAATAAGGCGCGCGATGAAATCGCTATCACCAATTTATCGCCAAAACCTTTAGCCATAATTCAATTCTCCCGCCCGAAAGAAACCGTTACTGCAATAAAAACTGATCCGCATCCAAATGCGCAGGAAAACGTTCACGATATTCCGCGAGTTTGTCCGCATACAATTCAACAGTGATGAGTCCTGCTTCCTGACTTGTTGCGATCAGCTCACCTGCAGGCCCATAGACACTGGAATCGCCCGCATAGTGCTGCCCTGCCTCATCCATGCCCACACGGTTTACGCCAAGAATGTAACTTAAATTTTCGATGGCACGTGCTTGCAATAAGCAATTCCAATGCAACGCACGTGCGCTCGGCCAGTTAGCGACATAGAGCGCGAGATCATAGTCGTTACGATTGCGGCTCCACACCGGAAAACGCAAGTCGTAACAAATCAATGGCAACACACGCCAGCCTTTTAATTCGACCAGAACCCGCTCACTACCCATCGCATAGCGTGTATGTTCTCCCGCCACCCTGAACAGGTGACGCTTGTCATATTCGGTGTAGCTACCATCCGGTCGCATCCACACCAAACGGTTAACATATTGGTCATCCACTTTAACGACCAGGCTTCCGGTCACAACCGCATTGTGTTTGGCTGATTGCTGGGCCATCCACTCATAAGCGCGCCCATCCACCGATTCCGCGTAACTGCGCGCACTGGCACAAAACCCTGTGGTAAACACTTCAGGCAAAACAATGAGATCTGTTTTGGTGATGCTCGCCATCGATTGAGTAAAGACATCAAGATTGTATTGCGGATCATTGGGCGTAATGACTTGCTGTACCAAAGTGACAATCAAATTATTCACGATGAACATCTCCTTCATTGCGATGAACAGGATGCAGCCAAACATAACAGAGCACAAACGCAACCAACACCGAAATCGCGGCCAATAAATAGGTTGTTGATGCACTATAGTCCCACAACAATCCACCAATCAACGCGCCCGCAGCACCGCCAGCACCAAAACTGAAAGAACTGTACATCGCTTGCGCTTGCCCTTGGTTTGCGCCTTTAAAATAGCTGCGTACCAATTCAATCGATACCGAATGGGCGATACCGAAACTGCAAGCATGTATTAGTTGGGCAAATAACAATACAGCGAGATGATCCGCACCATAGGCGATTAATAGCCAGCGGAAACTGGTGGCTAACAACGCAAAAAGCATCAACGCTCGCAAGTTAAACCGACCAAGCACTTTATGCATCACTAAAAAAATAGCGACCTCAGCGAGTACACCAAGCGCCCACAACAATCCTGTGGCGGTGCGGGTATACCCGTAATTTTCTACCAAATAGAGTGTATAAAAAGTGTAGTAAGGGCCATGACTAAGCTGTAGTAAAAAACTGCTAACCAAAAAACAGAGTATTGTGGGCTGCATAACCAACCGCAAAAAACTCTGCTGTACCCCTTCCACTTTTCTCACACTGAGGTCGCGCAAACTGAGGCTGGATAACCAGATCAGGATCAGGAACGTTAGAATAAATAGAGGCAGAAACCGGACAGGTAATACATCAAACACCAAACCCAAGCCAACAACCGCAGCCATAAAACCGAGCGAGCCCCACAGACGGATCTGGCCGTAACGGTGGTAATTATTGCCCAGATATCCCAGCGTAATGACTTCAAACTGCGGCAATACTGCATGCCAGAAAAAGGTGTAGCAACTCACCACCAATACCAACCACCAATAACGTTGGTCGAGCAAAATGCCCGCGAAAATTACACTTGCCGCGAGACTCCCCACACGAATAATACGCAGCCGCTGCTGAGTGTGATCGGCCAACCAACCCCAAAAGTTCGGTGCGATAATGCGCGTAGCCATAATGATGGAGCTGATAACGCCGACGTCCTGCGAGGAGTAGCCGAGCGATTTAAGATAAATTCCCCAGTAAGGGATTAGCGTACCTACGACGGCAAAATAAAAAAAATAGAATCCGGAAAGGCGCCAATAGGGAATTGCTTGCTGCGCAAAAGAAAGGGACATAAGAGAACAACAGATAGAGCGAATCAACAATTGTGTTGGACATCGTTCGATGACCAACACAATACACCCTTGAAAATTTTATTTAACGCTTGCGGGTATTACCGGAACCGAATGCTTAACCGCACCATTTTGCGCGCGCTGGCGTAACAGGTGATCCATAAGCACCAACGCCAGCATCGCCTCTGCAATCGGTGTTGCGCGAATACCGACACAAGGATCGTGACGACCTTTGGTAATAACTTCAACCGGGTTGCCGTGAACATCCACACTGCGACCGGGAACATGCAAACTTGACGTCGGCTTGAGCGCGATATTGGCAATAATGTCTTGCCCTGAGGAGATGCCACCCAAAATGCCACCCGCATTATTCGACAGGAAGCCCTCTGGCGTAATCTCATCGCGATGCTGCGTACCGCGTTGCTCGATAGAGTCAAAACCTGCCCCTATCTCCACCCCTTTCACGGCATTAATACTCATCAACGCATGAGCAATTTCTGCATCCAGACGATCAAAAATTGGCTCGCCCAAACCTGGTGGCACGTTGGTCGCAACTACGGTGATTTTTGCACCGATAGAATCGCCTTCTTTGTTAAGCGCCTGCATAAACGCCTCCATTTCTGGAACCTTGCTGGCATCCGGACAAAAGAAAGGATTTTGATCAACTTGATCCCAATCTACCGATTCAATTTTGATCGGGCCGAGCTGCGACAAATAACCACGTACCTCAATGCCATGGAAATCTTTTAAATATTTTTTGGCGATGGACCCCGCCGCAACACGCATTGCAGTTTCGCGTGCAGATGAACGACCACCGCCGCGATAATCGCGCACGCCGTATTTCTGCATGTAGGTGTAGTCTGCATGCGCCGGGCGAAATTGATCTTTGATGTTGGAATAATCTTTGGAACGCTGATCAGTATTTTCGATCAACATACCAATTGGAGTACCGGTCGTTTTGCCTTCAAACACGCCGGATAAAATTTTCACTGCATCTTCTTCACGACGCTGGGTGGTATAGCGGGATGTCCCTGGTTTGCGACGATCCAAATCAATTTGGATATCTGCTTCAGTCAATTCAAGACCGGGAGGGCAACCGTCCACAATCGCACCCAAGGCTATACCATGGCTCTCACCAAAGGTCGTTACAGTAAACAATTTGCCGTAAGTATTTCCTGACATTAGGTATTTCCTGATTTAAGGCTCAAAACCGGATAAATAAAAGTGCGCCGATTATACGTGACTTGCCCCACCGGCGCATCGCATCAATGGACAAAGGACGCCGGCGAATTAAAGAATGCCAGCAGCATGCGCGCTACGCAGATCCTGGGCGGTCAATACAAAAACACCGTGGCCACCGCGCTCGAATTCCACCCAAATGAAAGGTAATGCAGGATAAGCCTCTTCCAAGGCCGGCCAGGAATTGCCTACTTCCACCACCAAGAGCCCCTCTTCCGTTAAAAAATTTACCGCTTCTTTCAAAAGGCGACGGGTGAAATCCAGGCCGTCATCGCCGGACGCCAACCCCAATTCGGGCTCCGCATGAAATTCATCCGGCAAGCTCGCCATATCCTCAGCATCGACATAAGGGGGATTGGAGACAATCAAATCAAAACGCTGCCCAAGCAGGTTTTCAAATAAATCCGATTGCATGGCAAATACCCGCTCAGTCATACCGTGTTGCTGGATATTTTCCTCTGCCACCGCCAACGCGTCGTAAGAAATATCGCTCAGTTGAACCTCGGCATCAGGAAACGCATAGGCGCAAGCAATGCCGATACAACCGCTACCCGTACACAAATCCAGGATCTGTTGGGGCTCATTAGCCAGCCAGGGAGAAAAGCGTTTTTCAATCAACTCGGCGATGGGCGAACGCGGCACCAACACCCGCTCGTCCACCACATAGGGCAAGCCAGCAAACCAAGCCTGTCCCGTGATATACGCTGCCGGAATTCGCTCAATAATACGGCGCTGGATATTGGTGACAATGCGCTCACGCTCGCTAAGGGTTAGGCGCGCATCGAGCCATTCATCGCCGAGCGGCGGAGCCAAATGAATTGCGTGTAAAACCAGTTGTTCTGCTTCGTCCCAAGGGTTATCGGTGCCATGGCCGTAATAGAGTTTCGCAGCGATAAACTCGCTGGACGCCCAGCGTAAAAAATCGCGAATTGTCGATAGTTGATCGCGCGCCTGATCAAAGTCGCTGGCAAGAACCGTCATGGATAACCTCGGGGGAAAATAGGCAGAAGGCAGGCATTCTACCCAATAAATCAGCCGAATCAGGATTAATGTTTTCTCGATTTTGCGCGAAAGCGGTAAACTGCCGTTTTGTGACAGGCAGAACATTGCTGCCGCTTGAGGAGCTTCCGATGAGAGAACATTTTGCGAGCATTATCGCTGGCGTTGGTGAAGATTTAACCCGTCCGGGCCTGTTGGATACACCTGATCGCGCCGCCAAAGCCTTTCAGTTTTTGACCCGCGGCTACAACCAAACGCTCGAAGAGGTAGTCAACGACGCACTATTCCCGTCAGACTCCGATGAAATGATCATTGTGAAAGACATTGAATTGTATTCGCTCTGCGAACACCATCTTTTACCGTTTATTGGCAAAGCTCACGTTGCTTATATTCCAACCGGCAAAGTATTGGGCTTATCAAAAGTTGCCCGCATCGTGGATATGTTTGCCCGTCGCCTGCAAATTCAAGAACAACTTACAGTGCAGATCGCTGAGTGCATTCAGGAAATCACCGGGGCATCTGGTGTTGGTGTCATTATCGAAGCAAAACACATGTGCATGATGATGCGCGGCGTAGAAAAGCAAAACTCGTCGATGAAGACTTCAGCAATGCGCGGAACCTTCCGCAGCAACCAAGCCACTCGCAATGAGTTTTTATCCCTACTGCGTTAAGCACGATTATTTTAATTTTTTCGTCGATAAAAAAGGCGGCATCATGTGATGCCGCCTTTTTTATTGCTTTGTGATCCGCTTTTTATTGCCTATAGGTTCTTGTTTGTCTATAGGTTCTTGCAGAAAAGCTTTCCGATTATGACTACTCGCCGATTTTGACAACTTCAACCCGCGCACTTCTGTCACCGCGTCCCGCAGGCGCCAAACTGCCTACGCCATAAGTCAAGATTCGCGTAGTTGCGACTCCTTTTTCCTGCAAGGCGCCCTTTAATTGCTCTGCATAACGCAGCGAATCTTTTTGCTGTTGCGCAAACGGCACAGGTGCATAGTCATGACCCACAAGCGCGACAGTCCAACTCTCCTGCTGCGAGAGCACATCAATCAATGCTTGCAAATGCGCCTCTTTGATTTGGATATTGGTATTACCCTTGGCATCGTCGGCAACCAAATCAGGAAACACATAATATCCGCTGGTCGTAAGTGATTTGATAATCGACTCAGGGCTTGACGCGATTCCCAAGTCGATAACTTTATCGACATGCAAAATATCTAATTGCACATATACACGTTTATTGCCGCGCTGCACGGCATAGAGCGCAACATAGAAAGGCTTTTCATCTGCCGTTGTTATTTCGTATGCACCATATTGCTGGAACTGGTCCAGCCCATACAGAAATTGAATTTTAAAATGATTATTAGCCCAGGAGTTACTCGTTCCGCAGTCGCGTCCCTTGCAATGGTACAGCTCGCGAAAATTAAAGTTTTGCAATTGATCCAAATAAAAATCAAAACCATTATTGGCACTGTGCCTTTCCGGCAGCTCCAATGTATAGCGCGCAAGATTGCCACTCAAACGCTGCTGGCGATCTACCCGCCAGTTACCTGCAATTTTTTTATAGCTTCCAAGGGCTAACACATATTCATCTGTATCAGCACTACTCTGAAAAACAATCCTGGCGTTGTGGTAATTTTGAACGGGCAGCTCCACAGCAAATACTACATTCGCCATCAACATCAAAACCAAGGCACCCATAAAGCGGATAAAACTCATTCGATCACACCACACATAGTCATTGTTGTTAAGGTTATGTTAGACCGTAAAACGGGAAAAAAATGCGTTCAGTTTTTCGGCAACCACATCGACTTCTTGCTCCATATGTAAATGGTGCCCACCCGATAGGACTTCGTAATCGACATTGGCGAAGCGATCAACTTCCTGCAAATAATTTGGATACAGTTTTGGCAAACCATCAACGCCCAATAACAGTTTTATTGGAGCGCGCACTTGATCGACAAACGCACGCAATTGATCGCGCGATAGCTTGAACATAGATGGAGCTAGCAAACGCGGATCTGTGCTCCACGAAACTCCCTTTTCCTGAGCAACTACACCTCGCTCAGTTAATGCCTTTGCTGCCTCATGCCCGAGCGGAAACATGCCGCGCTCACGCGCTTTAATCGCTACCTGAATGTCGGGATAAACAGAGGGTATTTTTTGTTGCTGCGCGCGCAACCCCTTAATTGCCTCCGCCAATTGCTTTGGAGCATCTTCTGCGCGGGCAGGATCGGGCAACAGCCCTTCAACTAACCCCAACGCAATGAATCGATCAGGAAATGTCCCCGCAGCAAGAGTACCGATGATGGCTCCGCGCGAATGACCTAGCAGCACAAAACGCTTCCACCCCAAATGATCAGCAACAGCAAAAATATCATTGATATCATCCCAGAGGGTATAAGCCATGCGACCGGGGCGGTGATCGCTTTTTCCATGACCGGCTAAATCTAATGCAACAACATGCACATCGCGCAAACGCGGGGCCAAGGCAAAAAAACTTGCAGAATTATCCAGCCATCCATGTAACGCGAGAACGGGTAATTGCGTAGGGTCGCCCCACTCTTGCGCAGCGAAATCCACACCATTGACACTAAAGCGCAGTTCGCGCGGAACGGATACTTGCGCCATAAAAAATCCGATGAAGAATTTAAGAGATAAAAAAACAATTGTTTTGTTTTAGGCGTGTTCCAACCAAAGTAAATCACCCATATCTGCAGCAATTGTTTCTGCGTGAATAGCAGCGAGGGAACTGGTTCCCATAGGATAATAATCAGTCGGTTTACCGCAGAGCATATTGACCAGCCGTCCAACCAATGGTTGATGACTAACCAACAATATGGACAACCTGGGATGGGTTGCCTGTTGCTTCTTGAGTTCTTCCAACCAATCCAGTAACGCCTGTGGGTTTGCCTCAGGCACTAATAAATCCGTTGTTTGAATTGCTAAGCCAGGGAAATAACTCGCTGCAATTTCAGCCGTTTGCTGGGCACGCACCAGCGGACTTGCCCAAATTTGCGTAAGAGGCGCGATATAAGGAACGCGCCTCTGCATAACATTTGCGGTATCAACACGCCCCTTGTCGGTAAGCCGGCGCGCCTCATCGGTTGTAATTTGCGGCTCAGCTTGACCGTGGCGCAGAATAAAAATTGTCATTTATTCAGCCGTCTTTTCGGGGGTTTCAATTGGGGGCTTTGGTTGAGCAGGTTGCACCTCAACTTTTACCTCAATATTTTCACTCGAAGGCCAATCTGCAAATGGAAAAGGCTTCTCCTCACTGCTGTAACACAGAAATTTCAATACGTCGTAAATATAAGTAGAAAGCGAATGACCAAAGCGACGCAAAGGTAGATTGTCTTCACCAGTAATCAATGAAAATAAAAATTGCACTGCAACCAATACCCACATCACTAAACTAGCCAATTGCAGTATTGCTGCAAACAGCAGCATAAATACTAGACGCAACCAGTGCTTACTTGACGTGACATTGGATTTTAATTGTTCATTGTCCATTAGTTCCCCCTTATATATTCAACATCATTAGCTTGCTCACCTACCATTAAACCACGTGCGACCTCAGCAATCGCCTTGTGCTCGAAAAGCACAGCATAAAGCCCCGACACCAGCGGCATATAAACTTGCAGCTCATCAGCCTTTTGTTTTACTTGGCGCAAGGTATTAACGCCTTCAGCAACCTGCCCCAAGGACGCCACAATTTCATCGAGTTTTTTCCCCTGCCCTAGAGCAAAACCAACACGATAGTTTCGGCTTAAATCCGAGGTGCAAGTCAGAATTAAATCCCCCACGCCCGCCAACCCCAAAAATGTCATAGGGTTCGCGCCCATCACTTGGGCAAAGCGTCCCATCTCAGCGAGGCTACGGGTTAATAACATCGCCTGCGTATTATGGCCAGCACCTAATGCCGCGGCCATTCCACACACAATGGCATAGATATTTTTTAGCGCGCCGCCCAACTCTACACCATAACTATCGTGATTGGCGTATACACGGAAGGTAGATGACTTCAATGTCTCTTGCACGCAACCAATAACATTTTCGTTATCGCTGGCGATAACGGTTCCCGTTTGTTGTTGCTGCACAATTTCTTTGGCGAAATTTGGACCACTCAATACACCAATCGGATGACCAGGTAGCTCTTGCTCAAGAACTTGACTCATCAAGGTAAAACCTTCTGGCTCAATCCCTTTGGCGGTACTCACCACCATGGTGTTCTCACCCAGTAGTGGCTTCAACTGTCTGGTTACCGCGCGAAATGAATGACTGGGGATCGATACAAATACCAGGTCAGCTCCAGTCACTGCCAGTGCTAAATCAGATGTTATGGTTAATTGGTCGTGGAGCATATAGCCAGGAAGATAACGGGCATTCTGACGCTCAGATTGGCAAAGTTCAGCCTGCTCTGCAGACCGCATCCAGAGATAAGTTTGATGATTGTTACACGCAATGATGTTGGCAATTGCCGTACCAAAACTTCCACCACCCAGCACAGCCACCTTCAATCGGTTACTCATAAAAAAATCCAGTAAGTTGATCAACAAAAACCGAAATAAATTCGTCACCTGTAACAGTAAAAAAGATACAACTCACACAAACTGTAACTTTTTTGCACAAAAACTTTCATCAAATTTTTGTCCACATTTTCTGTGGATAACTTAGTGGATAGTTTTTGGGAAAGTGCCTCAAAGGCTTATAAAATCAGTACCAGTGACAAATTGATTAAAAAATGAACAATATAAAAATTTCCTTATTTTTCATTGTGTTACATAAAAAAACAAGCTTAAAAGCTCACTTTTTCGCGTTTTTGATCAAGCCATGAACGGCTTGGACGCCTAAGCACAGGAGGTGTGCATAAAGAGTTAGTGATCATTAACCTTAAACAGCTGATAGACACGAAATATTCATATTGCAAGGTAATTTTTTGAAAAGTTTGCGCCATTTGAAGCCGCAAATTCCAGACAGAACTTTTAACAAAATTTCTGTCGCTACATCTAACTCGGGCGCAGGCCTACTGGCGCACGAAGCCGCCATAAGACCCGTCGGCATAAAGTAAAGGATTCACTTCCGAACCATTTAAAATGACTTTATGGATAACACCCACAATGATTTTATGGGTGCCATAAGTAGAGACTTGATCGGTCTGGCAAATGAATACCGCTTGGGCATCTGCAAGCACAGGTAGACCGGTGTCATCTTCATCCCAATGCCCCACCTCGAAACGATTTCGATTAGGTTCTCGCCCCGCACAAATATTAGAAACATCTACATGATCAGTTGATAGGACATTGACAGCAAACTGACTACCTATAGTGGCCAGATGCCCTTGTTGAGATACCAGCTGATTAATACATACAAGCAACGATGCTGGCGAATCCGATACGGAGGTGACCGAAGATACTGTCATTGCAAAACGCTGATTACCGGGAAGCATTGTCGATAACACACACACACCTGACGCCAAACGGCGCATCCCCAACTTCATTGACGCCGCTAAATTAGTGTTTTGCATAATTTCTCCCAAATAATAGCTGCTTATTCTGACTAGCTGATGATCGGCGCACAAGCCTCATGTAAGGCATCGCTAACACCAGAGAGGTAAGGTGGCATCATTCCCTCTCATGAAGAAATAGGCAAAACTCAATAGCTCGATGCCTACAAAAGCTATAAGCAACTACTTTTCTATATTTCTTTACGCCCAAGGTCGACCCCATTGGATTATTTTTTTGCTCTCAGCAATAGGGTTAATCCAGGCCCGTTATAGATATCCTGAACACAGCTTGTACAGGCTGATTACAATTTAACTGAAGACGCTAAATATTTTATTTTGTTGTATTTTTTTCGTTGACGATCCTAAATCTCATCGTTAATATGCGCACCACTTGAAACGCACAACGTTTTAAGTCGTCGGAGTGTAGCGCAGCCCGGTAGCGCGTCTGTTTTGGGAGCAGAATGTCGGGGGTTCGAATCCCTCCACTCCGACCATTTTTTATCGAACCTGCGAAGGTTTGTTCCAGCATGTGCCCGTAGCTCAGCTGGATAGAGCACCCGCCTTCTAAGCGGGTGGTCGCAGGTTCGAATCCTGCCGGGTGCGCCATTTGGGCAATCAATAACTCGCCCACACTTCTCTTGATAAGTTTTTTGTTGGGTCAACCCCATCATATGGATGTGCTGTTTTTTCTCGCTACGGTGGCTGTAGCTCAGTTGGTAGAGCCCTGGATTGTGATTCCAGTGGTCGTGGGTTCGAGCCCCATCAGCCACCCCAATCCCCTCGCGGTTTTCAAGTAAGCAAACCCTCACATTCAGTTTATTTCCGAAGATGTTTCCGAAGATCAAACATAAAACACACCTTGGATTATGTATTTCTTGGAGCCGTATAGACCAAAAAATCACCCCAGGTGAAAGCCGTAGAACCGAATCGCACCTGATTCCAAGTTAGGCAATGGTACTCATCATCATGCGGGAAGACCATTACGTGCGGCTGCGTATCAGTTCCGCTATATAAGGCAGGGCTGAAAATAGGCTCACCAACGTAGTTCATGCCAGAGTCATACGAAGGCTGCTCACCACGACCGCCCCCATAAATAAATAGTTGGCCGTTGCTCTTGCATATTTTGGGCCCCTCTACGATTGTGCGTGCCGGATCCGATCCAACGCCAGTGAATGCAATAAAGTCCACAGTCTCAGCGGCAGCAATATAAAAATTTTCTCCTACGAAATCGGTTCGACTAACGACCGCATAGGCCAAAAACCAATGATCAACATCGTAAATAAGATAAGGGTCATAAGAACCACCACTACCTGTCCCTGGTATCAACGGAAGCGCTAGCAGGTCTGGACTATTGATGTACGCCTCACCAACCATAATGTCGCCCACGTTGTTTTTGTGGTAACACTGAATAATCCCACCAAACCCATTACCCCAGGATGCTATTACAACCCTGTAAGTTGAATCATCATTCAGAACGATATGCGCATTTAAATCGTTTTGTCTTGATCCGCCCCTGTTAACAAGAATTGCCCCAGTCATTACAATTGAATAGTCAATCGGGCTGTATTCCCAAACCGTGTTATATCCGGTACCGACCGGACATGTACTGGTAGCGGTGAATCGATAATTGCCGGAGAAATCGACCGGATCACCATTGGCGCTAGTGATTAATGTCATATCCCGGATACCAACGCCGCCGAATATTCCTGATTTTAAATTATCAAAAACCCACGTAACACTTGCGCTGGCCGCAACAGTAAATGACGGTTTCCAGCCAGTTAAATCGATGGTTTTAAAATTCACACTTGCTGTTGGAATTTGATGCGTTACCAGGCAGACCCATCCCGAGCCAGAGTCAACCCAAACGCTCGCACTATTCATAACGAGCGATAAAGCAATTTTTAAAGATGCCGGAAATGTATACGATGCACTTGAGTAAAACGTATTTGTTCCGGCAATTTTTACTTGAACCCGTCGCTGGTTTGCGCGCTGGTCAAATGACGCATATATAAAGTTGTTCGCATCTTTCGCAATACCAACCCCAACATTGTTATAACCCGAGCCGAGCGATGTTCTCGATACAACCCCTATTTCAACCCAGCACAACGGCGCCCCAATATCAGAGCCAGTACGAATTATCGTATTTTGTACACCAGTATGCGCAACATTGAGATTGCCGGCGGAAAATGTGACAGCACCAACAGTGCTCTCAGTCGTTACTAATAACTGCCCAGTATCTGCAGAGAAAGGCTCATTCAGCAATTCCACACCCAATGGAGCGAAGTCGGTTTTACTGTGCACCTGAGTAAACGTTTGCTCAAACGGATAATATTCAGAATTTACCGCCGCCAAACCTCCCGCAATAATCCCCGGAATCATACTGGTACCACCACGCCCATTAAATGAAATACATTCAAAGCCACACGCTTTAAGGTAACCGTACCGTGCGGAGGCACAACAAGCGTGCCACCCGCAGGCGGCACAATGGTTACACCACTGCCAGCAACGATAGTTAAATTCGAGGCCGCCGAATTTCTTATATTTAATTCGTAATCTGTCGGAAGCGCATGCGTACTGTCCGGCCTTACATTTACCGTTTTTGCTGAAGCGCTCGTAAAGTACAGATACTTAAGCACATCAGCATCAAGCACGTCATAAGTAGTACCGGTAATTTCTCCGACCGGGGACGGTACAGAGCCACCACCGGCACCACTGTCACCGGCAATAACAATCAATCCGTTTGCCGTGCCATCCATGTAAAAAAAAGATGCAGTACCCGCACGCACATCTATCTCTGCCGAACCTCGCTTGACCTTTAATGTAGCGGTGCCAGCATTTTGCACCGCAAACGCCCGCCTTTTCGCCGGCACGGTTATCACACGAGCCACAGCATTCCCTGACGATACAAACATAAAAGCACGCAGCAAATCGTCAGCAAGAATAGTTGCATCACCCGACGATAAATCAATCTCGAAACCATCATTACCAGCAGATTCCAATGCGCGAATCGCTTCATTGACAGTCAAATACTGGTTAACCTGGTTGTTCGCCACCTCAGTAATATCAAGCAAAGGCGTTGTCATAGCGCTACTGTCCTCGGATAGCCGCGGCCAACAGCCGCACTAATTTGGTAAATAGTAAAAAATAGATTGGATGGCAAATAACCAAAATCTTCCATTTGTTGCTCAGATGAATATGTGAAACCCCCAGCACTAACTGTTATGGTTCGAACCACTACACCACCACGAAAAATATCAATTTCAAATTTCAACACCGGCTCATTTATTGGTTGGTTTCCCGTTAACCAAAAATTGCTGCCATAACGAGTACGTGGCACAAACGTCACAACCCAATCGTCGCTAACTTCACGCTCACCACGCACATCCACTACAGAAAGCGGCTTCAGATTCACAGCGTTGTAGTAAAACCCGAATGCACTAGCGTCAGCTGCATTTCCTCCAATAGTTACCGCTTTAAATAATGATTCCATACCTACTGCAGTTGCTGGCATACCAATAAATTGATTATCAATATCCTCAAGCAGAATCAGCTGGTCGCCGATTAAATGCGCACCAGTCGCCCACTCCGTTCCAAATAACCCTCGCACAAAAACAGAAAGAGTGATCGTGTCATTGGGATTAAGAACAGCGTTTGCAAACTGGATAATTTCCCAACGACCATGCGCACCGTACGCGCAATAATTTTTCCCGGTCATCATTTGCGTTTCAGTAATCGATGAAAACTCACCAGATTTCATTGACACAATTAACGTGGAATTTCTGTCAATCACCAAACCACTATTAACGGGGAGAGGATTGGCCGCTACAGCAATTGTCCCGGCACCATAAAATGCAGCTAGCGTTGAGTAAGTCTGGCCAGAATCGCTGGATGACAGCAATGCTCCTCCGGGCCAATTTCCATCGCCGTACATTGTCGAGACTACACCATAAGTATCCTGCACTTGCTCAAGCACCATGGGTATATCCAGCAAAACGCCGTAAGAATTGCCGATGTAATTAATATCTTCAGACGGAGGATCAATTTCGGCGCCGGTCGCAGAAGAAACATAAACAGCAGAGCTTGCCGCCCTCACATTAACATCAATTGTTTGATCCAGATTTTTCGCAGTTGAATCAATTCGAAACTCACGCCACACACCAGGGCGAATCTCAACATTCACAATGTCTGCGGCATTGAGCCCCAAATACATTTGCGGAAAACTCAGCGGCCCTCGCTCTCGCTCCACCCATGCAAGCCCACACAGAACATCAGCCAGCCGCGCTGCCTTTTGTGCGGTCATAACAATTGCAAGTTGCTCGGAACGAACATTGGTAAACGCACTCGGGTACGGCGCCATTTGTTCATTGGGATCATATTCACGGCTGTAATCAAGGTAGGAAATTTTGTACAGGCTGGGCAATTGCGATTCTTGCTCACGCTCAAATTTAACAATGCCATCATTTTTTAGAATTAGATTGCTATAGGGAATATTCGCAACAGGCGCAGCACCACGCTTAACGCAGCGCAACTGGTAACCACGCTCCACAACATCAAACAGGTTTGCCACCTGCAGGGGCCCGACCCGCGCACGCGCGCTGGTAACGCCATCCACGCGATATCCATCCACATAGCTACCATCCAACTCACTCACGTCATAATTAACAACACCCGCCTCTTCAAAAATATCGCTAACTACATCAGACAGCGCCACTGGTGAGACGGGAACACCAGCGACAACAAAATAGGCGAACTTACACCAAAAGTTATTGCCACTTTCGTCAGCAAGCCGCCAGGAAACACCAAACACACCGTCGCGATAACCCCACATAGTTTCTTCGTCAAGAAGGTCACCTTCTGACTCAAAATATGGCAAATTAAATTCCACCGTGCCGGAATCAACAATCGCCTCCTGATCAATATCAATTGCCCAATAGTCAACACCTGTATGGTCAGCAATGCCGAATATATACAGAAGCCCAAAGCTAAATATCACCGGGTAATTAATATCCATTCGTGGCAGCGTAACGTAAAAACTTTTATCCAGTACCCAGGCTCCGCCGCTCCGGGTATACACCTTGACAATGCGCGGCTTTATACCTGCAGAAACATCTTCGGAGTCAATAATGACAAGCCGGGAATCTGTGAATCCAAAAGGAGCGTAATCCGATCTGGGAACAGAAATATACGTTCCACCTGAAACCACAAAATATTCATACAGAGAGACGCTCGACGCGCGGCGGACGTAAGCGAAGCCAAGCCCACTTGCCACATGGCATACTTTAACTACGCCCTGCAAAAACCACTCTGACGCGGGGAAAAATTCAATTTTTCCAATCCCAACGCCGTGCACGCAGTAGACACTAACAGCGGAGCTTCCACCAGTGTAGTAACCGTACCAAGCAGGGCACTCAGTGTTAACACCTTTAATATTTCTCGGGACGCTTCCTGGCTCATCTTGGTCCCACCACTGAACCGCTTCATATTCAACATCATTGCCGAATACATCACCGCGATAGCCAACAGCACTCGCTGTACTAATTCCAAATGCACCAGCAGTACAATACTTATCCTCCTCAAAAAATATTGCACTGCACCCCAAGAAGCGCTGCAAACTTGGCGTATCGTAAGAGTTTAATAAACGCGACTCAGTCTCACCCGAATTAAGCTCAACTTTAATCGGGCAGCCCGCCAAACCATTGCCGTAATCCGTTAAATCAAAATCATAAAAAATAATATACGCCGTGCCTTCATAGCTCGGGCAATTTCCAACACCTAGCATTGCTTCCATGCGGCTATCAGGTTCAGTTTGGGTGCCGTCGTAATACGTCCAGCCTGGGTTAAGGACATTCGGAAGATTAATGAACTTATGGCCAAAACCGAAATTTAATTCACTCTGTAAAATGGTTCCAAAATCACTGGAACCGGCACTGTAAATTAGCTTTCCGCCCGCCCATATGCGGCGCACCAAACTGTTGGGGTTCGCTTCTGAAAGCGCTACTGCAAACGTAGCGTAATACCGCTCTGTCGTAACAGTAACCCCGCCACCACCACCCTTTCCACCCTGCTGCTTTTTTTGCGTAACTACTTTGTACTGATTATTTTCCAGATAAATAATATTGCCCATGGTGGCAATAGTGCCGTACAAACGAGGAATGGAAACGCCATAGGCGGATGACTGAAATGATTTATCCTCCAGCGTAGGCCCGCGCAAGTTTGGCCCAGCCGGTGGATCGATATAGCCACCAATACCAGCGCCTAAGGCAAACCCCTGAACCGCACCCATAGGGTTATATCCGGAACCAACAAAGCCAACTACCGCACCAACAATTCCGCCAACAATTTGGCCGGCCGACATATCACTCATGGGCGGCCTCGCTCAACACAAAACGATAAACAGCAACAATTTTGTTGCTCCAAAGTTTATCAATTCGCTGCTCTACCACTTTACCGACACCTTGATAGGCGTGAATCATGTAACCACCATAACTCAGGATAGCGACATGCTGGGGCGCCTGCTCAATTCGCATCAACAGCACATCGCCCGGCGAAGCGTCATTTTTTTCAACGCGCTTTAAATTAATCTGCTCATCAAACATTTTTTTGAGCATGCCATCGAACGGCAATCGCGGATAACCGGAAAAATCTTTTATTTCAATTCCCACAGCTTTTGCCGCAACAATGCCAAGGCCGGCACAATCCAATCCTAAGCCGGGCACACGCCCCTGATGGCGAAACGGGGTCCCAATACAGGCTCGCGCCGCAGCAACAACATCACCCGCTCTTTCAAACATTATTGGCCACCAAACTTTAATACGGCAGATTTTTGCGGAACATCCGGAAAGCCACCAAAATGAATGACATTATTGAATTTATTTTTGCAGGCCTCTTTGCTTTTTCTGCAGCCCGGCCGAATAGTAAATAAATCATCTACCGCAATTGGGTAATAGAAAGGCTGCGCAAGCGTAATGGTTCCATCTACGGCATACGACTTTACAAATTTGTAACCCAGCCCTGCATTTGCACCACTGGTAAAAATAATTTCGCCAAAACCAAAATAATCATCAGGGTATGCGCCTGGCAAACCAAATCCAACGAACTGCAATTGACTAACAATGGATGTAACGCGGGAGGGAATATTGGCCACTACACTGGGTCCCGCCCTACAACGCGACTTGTCACTCGCTATGAGCGTACCGTCAACATGCGCATCATCCAAAACATAAGGGCACCCGGGCGTAATTGTTCGCCCACTGTTCTGATTTGTAAGGTCCTGCAAGCTCATCATTTCAACGGTGTAACGCTCATCCGCTTCGCGAACCTTACCGAAAATATAAACGCGGTCCTCTTCCTCATCCTCCACTGGAAACGCCCAATCAGTGAAAAACGAATATATGTTCGCGCCATCCCAATACCCGCTATGAATTTGATCGCGAGTAATGGCGTCAGCGTCGTACACGCTGCCGAAATCAATCACCGTCGCACCGCCGGAAAGCGTGGAGCTAATATCAGTAGGTTGCGCGTAAATTCCACCGCGATACACCTCGCCATTGCTCATGACTAGATCATCGGAGTAAGCCAGCACCAAGCGAATTACATCGCCGTTTGCTGGCTCAATGCGAATGCAGTGCGTGCGGCGTTCTGGTGTTGCAACCATAAAATAAGCTCGAAAAAAAACCCGCAATTGCGGGCTTATGGGTTCAGGAGTTCGATTAACGTTATTTGCAGCGATATCATATCCAAGTCAGTCAGATCGATATCATCAAGGTCAGTCTGGAACGCCATAGGGAAATCAAAATAGCAACCAGCCGTGAGCACATCACCACCCGCCGGCGGCACATCAAACGTAATGCGGCCAGTAGTGTTATCCACTGTCCAACCACTTGGCATAGCAACGCCATTCTTTGCAACCTTTACCGTTCCCGGTACCGGCTTTTTAATTAACCGCCGGGGCGATGTTTCAACCTGGCTGCCATACCATTGCACTAATTGCCATTCGCCCGGTGTCGATGTCGTTCGCAGCTTTTGATCAAGTGCCGTTGGTGGCAGCTGGTATTTATTGGTCGAAAAGTTGGTGTAATTTTTAACGCGAAATCCACCAAAGGTACCCCCACAGCGATGGAATACATCGATCACCTGCGTGATTGAAAATTTATGCGAACGGTTTTGGAAGATTAAATTGCAGGTTGCTTGCGGGCGCGGATCAATTAAGCGCTTGTAATCGTTTCGGCCAACGTCGGTATGGTGTGATACCTGGTACGCTTCAGAAAAACGGCTACCGTAAGCAATTTCTACACTCAAGCGATCTTCAAGAAAAATTGCTCCCATTAGTTGTACCTCTGGGAGGCCGCAACCGCGCCGGACACTTTGCGCGCAATTGCGCCGGCCGATTCACGCATCTCTCGCGAATTGCTTGCGCCCCGCATATCAAAATTCACCACCACACCACCACCTCCGGCAGGCACTACGCTACCGCCATTGCCAGGAATCATGAATTGCCGACCATTTGCCACGAATAATTCAGGGTTGTTATTTTCACCCACTTCATACATTTTTCCGGCGTAGGCTGGCCCACCTACAGCAAGCCCGCCACCGAACAAACTGGCCGCCATATTTACCCAACCAACCGTATTAGCGCCCTGCCCGCTACCACCGCCACCAGTTTGCCCACCACCAAAAATCCATTGCGCAATATTGGCGGCCGCAGCTTCAGCGGCCATGCGAATCAACAAGTCGCGGAAGGCCTCAAGCGCATTCTCTCCGCCACCTTTGATTCCATTTACGATCGCGTCGGCAATACTGTTTTGCACACCGCGATAAAGCTCCAATGTAATTTCAGCTATTTCGTTATTTTTTTTCTTAAGCGCCTCCAATTCAGTGTTGGCAATTTCACCGTTGCGCCTCATTGCCTCGCCAAATTCTTCTTCCGAAATTTTATTGGCTGCATAGGCGTCGCTCAGCACTTTTGCGCGGCGCTCCGCCTCATTAGTCAATGCCTCCTCTTGCGTGAGCAGGGATTGACGAACTGACTCCAAATCTGAATTAAGTTTTAATTCAATCGCTTTCCTGTCTTCCTCAGCCTTTGTCGCGATCCTGATTTGGTCTATTTCTTTGGCTTGGTTTTCAAGGATTATTTTCTGTTTCTGATCCAGATCCCGCAGCGACCCTACACTGGTTTCATATCGAATTCTTTCCAGCTCAGTCACTTCACCGGCAAGCGCGATTTGGCGAGCGTAGCTTTCGTTTTGTGAGCGGAAGGAATCATCAATTTCCTTTTGTATAGCATCGATTTTTGATTGGATTTCTGAGGTATCGATTTCCGGGATAATCACTTTGCCTTCATTAGCGCCACCGGCTTTTGTGTTTGTATTGGCAATATTAGGAGCGTTTTGCTCAATTTTCTTTTGTGCTTCGAGCATTTGAGCGAGATATTTTTCAAGCTCCTCGCGACTCTTACCAAAATATTTAACTGCTGCTAACGGATCGAAAATTACAGCGAGCCCGGGATTTTTAAGAAGCGCCCGCACTTCAAATATACTTTCCTTAACGTCATCAATATTTTTAGTATCAACGCCATTAAAAATCTGAGATACATCCTTTGTGAATGCACCGTACATTTTTACCGTTGCAACGGTGATATCACCAACCAAAACCAATATTTTGGATAATCCCTGTGCCAATACCGAGAGGCCTTCTTGTACTTTTGGATCGGCCAGCGTACTGGTAAACCCCGCCAGATCGTCAGTAACCTTTCCGGCCACGACATTGGACAGCCCAACAAGACTGAGGCGCAGGCGCGTCAAGTTATCATTGAACCGCCCGGCGTCTTCAGCAGTTTTGCTGCTGATAATTAAACCCATGCGCTCAGCTTCTTTACTGAAATCCTGCAGGCCTTGGCGACCACCGTTAAGGATTGGCAGCAACTTCGCGCCGGACTTGCCAAACAAATCCTGGGCGAGTGCCGTTTTTTCCGCACCGTCTTGCAGTTGCGATAGAGCTTCTGCAACCTCCTCGATTAAATCGTAATTATTTTTTAATGTTCCATCGGTGTTGGCAACACTAATGCCCAATGCGTCAAACGCATCCTTACCGGTACCCACACCTTCGGCAGCGCTCACCACCGACTTATTAAATTTATTCAAGCTTCCGCTCAGCTGCTCTATCGATATTTCTTCAATATCGGTCGCAAGCTTTAATGCCGATAGTTGTTCAACTGCAATACCGCTGGCTTCAGATACATCGGTTAATTGATCGGCCGCATCGATCGAGCTTTTAACCATGGCCGCAAAGCCAACGGTAATCGCGGCCGCGACACCGGCAGTTACCTTGGCAATACTTTTTGCAGTGTGCTCGAAATCGCGGGCATTTTTATCAAACACCCGCTGCGCTTTGCCCAAGTCAGATTCGAGCCCTGCGAGGTTTGCAGCGATATCAATCGTTAACGTACCAAGAGACATAGGTCACCTAAAAAAGCCGATCAATCGCCTTCGCCTGCTCTTCTGGATCGTCATACTCCAGCGGGGGCAAAGTGTCGGTATTGATTTCGTGTTCGACCAAATAAAATGCCATCCACTGAATAAACTCAGAGGATGGCATTTGGTTTATTTCCGAAATTGTTTTTCCAAGGTCTCTCGCCAACCGGAACAGAAAAAATTGCTCCGGCTGGCGCCTTAGTTTTTTGCGGCTTCCTCGGTGGCTACAACCGAGAATCCATTCAGCCGAACAATCTGGTCGTACACGCGCCCCACAATCGCCGGGGATTTTGTGGCCAGCCGCTCAACATCCTGATCGGTGAATAAGGCTTCGCTGTCAGCCCCCACCACACCACTGGAAATTAACTCCACCTGGGAACGGAAATATTTAAGCCCTTGTTCGACTGGGTCACCACCGCCACCGAGCCGACCAATTGCATCCAGGAACTTCGCACGCTGCGCCACAGTGAGCGTACCGATATAAACGCGGCCGCCCCATTCAGGAATATCAACAAAGCCCGCAATGCGATCAGAAGCACCGAGGATTGAATCGCGCGTAGCAGCTGCTACCGATTGTTTCGGCAGCAACCACGCAAACAGAAATAAAATATATTTTTTCATAATGTTGGTTTACGCCTTAGGAATTTCGTATACAGCACCGTCAATAGTGACCGATGCTGTCGACGCGTTGTCCCCGTCTACCGCGCCGGAATCACTCAAGCTGCGCGGATAGCCGAACCAAATTTTCCACCAGCCATTTGCTTTCTGCAGGCGGAACCAGCGCCCAAGGTTATCGGCTTTGCCAAGCTTGAATTCAACCTGGAACGGATCATCCTCGACATAATTCATCTCTGCAGACATACCGCCAAAATCCTGCAAGCCAGTGCCTTTTTCTTTAGCATCGCTACACAGTGTTGTGCGGTCTTTTTCGCTCGCCTGCCCATCAAACCCGCTATAGCTTTTGTGCTGGCAAGTTTCGATGAACACCAAAGGAGTTGCATCACCACCGCTCGAATAAGAGGTATATTCGGTAGAATCAACTCCCACCAGTTCGAAAGTGCCTGCGCTCAGAACTTTGACTGGCGCCGACACGCCGTTCAGTTCAGTCATGCCAACAATTCCATCCAGTTCAACCACATCACCATTTTTTAAACCGTGGGCAGCAGCCGACACAACCGCTGGCTTGGCCTTTGAAATACCCGTGATGGTGATAGCGGCGCTGGTCGCACCAAGCTGCGAAATGTAAAAGTGGGTGCCCTGCGAATCGACCGCTCGCGATTTTTTTGCCATGATTTTTCTCCAAAAAAAAGCCCGCAAAAGCGGGCGTTAATGAACTACCAATTTCTGTTAATCAATATGCTGCGTGATCGAGTAATCCAGCACCGTGTAATCCAGCTTTGCAACAGCGTCAAACAAATCCTGCTCACCTAAAAACACCACCTTAAATCCTTCGTAATTTTCAATCGCATTCACTGCCACCTCAGCAATTTCCTTCGCCAATTTAATGTTGGCGGCATAGCAGCTAACCTGCATACGTTTGCGCGGCGAGCAGCCAGTTGAGCTCATTGATCCAGTTCGGGTACCGTAAATTAATTGGCAAACGATATACGGCGACTCGTCCCCTTCCTCCATACGGTTAAGCGCGACCATTTCGCCCACCAAATCACTAACCGCCGCGTCGGCTTTTAATAACGCAATCAATTCCGACTCGATCACTTTTTCATACCCTTTTCTTTGGCGAGTTTTTCGGCCTGCTTAACAATGTGTTTTTTTGAGTAGTTTTCGAATTTTTGCAGAGCCTCATATTTTTTGCTTTCAAATGCTGGCCGCAAGAATGGAGCTGCTGGCATTTTACTCGTACCAAACTCCGAAAATATCCAGTAGAACGGATCATCGGGGTTATTGGCCGCCTTACCATGCTTTTTCTTGAATGCTTTAATCTGCTTCGCTTTGAGCGCCTTCACTCCAACGTAGACACCGTATTTATCCTGCTTAGATTTGCGAGTGACTATGTTCTTTTGGATGGTGCCGGGCTTTCGCCTGGGATCGGGATCTTTAAGCACCGGCGCTTTCGCCTTAGCTTCTTCACGGATCGGCTTCGCCGCAGCGGTTAAAGCAGAACGAATCACTTTTTCGCCAATGACCTGCGGCAATGCATTTAGTGTCTTTTTAAGCTCCTCAAGCCCGCGAATGCCAACTTGCTCAGCCACGGTCATCACCAATCAAAATCACATGCCCGTCTGCGCGCGCGTCGCACGTGAAGGTAACAATCAATTTGGTTGCATCAAATGGCCGCTGCTCAACAACAACACACGTTTGGCCATCCAAGGGCATGCCGGTTACCACATCATGCAAACACAAATGCCCTTGCGGATCGCGCTTTAAACAGAGCTGCCGATGCGGAACATTCGGCGTGTCATTGCCTGGCAATTCAATGCCAGTGCGAGTTCCCCGATCAACCATTGGTCACACCCTCTTTTGCCATGATTTCCAGCATAACTCCCACTTCACGCGGGTCGATAACAGCTTGCAAATCGAATATCCGATTGCGATAGACAAAACGTACGGCGAACGTCAAACCATGCCGGAACCGGCAACGGATGCGGTGCGTAACCTCACCCTTGATTTGCTGCGCAGCGAGCAGTTCACGCCCAGACACTGGAATAATTTCTACCGATACTTTGTTTGCAAAAATATCTTCATAGCCAATCGACTTTTGCCCAAACTCATCACGTGTTTCGATGCGGCGCTGGAACATGCCCTTTTTGTTCAGGCGCCCCGGATCAATTTCATTGATATCTTCAACCATTACGCACCCATCCCAACACGGTGCGGGAACAGCAGTGTTGTGACGACTGCATCAGGCGTGATCATTGGCGCGAGGTTGCCCGCTTTGCGCACCTGGTAGAACTCAGTCATCAAATACAAAATACCGCGGCGAACACTTCCGGGAACAATGGGGGACGGCGGCGAATTGGTGTTGTCGTATTCCCACGGAATTTCACGGTTTAAAAAATCGGCCGCCACCTGGATTGCATCATCAATGCATTCCTGAATGGTTGTATCGTCGCCTTCATCCGGATCAATCTGCAGCTGGCGACGCGCTTGCTCCATAGTGATAAAACTCATTGCACTCTCCGGAACGCAAACGAGGTAATTCCCTCGCGCCCTATCGCGGTTTCGATGTGGTTTTTTTCCACCAACTCAAACCCTTCACGCGCGCACCAATCAATAAAACCTTTTTCGGTCCAATACCACAGATGTTCACCTGGCTTGTAATGTTTTGACGCAAGGCAGTGGTTTACGTCGTGATAAATCGGCATGGATACAAACAACCATTGTGATGCGCATGCGACCAGCGCGACGGGGTCAGGCACATGCTCTAAACTATCCCAACAACACAACGCCGCCACACACCCCTCATACGGATTCAGGTAGCGGCCACTGCATTTGAGCCACGCAATTGCGCTGGCGCTCACATCAAAGCCGTATGAATCGGCCTCGCTAACGAAACGGCCGCCGCCAATCCCGATATCCACCACAGCGCCCGCATAATGCCGACGAACCAATTCAACGCGCGCCTGCGTCAAAGCAGCGCCCATATCAGTTGCGTCCATTTCACGGTAATGGTTCCAGTAATCGCCCTCATAGCTCATAGGCTTACGCGGGTGAAAACCCATGCCCAACTCTTCAGACCAGAGCAGGCAATCGGTTAAGCCATTTGGCAAAGCGTTCGTCATGATTTTCTATCCACTTGTTGCAATTGTGTTGGCGCTCTTTGCACCGACAGTAATTTTCGGGCATCGCAAAATGAATTCGAGTTAAATCCATGGTTACATCAGTTATCAAATGCGGGTGATTAAAACCGCCCTGCCCACCACAGACGATCCACGCCGGAGTTTTTGCGGCGATACTGGCGGGAACGATCCAGCCAATTCCACCTACAACAACCGCGGCGTTTTGAATCAACGCCATCAATTCACTTACGCTCAATTCACCGGCGTGAAATTGCTGGTCGGTATCCGGCAAATCACCCACCGGCCACTCTTCACCATCTTTAAAGTCCGCAACGGAAACAACCGTGTAGCCACGCGCACGCAAAATATCGGCGCACGCATTCACATGCTCCGGCTCTGGGTTTCTCGAGTCAGCGCGCCATTCAGCCCGCACGGAAACGGGCCTTATCACTGCGTACTTTCCTTGAACCGGCGACTCGCCAAAATCCGGCAAATCCAACTCCCCTGGTTCTATACCAAAGCTACGGCGCATACCGGTGTAAATCCCCTCATCGCCGTAACCGATACGCAGAATTTTTTGTGCAGACGACGCGGAAATCCAGCAATCATTCCGGTTAATATTTTTTGTTTGCGTGCGCAACCGGGTCGCCGGCATTACAAAATTCGCGCGCAAATCGCTATACAATTCTGGCCACGGCGTTTGGATAAAAAGCGGCTGCGGTAACTGCTTGATAAAAGCGCGCTGGTAAATGTTGTCACCCAGCCCCTGCATACCGTAAATCAACATTCAGTAGGCAGCCCCGGGCGCGACTCTCTGTAGGCAGACACATCAATCTCGCTCGACCAATACCACTCGCCGGCAATGCTTTGGTTAAGTGCAATCGCCCACTCCGGAGCATCACGCCACGAAGGTTTTTTCATTCCTGACATTTGCAGCATGATGGTGCTCCAGAATGTTTTCTAATGGTTCTTTTTTGAAACACTCCAGCGCCGAAACGCGAGAGCAGTTAATAACTTCGATTCCACGCCGAATTAAATCCTGGGCGAGTATTTCCATTTGCCGGGACCAGGCTTTGTAATCGCCACCGTTCGCAAACCCTGCAGGGTGATCACCGTGCCAGTGCGTTGCACCGCCAGTGCGCTGAAAATCGAAGCCAAGCAGCACAATACGATTCGCACCAAACATCGCGGCCAATTGAATGGCTTGATAGCCGCTGTTACTTCCCGCATGGATCGCATCTTCGCGAAACTGGTATTCACTGCCGTGAATAGGTTCCACGTACGACAGCCCAAACTCTTCAACCGCGCGGTCATTACACGTCCAACGTTCACCACGAAAAGTGGCCGTGTGCGTGTGGTAGCGATTCCACCACTGCCAATCACACGCATACAGCACATCAGCCCAGGGCACCATTTGCCATGTGCTGTTGATCGCAATAACCGGCCCTAACTGTTTTGCTTGTTCTGCGTCTTGTTTTGTGAGGCTCGGCCCGCTGGCGAGGATGACGCATTGGCGCCAGCGTTTTTGTTTTTTGGAGCATCGCCTTTGGTTTTATTCTGCGTTGCATAAACGGCCAATTTTTTTACCTCAACTAATTCTTTTGCGTATTCTGGATCCGCTTTAAATTCCTGACCGCGTTTGATGTGACCAAGGCGCCCCTTGAAACTGGCTGTCGATATTAAATCCATAAATAAAAAAGGCCGGGTTTCCCCGACCTTTCCTCGATTAAACCGCGTTTAAATTAATTACCCGATGAAATCGCCGTGAACGAAAGCTTTGGGGCGTGATACGGCTAATGCCAGACGCTCTTCCGCAAGAATCGCCAACATATTCTTGATGAAGAAATCGGCGTGCTGATCGGCGATAGCTATAGTAGCTAACTCGCGGTCAAACAGCGTTGCGGCCATACGGAATGACCCAACCAAGAATTCACCCTCTGGCATTGCATCAGCTTCTACAACCGGCAAGCCCCAAAGCGTGCGGATGTTCATCGCATTGGGGTTTGCGAAAAGATAGCGATTTTCAGCATCTTTCGTGAGCTCAATTGCCTCCCAATCCGCAGGGTTCATGACGATACCAGTGGATGGATAGAATGCCTGGCGCACCTGCAAAATCGCATGGCGAATCTGATCTATGCGAGTGTCACCGCTTTTGTTGCGCGATGTTTGGTAAGCGGTTGCCTGAGGAACGAGGCCAAGAATATTCTCACCAGTACCATCCCCCATCAAAATTTGATCTTCCTCTTCCATCAACAGCCCATAACGAAGGCGGCCGTTAATTAGCGTTTGCAATTGCGGGAAGTCAGCCAATACCTGCTTGGTAGCCGCAATCCAATGCGCAAGAGTACGTACCGGAATATCGACGCGCTCATAGGTGATATTGGATTGTGGTTTAGTGCCACCCTCAGTTACCGGCGCAGCATTGTTTGTGAAAACATTTTCGCGAACCCATTCAATCAAATTGCTTGATGTTTTGCCTTGCGAAAGAAGATCGCGAACGGTAAGCGGGCGAAGCGGATCTTCTACCACTCCAGCCAAACGGTCAGAATAAATTCCAGCGCCGCCGGAAATGGCGCCTGAGGTAATTGCCTTCAGCTCCATAGTTTGAGAGGCACCCTTACCACCGCGATCCTTAAAGTCTTTCAACTGATCTGACTTTACGAACAATTCACCAGGACTAACCTCTTTGGCAGGCGTGCGATTTGTCTCTGTGCTCTTTTGCTCCATGGCCAGCAATCGCTCAGTTAGCTCTACACCCTTTTCAGTCAGATTCTTAATTGCGGTTTTCGTATCTTCAAGCACTTGACCGTGCTTTTTAATATCGTCGTCAGCCTGTTTAATCTGCTTGTTGATTTCTGTATCGCGTTCCTTAATTGCAGCGATCACCGCCTCTCTAACTTCAGGCGCACCAACCTCACCACGCATGGGCGACATACGCGGCGACACATAACCTTCTGGCGCAGGTTCAGCGAGTAACGCCGCCACTGCAAGTACAAGTACCGAGGCACCCACACCCACTTCATTTAAACCAAACACTGTTGGCATTAATGCCACCAGAAATACAACTGACAGCATGAACACTGCCGACAAATGAAATTTTGGCATTTTCATAACGAACTCCAATTACCCGACGCGCGGGGTCGATTTAATTAAATTGACAATATCGTCAACCATTGACTTCGCCGATTCGTCGGACTCACTCCGAAGCAAATAACTCAAACCGTGATTGGCGATCGCAGTGGCTTGAGTTTTCGAAAACCCTACCTCACGCAGGAAATTTTCAAATTCTTTTAGTTTGGGCAAACCGTTTTTAAACAGCGCCGATTTAACATCCGTAACACCGGCTAAATCATTCGCCGGGAACGTCACAATGGAACCTTCCCACAGCACCAACTCTTTCAAATAATTGGTACCGGTTTTTGCATCAAAGTCTTCACCGCCCGCCGCAACCTCATAGCCAATCGACATACCACCAATCGCCTTGGCTTTGAGCAGCGCATGTGCTTCTTTTGCGCGTGCGATATCGGCAATGAGAAGCTGGCCTTCAACTAACAAGCCTGCACCGTCCTCAGACATTTTTGTAAACGGGCCAATCGGTTCACCCGATCGGTGCTGCCACAGCACAGGAGGCAAGCGGCCTTTTTCATTCCATGCCGCGAGCGATTTTGCAAATGCACCTGGCATCACAACATCACCGTACGAATCCTTATTGCCAAACACGCTCAGGTAGCCAGTGAAAACGCCAGTGCTGTCATTCACTGATTTGATTTCGAATGGAAACGCTTTTTCTTTGATCATGCTGCCTCATCCTCTTTTAAAAATGCGCGCAGCGAATCTTTCAGTGCTTGCGTCGGCGTGTTTGTTTTTCCCAGCTGATCAAGCGGGACCAGGTTAGATTGAACTGTTAGCACATCACCACCAGGCTTCGGCTCTAGGTTTTCCTTAATGCGCCCTTCATTTCGGGTCATGATGCCGTTTTGGGTCATAGTCGAGTAATAGGCAGCACGACCGGCGCTGTCCGCCCGCAAAAGCCCCTCAAGGCTGTGCTCTAAATAAATATTTTTGCTGCGCTGTTCTGGTGTGAGCAATTGGTTATCGATGGCACTCTCGATTTCATCGATATAGCTGCTTAACGTGTAGGTCAGGAAGCCAAGGTTTTGCTGTTCCAGTCCAGTACCGAAATTAGATGTACCGCTGTTGCTAATACCAGCGAGCCACGCGGGAACACCGTACCAACCAGCAATTGTTTCCTGTTGAAATTTGCGAGTGCCCAGTAGCTCAGCGTCAATAGGGTTGAAGCTCACTTGTCCAAACTTCATGCCACCTTCAAGCACCATAGTTTTTCCGGTACCCATAACACCGGAGAAAGGCTCAACGATATTTTTCCTTACGTCTTCGCGCTGTTTTTCAGTTAAGAAATTCGACATTTCCAGTACGCCGGATGGACGCATTCCATTTTTGAATGCTCCGGATGCAGCTTTGTCAGCAGCGATCGCTAAACCCATGGCCTGCTTTGCATAGCTGATTGGCGAAAGGCCAACAATCCCATCAACGGTTAAACCTTTTAGGTGAAATATTTCGTTTTGCTGGTACTCCACCTGATTGCCGTTTTCGGTGTACACATATTTAAGTTTCTTGCCATCAATCACGACCGTCATACAGCCGGGAAGCAATGGCTCCAAACCAACAACACGGCCACCAACGCGCAGTATTTTTGCGTAGGCATTGCCCCACAAACACACGCACATCAACATCATTTCCCAAAACTTGCGGCCGCTCATCATTGAGTTAGGTCGCTTGCAAATGACGATGGAAAGTTCATCGTTCACTTCTACTCGCTTACCGTCAGCATCTTTCCGATACAGCTTGCGCGGCAGCATTGCCGTGGTCTGGGAAATGATCTGGCAGCAACGCCATGCGGTACTGAATTGCAAAATGGTTTCAGCGGAAATGCACTCGCCAGAATCGGACTGCTCATGATTGCGGGTCTTGGCGGCCTGTGTTGAGCCGCCCCAAATCACTGTCCAAATGCCGCCCAGGTAATTGGTTAATGGAGCGAAGAATTTCATGCGATTATTGGACTCCGATAAAAACCATCTTCATCACCTTTTTCAGTGACGACATTTGCTTTGCCCAGCGCCATACAGCCGGCGACAATTCCATCGACGCGGCCAAGCGCTTTATCTTTTGCGACCTTGCGGTTTTCAGCTGGGTCACTCACTACCACCGCATTAGCAGCACACCAAGTCATCACCGGGTTCCCGTCATGGCGTAGCTGATCATTCGCGAGCAGCGTTTCAAACGTGTCCACCGCGGGTCCCATATCTTTGAAGCCTTGGCCAAACGGAATAATTTCAGGAAGCGACACGCCGTTGTCGTTAGCCAGCGCTAATAAATCTTCAATTCGCCAACGGTCATACGCAATGCTTTGCAAATCGTAATATTCAATAATGCTTACGATGCGAAGCAGTACGTGCAATTTACTGATCGCTTTGCCCGGCGTGGTTTCGAGATAGCCTTTTTCTTTCCACACCACATATTCAACGCGGTCTGTTTTCGCTTTTTCAGATAACCCGATTTCAGGCAACCAAAAAAACGGCAGCAATCGCCAATAGGGATCGTCATCCGTAGGTTCAAACGCGAGCACAAATGCGGTGAGGTCAGTCGTTGATGACAAATCCAAACCGCCGTAGCAAGTACGGCCGACCAATAAATCCCGATCGTATTCTTCTTTCGCGTCTTGCCAAACGTGGTAGCTGATCCAGGGCGCCACTGATTCCACCCACATGCAAAAGTTAACGCGCTTCACAAGGCTTTCTTTGGCTGGCATTCCTTTCGCTTGCGTCACCTGGTCACGCAAATATTTATGCTGAATAGTCACGCCAAGCGAGGGATTTGCCTTCGCCCAGCAGTTCTCATCCTCGAATGGATCATCCTTTGGATCGAGCGCGCATATGTACGCAAAAAATGTATCGTCAACACGGGCACCGCCGCAGACTTCCGTACCGAATTGATGGTATTCCCAGCACACCGATTTACGATTTGATCCGCTATTAGTGATCATCACCTGCAGCGGTTGCGCGCGGAATTTGAAACCAGCACGCAACATCTCAACGACGGTGCAATCTTTGTGTTCGTGAATTTCATCCAGCAGCACGATGTGTGGGCGCGGCCCGCTTTGCCCTTCACCCGCTGCAATTGGGCGAAAAAAACTGCTGGTATCGTGATACGCAAGGTTATTTTCTTTTCCCTTGCTACCGCTGCGCACGATTCGCCAATCCAACTCCGGAGACTGGTCAACCATCGCGACCGCATCGCGGAATAGAATCGCCGCCTGGTCTTTTGACGTGGCGGCCGCGTAAATTTCCGCGCGGTTTTCGCCATCGGCAATTAATCCAAACAAACCAATACCAGCAGCAAGCGGCGATTTACCGGAACCCTTCCCAGTTTCGATATAGGCGATTTGAAAACGCCGGTACCCGGTAGCCTCCCAGCACCAACCAAACAAGCTGCCAACGATGAATGCTTGCCACAATTCCAGCTCGAACGGTTTACCTTCGAACTTTCCACCGTTTAAACATAAAACTGCCGGGAAAAATTCCAATGCAAAACGTGACTTCTCTAAATCCCAGACCAAACCGCGCTCATGGCCTGACTCCAGGTCACGCAAATGGCGCGCGCAAGCATTCCGCACGTGTGGCCCGGCGATAATTTCCCCGCTCGCCACGCATTGCGCGTAGTGAGTGACTGGATCGTCAATGTCTAAAAAACTTGTCGGCGGGCTTTGGTGGTGGTTGTGTTGTTGTGCTGACTGGCTCATTAAATAAATCTTGCTGCACGGTCACTGAAACGCGTGAACGCGCGGAGGGTGTCATGCCGAATTCTGCAAGGAACTTGTACATGATTTCCAAAGAGCGGTTGCTTATCTGTAGCCATGCACTGGTTTGCTCATAGCCAGAAGGCATTTTGTAAACCAATGAATCAATACCCTCTTTGTTAAGTTTTTTCTCAGCCGCTTCCCAGCGAGCATAGGCCGCGCAATAAGCACCGAGCGCGGCGCGGTCAATCTTCGCAATCAACCCCAAGCGCTCAAGCTCAACTGTGATTCGCTTCCATTCTTTTTTTGCCGCCGCGCAAAGGTGCGTCGGGCAATCGGGTATCTCAACAGGAATGCGCGATCCATCATGAAGGACTGCCAATTTCTTTTTGCTGGGATTCCCGTTCAGTCTATGAACGTTATCCGGCAAAGGTTTTGGCCCGCGAGTACCCATAAAAAATCCGCAATTCAAAAATCGAAAAAAATAACCCGATGGCTTTTAGGTACCCCCCCCCCCTCCGAAACTCCCGCTGATAAAAACAGAGTGGGGGGATCGGTCTAGAAGGCGGAGGATTTTAAGGTTTTAACCCCCCTACCCCTTTTTCATTCATCGCCCAGCCCAATGGTGATTCGGATCAATCGGAACACCATCGAGCGTGCAACCAACTACGCGGCCGGACTTCTCAAGCCGCTGCTTGTGCCTGTCATGGCATGGCTTGCAGAGCGACTGCCAATTGTCGCGATCCCAAAACAATTCCAAATCTTCTTTGTGAGGAATGATGTGATCGACAATCGTTGCCTCAACAACATATCCACGCTTCTCGCACTCAACGCACATGGGGTTGAGCCTAAGATATTCCTTACGCGCCTTCTGCCACTGATAGTTATACAGCGATGATTTAACACCGTACGCTGGCAATTAGATTGATCCAGCCGAATGGATTGCCACATCGATAACGCGGCCCAAATACAGCTCAAGCTCTGCATCACTGGTACGCATATCCAACTCACTACGCACCAGCTCAAGCAATTGCGCCAGAAGAACCTGATCGTTAACAGAGAGCGATTCCCAATCCATCAGCTGAATAAACTCATCAGTCCAATTGATCGAACTCACTGGCGTATCACCATCAACAAACTGACGCGCAACACTGAGAGCTGCGATCAAATCATCACGGCGCTCAGCGTCTTCCACTGGCGTAGCACCCGCCTCAATGAATCGGATAACACCCTGGCTCACAGCGATATCAACCAGCAGGTCATTGCGTGGGCTTGAGTGCTGGCAACCAACACTAACCAGCAGACAAAGCACAACCAGTGACGATGCACACAAGGCAATCATCAAACGCTTTAAATTAATCATTGGGATCTACTCAGAAGGGATTAACAACCCGGAAAGCAATCAAAGGCGATTAGCTTTATTCTTATCAGCGCCCGCGTTCTTCGCCCCACCAAAATTGAACGCAAGTATGTCAAACAACTTTCGCACAACAACCAAAGCCACATTGTCTTTGGGTGTAGGCGTCGCTGCAGTGATGGCACCAGCCAACAGGAACAACGCACTCAACACCTCAGCCCAATCCGGAATAGTATTCGCAACCTTACCGACCACACCTTCATCTTGTGTAGCTGAATCTGCCTTCACATCAGGCTTAATCTCTTCAACCTTCACAGGCTCAGCAGGAGCCGAACTAGTGGTGTCGGCATGAGCGCTTTGCACTGGCGACACTTCCACACCATCGATCGCCGCAACTGCAAACATAACGCACACCAGGTAAAGCAACCCAATCGACCCACCAACGCGAGTAAGTAGTTTCATACGAGCCTCATTTTTTTGGAGAAAAGGAATCAACACGATTAAACAGCAAGCGTTCCAACTTAAAAATCAAACGCGCACCCGCATGACCGCCTACACCTGCAACCGCAAAACACAAAAGCGGATGCACATCGGCAGACATCAAAGCCAGCCCGATTACCACAGCGCTAAAGCTACTGGTGAGCACATCTATCGCCAGCTCCTGGAATCGCTTGGATAGATTTATCTCTCCACGACGCAAGCGCCCCAAGTGATTAACAAACCCACCCCAGACGCCCATTAGCAACATCACCAAAAAACCAATCCAGTTCTGATCGCCACCGTTATCCATTAGAAATAAACCTGAAAGGGTTTTACGCGCTCGATGTACTCCGCAGGCGTACCTTTACCCAACGAAGTGTTGTAATACTTTTTCCAATACGCAGCACGCCCAACCAACGTGAGCGGGATGGGCTCAGGCTTTAACTTGTAATGCAAGCGCGCAACAACAGCAGCAAGCAATGGCGATAAATTCAAATCGTCCCATTCCACTTTGCGCAAATCGAAATCAAACGCCGCCTTGAGCGCATCTACATCAGCTTGGCGAACCCGCATCAACACATCTTTGAATGCAATCTCATCACACTGGAACAAACCACGGCCAGCACCACCAGGCGTCGCATCACGAAAGGTACCGTAATGGGTTTCGGCTGCAGCCGTCTCACACAACAAATACACAGCAGAATTATGCTCACCGCGACCAAGCACATCACATACGGCTTGGGCGTAATGCTTAATGTGCGCCAACGCAACAAGCCCGTAACCGGCAACCAATTTCGTCATACGAAAAAATTCCAAAAAAAAGCCCGGCACAAAAGGCCGGGCAATACCGATAGCTTAGTTTCACACACCAGAAAGAGCCGCAAACAAAAAGGCCGTTAGGTTTCCCCAACGGCCTTTTACTTTGTTTACTGTGTAGCTCTGCTCAAGCGTACATATAAATTACAGTTTCACTGCTGCACTTTGCAAGCTTTTTTTACGCGGCGTTTTTCATGTGGCTTAAATAGCCACGAACAAATGCCTTTCCATCAACCAAATATTTATCAACAGTGTAGCGACCAACCCTCAACTTCAATCCAATTTCGATCACACCGAATTGCTTCTGGTAGGTTAATTCCAACACTTCGCGAAGCACAGGGCTGTCAACGCCAAGCGCTATCACCGCGCGATCAACTTGTGCCGCCCTATCGTCACTTATGTTCGGAGCATCTTCATTGTCCAACCAGATTCCGCATCGAGCAATACGGCCGCCCATACCACCCCTGCTCCACCTGCCCCACTCGCAAAGCAACAAATGCACAGCGTCACTCATGATTATTCTCCGAAAATTAACTAAAAAATCTTTGCCGTCTTAATGCCGTCTCAATGCCGTTTTTTAAATCACTGTAAGTTATTGATATTTATCTATTTGCCGGATTGCCGGAATGCCGTTTATTGTTTTCTTCGCGTGAGAAAAAATTTATTGATTCTGGATTTTATTAATCACACATCACGCGCGCGCACGCACATGTGCGCGTGAGAGCAAAATTAAAAACGGCATTCCGGCATTCCGGCAAAACTATATTTTTCAACAAGTTACAAATCTCATAAAAACGGCAAGCAATCCGGCAAACCGGCAAAACTAAGCGGCTTCGCCATGATCCGGCACGCCAGCTGCAAAAATTCGCATGAATTCACCCACACAACCGGCAAGCCATTCCTCTTGGGACTTTCCTTCAGGCGGCGCTCCAATCAAATAAAAAACAGATTTGCCGGATCGCTGGTGATCTTTGAAATGCACATCAGGCCGCTTTTTAACCTTGCTACCAATAAAGCTGGAAAATTTATGCGCGCCCATACCGTGCTCATTGTTGCGCTTGCACCAGGTTTGAAATATCGCGTACAGGTCAGATGTGCGAACCGAGCAAAACGGCACCTGTTCATCATTGTGGTAGAGCGCACCGTTTTGCCATTCGTTATAAAACACTTCCCATATCGGTCTGCCGTGCTCAATCAACCGCGCCTTAGCTTCGGTCATGGGCGGCTTGGTGTGCTCATCAAACGGATAATCTTCATCGGGGTCCTGCATAGACGTATTCAGCAAGTAGCGATAGAACGCCTCAGCACCACCATTTTTTAATTCGATATCCACTGCGCGCTGCAATCGCTCATACAATTTCGCCTCAGGCCATATCACCAAAAACCGGCGATCACTTGGCTCCACCGGCAACGGCAATACTTCATTGGAGAGGAACACAGAATTCATGTGGTTCGCCTCCTCCCAACCACTCATAAACTTTTTCTCAATGCGAACAGTCTTACCGGTAATGGTCTGTTTAATCGTTCCTGTATGGCTATAACGCTGGCTACGGCTCAATACTTCCTCATACACGCAATACAGCACCTTGCTCATCCAATCGTTGTACTGCCCTTCAAGCTGGGCTTGGCCAACCGTGCGCGAGTACTCGCCGTAAATGCCACGCATCACCACATCGAAAAAATAACTCTTACCGGAGCCGTGCACATCAGAGTGGCACAGCACCGATGTTTCCATCTTGGCCCCAACATTAATCAGCGGGTAAGCCAACCAACGCTTGAGCCATTTAAAAACGGCCATATCCCTGTTACACAAACCCATGAGCATTTCGATAATGCCCCGGCATTTGTCCAGGTCATCACTGGGTTTAATCGCCAGCCCACGGAACTGATTAATGTGCGTCTGCGTATCGCATTGTTGCGTCGGGTCAAACACTAAATTCTTATGCGGTATTTCTTCACGGTCAGGGTGCTTCACCCACATATCAAAACAATCCGCGATCGCGTATTTCAAATGGCTCAGCGCAACAATCTGGCGATCAATCTTGTCCCACGCCGAATCACTCGGGTTCAAATACACATAGCGATTAAGCGCCTGCGCCAACCCCCCACGCCCCCTTTTTTGCGCGCTGGCGACTTCGATAGCCACATCATCAAGCAATACCGTGCGGCGCTTTTCGTGCTCTAACCACTCTTTGTACAGCGCAGGGCGAATGATGTTTTTAAAAGCGCCCGCCTTAATGATTTTCTTTTGCAAAGAATCCCAGACTTTTGCATCTGGATCCGTCAATGCGTAGCGACTTAACAATCCTTCAATCGTAAGTTGCTCAACGGAAAGAGAGGGTTCGGGAGAGGAATTATCCGGCGGGATAAAATCATAAACAGGGTCGCCAAGCTCGCCCATATCAGGAGGGGAATCAGGGGAGACCATATCGAGCGGAACCTCGAATTGGTTTAGGTCATGCACAACCGGGTTGCCTTCAAGCGCGGTTTCAAGCTGTGCCTTAACTACTGGCAAGCCTTCCGCAACATGCAAATCGTTAAAGTCACTTAACCCGGTTGCATCACCCGTGAACAACGGAACGCACCAGGTACCACCGCCAATGCGCGCCGCTTCCTGCGCCTTTACCAAACCGGTGTTTTTCTTTTTCGGGTCCAGCGCAGTTTCCCAATCGTTATCACCGGCAAATATTTTTTGGTGCGGGAAATCAGCGAACTGTTCTGCTACTACCGGCATATTGCCAGCATCAAAACAAACCACTACCGGCCAGCCCGTTGCCTTATGCAAGCTCGCGCCAGTGGCATAGCCCTCGCAAAAAATAATCGGAACACCGTCGGTAATCTCGCCAATCAAATGGAAGTAGCCACTCTTACGGCCATTGGTTAAAAACCGCTTGGATTTGCCGTCGGTAAAAATAATCTGGAAGTTTTTCAGGGTGCCCGCTATATCGCGCAGCGGCACAAGGATTGAACCTTTTTTGAAAAAATAAAAACTGACTTTTTCGCGCTCAGCCTTAGGCATTGCCTTTTGCTGCTCAAAAAATTGCGCGATGTCTTTTTGGTCGGTGATCACATCAACCGTAAAATTGTCGTTGGTGCGAATCACAAAGGAATGCGGCGCAAAGTAAAGCCCGTAAGCACCGACTTTTTTAACGCCCAAATATTTGCTCACACCAGTAGGCTTGAGCATGGGCACCAGGTTGTTAGCCACTGCGGCGACTACATCATACCAACGCTGCTGGTCGGCATCTTCCTGTAATATTTCTGCCTCGCGTTTTGCACGGCGTTCTTCACACTCTTTTGCAAACGCGGCTTTTTGTTCGGGCGTAAGCTCCGGGCGTTCAAACTTAAAACCACGCGCAAATGCCCAGTGAAAAACCGTTCCAATACTCACGCTACCGCGCGCACTGGAACCTTTAAAACTTTTCCACTTACTCAGTGTTTCTTTTTGTTTGTAACGCTTATCGCCTTGGCTCCATGCGTCCCACACATCAAAACCACCCTCGCCAAATTCCGTTTTAATTGCCATCCCTGCGCGCAACCACACATCGGTGTCTGCACAATCCAGGCACTTCAACGCCTGGGCAACATCATCGAGACTGCAATCATTCAAGCTCATCGGTGAACCTTTTCTTATCTAAGTTGACGCACACACCCGACCTAGCCAAGCAAGGCGCATCTAGTGTAAAAATGGGACTGGGTGTTCCACCACCCAATCCCTAATCACAATTAATCCAGGAGATTAATCATGAAAAACTCTGTGCCGCAGCGGCCGATAAAAAACCGAATAAAAACGGCGATATCAAAATGGTGGCAAGGCACCTACGTACCGGAGCCACCAGGCAGCCCTTTCCTTTACGGCCAATACCAAAAACACTGGACTGCAAAACTCATCTACAACGCACTTGAAACATACAAAAAGAATCAAGCCACAAAATGGCTGTTAGGAATTTTTCTCGGGTCGCTGTTTGCCGTACTGCTGGAGAAATTCCTTTCGTGACAATTCAGTCGCAATAATTCCAACGGGGCTTAAGTGATAAAGCGAATCGGACGCAGACATTTCCAATAATGTTTTGGCAGAAACGCCCATATCAGAAAGAATATTCGCGTTAACTTCAAACCAAAGAATTCCGCCATCATTGCGAAACCCAAGCAAAAATTGATTGGCTGGCAACCCCACGCCTTTGCTCACCCAAAACCCAACCGGGCAAACGCCATCGCCTTGAGTCTTTCTAAGTTGCAGCTTTTGCCGTCTGCGAACTTCATAGCGCCACGTGAAGAAAATGGCCGAGCCGGAAAAAACAGCCGCCGCAACCACCAATGAAATATCCATTCAAGCCACCCCTCTCTGTTTTTTTCATGTGACACCCCTATTGAGGTAGTATTTATTTTTACTTGTCTGAAAATGGTGCATTCAATGTCAAACAAACACGCAGGCCTTGATAGGTACATTCGCTGTGGAAACTGCAAGAAGGATCGTGATGTGTCGCAATATTTTGGGTTATGGCCTCAAAACGCTGAGCGGTCATTGGTTCACCACGTGGAAACAGATCAGCAACTTCACGGCATTTACTGCACTTGTGGCCACTGGACCAGTAGTGGGAAATCCACCACTGGCTACAGGGAACTATCGAATGGTCCAGCGCCTGAAACGTATCCATAATGCTCGCGTACAACGGCGTTCCCAGCTCAGCTACAGCCCCGGGGTTATTCGCCGCATAAGCCAGAGAAGCAACAAGACCGCCCATCAAATCCGTATTAGCCGGCTCGTTTTCACAAATCTTTTTTAAGCCTTCGGTAAATGCATTCATGCCGACCCCTACTGGTTAAAACCACATAGCCAATTCGGAATAGAACCGTGCTGGCGCCGAAAACTACAATGGCCACCCCACTACCAGAGTCGCCGAAATGATCTATTCACAAATTACAGAGTCAAAAAGACCGCCTTACCCAGTGGGCAGGCGGTTAGGCGGCAGTTTTACTTCGCATAGCGGCAGGCAGCCCGTCATCAGGATGAGGGTAAATATCAGGCCGTAACTGGTGTGGAGAACACTCCCAACCAGTTAACGCACATAGCGTAATGACCCGATCAGGCGGCACACCAAGAGATTCCCACTTGCGAACCGCCTGATAAGAAACCCCCATTTCAGCCGCCAAATTGAGCAGCCCGCGCTTTTGTATAATTTGAGTGATGGTATTCATGGATCAAATAATAGAACCAATAGTTACCAATGGTCAAGCACTGAAAGTTACCCAATACTATGTAACTATAGGTTCTATGAATGAAGAAAATATTGAGTTTTCAAAAAGGCTTAATCTTGTGGCGGACCAGCACCAGCTTCCGCCCAAGGGAAGCGGTCGCCAAGTTGAAATGGCTAGAATTTTTGGTGTATCGCAAAAAGGTGCCAGAAAGTGGCTTGAAGGCGAGTCTATGCCAAAAACAGCCAGAATTAATGAAATCGCAAATTATTTCGGCGTTAATTCTGAATGGCTTTTATCCGGACGTGGCCAAAGATTAGCGGGATTCAATATTCAAGAACAGCCCGCTACATACAACATCACGAACCCTTGCAGTACTCGCCTGCCTTTAGTTCCAGAAGATCTAGGCGAAATATGTAAAAATAATGCCGTCAATTTTGCGGTAGACACTTCAGTGGAGTGGATCGACACCGCAGCAAAAGTTAGCGCTAAAGCTTTTGCAATCCGAGTTACAACCGACAGCATGATTAATCCTTATGGATCCCCATCGATACCAGCGGGCGCGATAGTGATAATCGACCCGGAAATCGCAGCAGACGACGGAAAAATCGTGCTTGCAAGCCTGAAGGAAGGCGACAAAACAATCCTTAAAAAGCTTGCGATAGACGGACCGAATAAATATCTAAAATCACTTAACCCGGACTACAAACCGATTATCATTGATGAGAACTGCACAATAATCGGCGTAGCAAAAAGAATTGAAATTGATCTTTAAATACCGCCATCTATAGCATCCACGGCCGCAAGCACGGCTTTCATATCCTCCCTCATCCTATCGGTCACAACAAAATCTGTAGTTGGAAGCGAATCGAATCGGACTGTGGCAGTTTTCGAATTAATAATTTTTTCTATTACGCCCCTAACGCCAGGCTTATGAATATCAATGGAACCACTTTCGACTACAGTAGTGTAATGTGCGCGAGCAAAAACCAAAGTCGGAGAATCCCACCTAAAGTCATCCGCAACCACTGTCACCCGATTTGCAAAAACATACCGGTCACCATGAAACAAAAAGGTTAATTTTGCGTCAACCGTATAGTTTGGGTACAACTTCCCTTCAACCGCAACGAAAGAATTCTTACCGTACGGACCACTTAAAAGTTTGAGCGGCTCAAACCGTATGAACTTATCAACATTATCCTGCTCAACACTGCACCGGGCTAAACCAGTAATAACGATGTCGCGTTTGTTCGCCGGAATACGATCCGCGTAAGCTTTCAGGAACCCGTCCCAGTCAGCACTCCTAAGTGCCCCGCCATCGCTCAAATTCATTGTTGCTGGATAATAATCGTAATCTGCATCGACGCTTAGCTGCGAACCTTCATACAACGGCACCCAGCGCGGCGGCCGCTCACCAAATGTCAACTGTGCATTCCCGGGTCTTTCAGCCGCACAGCCTGCTAATACTGCTAGTAACACAATAACGGATGTCCTCACAAATCATCTCCTCCTAGCTGTTAAACGAATCGGTGAGTGAGCGGAAAAGATAGACCAAAACATTTAGCAGCACAAAATGGTAACTATTGGTTCTTGACACTAGGTAACTTCCGGTTCTATTATCAACCCCATCAACACCAACCGATGGGGAAAATCGCTATGTGCAGCATTGGAATCCACCCGAACTTTAAAGCCCGCTACGAATGGATGTACGCCAATCTAGTGCGCGACGCAGCCAAAGCCGGGTTTAAAGTGGTATCCGGTCAATACGACCACCTTGTCGCACCGCACCAAACCATCAAGGCACCTACCCCGCCGCCCACTCCAGCCCCAATTGGCGGAGGCATGGCAGCATGAGCCACCAATCTTTTCCAATCCAACTCACGCCCGAACTGGCCGAACTGCTTGAACGGCGCTCCGAGCTCATGAATGAAAATTCAAATGACGATAGCCAAGCATGGCTCACCGAGATGGAAATCGTTAACCGCACAATTGCGATTTTTACTGATATTGCTTACGGGAAGGCAAAGTCACAGGGGCTTATTCAATGAGCACCCAACCTCAAAAATTAAGCGGCGGCGGCATGCACGTAAGCGGTTTGCCGCCTCGCCAATCGCAAGTGCTTTTATTGCGCGCCCAGGGCAAAACCCAACGCGAATGCGCACAGCTTTTAGGTTGCAGCACTGCAAATATCAAGCAGGCACTTAATGCGCTGTTTTTTAAATTGCATGCAGATTCAACCGCGGAGCTCATCACCAAAGCCATTCGCAATGGCTACCTGGAACTGCGCAACATTTTGGTCGCCGGTTTCATGTGCCTTTTGTCAGTGCTTCAAGCTGGCGATGACATTAACGCACGCATTTCTCGCACCACCCGCACCCAACCCACTCGCGCACAACGGAGTGGCAAACCCAAAAGCTTGTTAATCGATATAGAGGATATTTGCTAATGAACCGTTTATTAGTCGGCGTTACAGGACAACGCAGCCAGCTCACAAAAACAATCGTGCATTTGATTAGCCAAGAGCTGAACCTAATCAATATCAACATGCGCCAGCCGTTTATTAATGTGCTGGCCGCTGTTACCGGGTCCACCCCGCAAATGGCAGCAAGCCTGCCAGGCAATCACAAAATTGATTTACTCAAATGCACCGTCGCCGCATTTGAGCGCTCATTCCTTGCCGCCACTTATGAGCTGAACACTGATTATTTTGTGGATACCGCAAACCTCGCGCTCGCAAAATCCACCGCCGGTTTTACCGAAACAATTCAAAACCTTTTTAGCGGCCATGTGGTTAGCAATATCTCCAACACAAGAGAAATGGATTTCATCCGCAAGCGCGGCGGCGTAATGGTTCACGTATTGCACGGCGAAGGCTTTACCGATTTTCATCCCCTACCCGCCAAATCGACAGACATTTTGGTCGATGCAAAAAATCTCAACGCACACGATCGCAAATCCATCGCCGCGATGATCCGCTCGATCACCGCAGCAAATGAAAAGCAGGCGGCGTAACAAATGAAAAATTCCGATAAATGCTACGACCTAAAAGACGCGGCGCATTTATTCGGAATCGCCGAGCCGGAGTTTTACAAAACACTGCGCGGCGAAAGCAAAAAATATCCATTGAAAAAAAGCTGGATAAACGCAGCAAAACTCACGCGCAACCGCCCATACCAGTGGGCAATTGCCGCAGGGTTTTTAACTACAGAGCACCGCAAACGGCCATCACATCGCAATAAAAAAGTGATGATCAATTACGTGGTGACCGTGTTAACCAGGTTAGGAATTAACGAATTGGAAAAGCAATTAGGAATCAGCAGCGGCCTACCACCAATGGTGCCCACCCTGAACGAACAAAACGCCGTTGCCGCGCAACAAAAGCCATACAGCGAAAGCGATATGCGCGAGCACGACAAATGCCTGCAAGAGCTTGCCGCCATGGGCATTCCCATCAGCAAGGCTAGCTAGTGCAGTGGATGAATATTAACGAGCATTACATCGAATCAGACAAAGGCTATCGCATCACCAAGGGCCGCAATATTTCGATGGAAAGTTTTACCTACGTCGCACACGCGCCAAATGGAAAATTCTTCGCGTTTGTTTCCAGCGCAAAGGAAGCAGTAAAGGCATGTGAAGATCACTTTCAACAACAACACAGAGGTTAAAAATGGGTACCAGACAAGACCTATTCGCTTATGCCCTCCAGCAAATCCGAAATGGAAAAACGCAAGAGGAATTGAGTGAAAAGCTGAATGAACTGATCCAGTCCTGCCGCGACACAGAGCAGAAAGGATCAATCACCTTAACCATCACCGTTCGCCCGGACAAAGGTGATTCTGGCCAGTACTTCCTGCGCCCGGAAATCAAACTTAAAAAGCCGGAGCTCGCAATTGGCGACACTATTTTCTGGGGCACACCAGAAGGCAACTTGCAACGCACCGACCCAGCCCAAGGCACGCTTGATTTGAAAATCGTGGCAGAAAAACCAGCCGTTACAAAACTGGTTGATGAACCACACCCCAACGTTAAAACCATTTAACCGGCAACACTAACCATTTGGAGAAACCATGGAACGTCCAGATCCTACACCAGCACCACCAGCGGCAACATTACCGCAGCCTTTTGATTTGCGCGAAGCTGTTGAGTTTGGCAAGAAGCAAGTAATCAAAACCGAAGTTGGTGATGTGCCGGTTTTTATCGTGCCCGAAAACATGAAGGTGCACGACTTAAATGCGCTTGTTGAAAGCCAACTCAAACAACCGCGCCACCTGAAGCAAGCCATTGAATTGCTAACCGAAGAAAGTTTTATCACTTACTTCAATCGCTACGCCACCGAAAGTAGCACCATCTTTGTGAACGACAAAGAGTCAACGCTGACCGCAATATTTGATTACCACGAGTCACCAGACCAACCGGCATGGAAACGTCACACAGCGTTCTATAAATGCCCCAAAACCAAAGAATGGGGCGCGTGGATGGAATTCAACAACAAGAAGATGGAGCAAGAACAATTCGCCCTCTTCATTGAAGAAAACCTGAAAGAAATTTCAGAGCCAGACGGCGCCACAATGCTGCAAATTGCCTCCACCTTAAAGGCAAGTAGCAGTACTGATTTTAGAAGCGCAATTCGGCTGGACAACGGTGAAGTGCAATTCAACTACACCGAAAAAATTGAAGGCCAAGCAGGTGTAACCGCGCAGCTGCAAATCCCCGAAAAAATAAAACTTATCGTTGCACCATTCATGAAAGGCAATGCATACGAAGTTGAAGCACGCTTCCGCTACCGCATCAGCCAAGGCGGCCTAACCATGTGGTACACGCTAATTCGCCCTCACGTTTTTGTAGACGACGCCTTTAACGACGTAGTAGCAAAAATCAACGAAGGCAAAAAAACAGGCCACCTGGTGCACGCAATACCACCAGTTTAAAAACGGGAACCCACTGGCCCTCACCAGTGGGCAACCAAAACCGCTTTGGCACAGAGCTGTTTTGGTTGCACTGCAACGAACACAAACCATTTATTAACACGGAGTATTTATGACAACCACAGTTTCAATCAAAGCCCACATGCACGACCAGAACAAAGTAGTTCACGTAAAAGTGAACGACCAACTGCACACCATTCTTAAACCAGGTGAAGAAACCGTTCAGCACGTTTACAGCGGCAACACCATTACCCTGATCGAAGCCGACGCGGAACAAGACACCACCGCGAGCGCCGCGCCCGCCACTCTCGCAGAAGAAAATCACAACCACTACGAACCAGCGCAAAGCAACGATAGCGATTCATCGACGGCAGCCGCAGCAGAATAGTTTTAACGGGAAGCCACTGCCCTCACCAGTGGCCAACCGCAAAAGCTTTCGCAAAAGAGCCTTTGGGGTTGCGCCGACATACGCAACAAACGAAAGCGGTACCCGCTGGCAACGGCGGGTTTTAACTGAACCAGGCAGATAGAAAACATGAAGACATTACAAATCACAAAGCGGCAACTCATCACGAATTTATTTTTGTTCACGCTTGCCGCACTGATTAACGGCGCCATATCCGCGCACCTAATCAGCAAAGGCCTGTATTCAAGCACCGCCGTGATTTGGATGTTTTTCACCTGGGCGGCAATCACCATCACTTGCCCAGAGAGCACAGAAAATATGAAGGATTTTCACGAGAGGTTTTACAAGCTATGAGCCAGTCAAAATTTATCAGTGTTTTTAAAGTGATTTTGAAATTTTTGACGGGTTTCGTGATTGGTTGCTTTATCGCGCTGGTGTATTTGGGAATTAAAACGGATTGCCCGAATACCGCGATATACGTGTATTGCAAATCGGCAGGCTAAAAAAAACGCCGACCCATTTCCTTATGGTACCGGCGCTCACCTTTCAATAACCCATCTGCATCAAGGAGCAGATGTGGCCATTATAGAGAACCACCAAAACCAAACCAGTCGCAAATGGCTGAATATCGTGTAGGAGATTTCCTACAAAACAGGATGAAAAATGTTAACCAGTTATCGCACCAGCCCACAGCAAAACCTATGGCTTGATGAATTAATCGTCGACAACTTCGCAGGCGGCGGCGGTGCGAGCACCGGAATTGAAATGGCACTTGGCCGCCCGGTCGATATCGCCATCAATCACGATCCTGACGCGATCGCGATGCACACCATCAACCACCCGCACACCACGCATTATTGTGAAAGCGTGTGGGACATAAACCCACGCGCAGTCACCAACGGCCAACCCGTCGGCTTGGCGTGGTTTAGCCCGGACTGTAAACACTTTTCCAAGGCCAAAGGCGCAACGCCTGTAAACAAAGCAATACGCGGTTTGGCATGGGTAGCAATGCGCTGGGCGGCAACGGTGAAGCCACGCATTATCATGCTGGAGAATGTTGAGGAATTTAAAACGTGGGGACCTGTGATTGATGGCAAGCCATGCCCTGCACGCAAAGGAAAAACATTCCAAAGCTTCGTTAAACAACTGCAGCAATTAGGCTATCAGGTTGACTGGCGCAACTTGATCGCGAGCGACTTTGGCGATCCAACAATTCGCAAACGCTTTTTCCTTATCGCTCGCTGCGACGCGCAACCGATCGTTTGGCCGCAAGCGACTCATGGCAATCCAGCCCGCTTGGATTTTAAAAAGTCCGGGCTGAAAAAATGGAAAACCGCCGCTGAAATTATTGACTGGTCAATCCCCTGCCCTTCAATTTTTGAACGCAAAAAACCGTTAGCCGAAAACACATTGCGCAGAATTGCACGCGGCATACAACGCTACGTTATCGACAATCCCAAGCCGTTTATTGTGCGCATTGGCCAGCAAGGTTTTGGAGGCGACGGAATGCAATACGACCCATCGCAGCCGCTTACGACCATCACCACAAAGGCAGAACACTGCCTGGTAATGCCACACATCACAAAATACTACGGTGCCAAATCCGAAACCGAGTCACGCGGCGGATACTGCACTGATCCGCTCGCCACACAAACCACTGAAAACCGATTTGGTCTGGTCGCCGCATTCCTAACTAAATTTCGCACTGGCGCCGTTGGCAGCGCGATGGATGAGCCTGTACACACCATCACCGCCGGAAGCTTTGTAAAACGCCCGGGCGGAGCTGCGCATGCGATAGGAATGGTCACGAGCCACCTGATCAAAATGAAAAAGAATCAGGATGCCCAATCAATTGATGAGCCACTACCCACGCTCACAATGCGCGATCACGTCGGCGAAGTGCGCGCATTTTTGATTAAGTATTACGGCAACGAAAAAGAAGGCGTAAGCCTCCGCGAACCACTCCACACCGTAACCGCACAAGATCGATTTGGATTAGTTACCGTCCGTGGCGAGCAATATCAAATTGTCGATATCGGCATGCGCATGCTGGAGCCGCACGAATTATTCGCCGCCCAGGGATTCCCACGCAACTACATCATCGACCGCGATGCGCAAGGCAACCCAATACCCAAATACAAACAAGTCGCCCGCTGCGGTAATAGCGTATGCCCTGCCCTTGCAGAAGCTTTAGTGCGCGCGAATTACAACGTGCAGGAAATCAGGAGGGCGGCGTGATGAAACGCTTTATAACCCCGAGCACACCGGCGCACGCAGTGCGTCCAGCGCAGCGGTGGTGATGCGAATTGTTATATTTATTCGATGGAGTCTTCGATGTTAATTATGTGCTACGGCGGTGGAACTAACAGCACAGCTATTTTAGTGCAGCTTAAAAATTTAGGCGTTAGGCCGGATGTGATTACTTTTGCGGACACCGGCGCAGAAAGGCCAAAAACCTACGCGCACATTAAATTAATGAGCGAATGGTGCGTAAAAAATGGCTTCCCAGAAATTACGACCGTAACACAAGTTAAGGCGGACGGATCAGCAAACCACCTTTACGAAGCGTGCATTGAAAAAAATGCCCTACCAAGCCTTGCTTATGGTTTTAAGAGTTGCAGTCAAAAGCACAAAATTTTCCCGCAGGATAAATTTTACAACAACCTGCCAAGCGCGATAGCGGAATGGAAAGCAGGTAATAAGATTAAAAAAATAATTGGTTATGACTGCGGCGAAAGCCACAGGATTAAAGAATACGTTAATGCTAAATATGAAATTTGGTACCCTCTTGTAGAGTGGGGCTGGCACAGAGAAGATTGCGTTAATGCGATTGTTCGCGAAGGGCTTCCAAAACCAAATAAAAGCGCCTGCTTTTTTTGCCCCAGCACGAAGATTGAAGAAATTAAAGAGCTTTACGATACGGAGCCGGAGCTGATCGCAAAGGCAATATTTATGGAAGATAACGCGGAGCTTACACAGGTTAAAGGATTGGGTAGAAATTACAGTTGGCGATCAGTGATTGATTATTACCAGCGCCAGTCGGACATGTTCAAGCATTCGCCAGAGATTTCTTGTGACTGCTTTGAATAAATATAACCTTGCGATAAAGCGCAGCCCACAAACTAACTAATTTATTGGAGTAAAAATTTATGAAAAACCTTAAACGTGCCCCTTTTGGGCTGTCGATTTTCATTGCGTTGTTATGTTTACAGGGATGCGGCGTTGTGACAAAGCAAGATATAGATAAAGCTGAAAAGCTTTGCGAGCCTAACGGGGGCTTAAAGCGTGTTTTCACCAGAAACATAGAGGTTGAATGCAACAACGGCGCAACATTTAACTGGGAAAGCGCGTAAAAATAACCCTGCGATAACCGGTGCGCCCATTAACTAATTACGGAAATTAAAGCTATGAATTACGAACAAAACAAAAGCGACACCACTGCGCATCCGTTTGATGCGGTTGTTATGTTTCGCGCGGATGAAGACCAGCAGAGGCCGGTTAAGGTTTCCTGCCCAAATGGCCTATGGCCAGCGCAAGACGCGGACGGAATTAACATATATGAAAACACGCATTTTGAATTGGAGAGTGATGCGTGGAAGCGAATTTATGACAACGCTAAAGCATGGGTAAGCTTAGCCGGACGGTCAGTTACGCAAGCAGAAAACTCCTTAGCTGAAGCGAGAGCGGATGCTGGCGAGGCCGCAAAAAGATTTTTGCAGGTAACTGAAAATATGCGACGAGAGCAAACATAACACCGGAATACCGCGCATGCGCGATAACGTCGATACATGTGCGTGCGCGTTAATGCCGGTATGGAATAAATTTGAGCAAAAAAATTCAATGCGATGAAACCGTTTCTAACTTTCCGCGCACCAGACAAAGCGCACTGGCGATTGGTACCAAGAGGTCGAAAAATTTTCCGTGTGCATATTTGGGTAAAGCGCCCTTTTCAAAAGGAAAAGGAGAGCAACACCTTCACCATAAAACAACCCATCACTAGGGAAGAACTGCTACCAATTTTGGAAATGCACACGAATGAATTGATGGATATTTTGCAATGCGATTTATTTGAACACTGGGCAAAGTTTTTATTAGCAATCGACGACGAAACCACCGATCAACAAATCGATGATTTTTACGATAACTTCCCCCTGCCCGACTACGGCTATGAGTGTTATATCTGGAGATAGACATGCTTGATAAAGAAAAAACCGACGCGATCATAGCCGCTGCCACTTCAATGCAGCAGTCGCCCAATGAAGAAAACTACATCAATTTTATTAACACAGTAACGCCAGCGGTCGCGATTGAGCTGGCTAACAGACATAAAAAACTTGCGCGCTTAATACTAACCATTAGTGATGACGCTTGGGCGATTACACACCAGTCACTCAGCCAATATCGCACCGCGCTACTAAAAGCAGCCCAGGAGGCCTCATGAAACCACCATGCGATTGCACCTCATATTGCGGAGACGATCCAGACCCACGAAAAAATTTGTGTCACGGCTGCGAAAACTATCTGGATCGCACCGAACCAGCCCGCATTTTAATTTCAGGTTTGCAAGAGCAGGCATCGCAGATGATTGCCAATGCAAACTACCTGGAACAACTTCACCCGCAATTGAACTATCACCAACAACTGCGTGGCGCGGCTCAGATAACCCGAGACTGGGTTACAAAACTAAAGGAGGCATCATGAGCAGCAACCTTATCAGCCCAGCCGAATTCGAAGAAATCACCGGGGCCAAGCACCCGGCTAAGCAGTGCGACCAGCTGCGCAAAAACGGGATCCGGTTTACCCTGCGCGCAGATGGCCGCCCTTCCCTAAGCTGGGAGGCCTATAATCGCCAGTTATCAGCCAATACCAAAACAGAGCCTCAGCACGAAGGCCCACGAATTCACGCAGCATAGGCGCACCATGGCAGGAAAACGATCAAACGAAGCAGACAAGTGGCTACCGCCGCGCGTGTATCGTGGTAAGTCACGCTACGAATATCGCCCAGGCTCAGGCGAGACCATAAAACTGTGCTTTTTGCCAAAAGATGGAATAGAGACCGAAGCAGTCAAGGCTGAAGTGTGGGCGCAGCTGGCCAAGATCAAAGAGACTCCGCCTGAAGTGGACGACATGAGCAAACTGATTGCGGCCTATCACCGCAGCATGCAGTTTGTCGCCCTATCACCCAACACCCAGGCCGACTACAACCATTATTCAAAGCGGATCATCCGGGTATTTGGCCACATGCTGCCCAGCCACATCAAAGCGCCCCACGTCCGCCAATTTATGGACGCACTAGCAGAGCAAGGCAAAATTGTCACCGCCAACCGCCATCACAGTTATATGAGCGTGTTATTCAGCTGGGGATTGGAGCGCTCATGGGTAGAAATTAACCCCGCCAAGCAGGTACGCAAATTCCGCGAGAAACCGCGCGACCGCTACATTGAGGACTGGGAATACGAAAAGGTCCACAAAATCGCCAGCGAAAGCGCCTACCCTTACCTGGCACCCATGATGGAGTTCGCCTACCTAATGCGTGCCCGCACAATTGAACTGCGCGCCCTAACCGAAGCAGACATAACGCCAGACGGCATTTACCTGCGCCGCACCAAAGGCAGCATCGCCGAGGTAACCGGCTGGTCAGAACGCCTTCGCAAAGCGCTGGCAGTGGCCCGCAGCTTATTTCCCGAGGCGCCAACCAACCTTAAGCGCCCCATATTTCACAGCAAAACCGGCGAAGCCATTCCAAAGGAATCGTTCAAGAGCGCTTGGGCCCGTATAATGCGTCAAGCCATGGACGAAGGCCTAAAGGAGCGATTCACATTCCATGACATAAAAGCCAAGGGCGTGAGCGACCACAACAACAAAGCAGGCGGCCACCGCAGCAAGAAAATGCAGGCCGTTTACGATCGCAAACCAGGTGTTATTCCATCGACAAAATAGGCTATTAACTATGCACAGACAAAACTTTGAAGATTGGGCAAAAGACCACCCGGCAAAAGTAAACCTTGAAGTAAATCACCACCTTAACGGATCCCAATACAAAGACGATTTAACCTCTTTGCTTTTCGACACATGGATTGGATCAGCTTTAATTCCGATCGAAATCCTTAGGAGGCTACTAAATGCTCAGATTGAGATATTAAAAAATCCAGATCAACCCAGGACAGAATTGATTAACTCAATCCATGAAGCTCAAGCCTTTATGCGTAAACATGACTCCGAAGTACAAATAATCGACCCTGACGATCCACAGTATTTTCAGGGCATCAGTAGTCAAAATTAGCCGAAATAGTTCCGAAGATGGAAAAACAAAGCCCATAAAATGTGGGCTTTTTAATGACCTTAAAATCGTTTTATCTTTGGAAAAATAACATTAACTTATTGATTTGTAAGAATATAGCTTTTGATTGTGATTCCAGTGGTCGTGGGTTCGAGCCCCATCAGCCACCCCAATCCCTCCTCAGAATTCCCAAGCAATTAATCATTAGATTTTATTCTTTCTCAAAGATCTTTCCGAAGATTACATCTGATTCCGTTTTCATTTTTCTACGATAGTATTTTGCTTACTCACTTTATTCCCTTGGCGACTTATCCTTGCTGTGGGAAAATGCGCGACCTCAGATTTATACCCTTCATCTTTTATCACACAGGTAGTTAGCGCCCATGTCCGCACTCGTATTGGATGGCAAAGCCCTTGCCGAAAAAACTGAACAGGAACTCTCCGCTCGCATTGCATCGTTGAAAGCGCGCAGTAATGGCCAAACCCCCATTCTGGCAACCATTCTTGTTGGTGATGATCCAGCCTCTGCTACCTATGTGAAAATGAAAGGCAATGCCTGTACTCGCATTGGCATGGAATCACTGAAAGTGGAAATGCCGTCATCTACCACAACGGAACAATTACTTGCAAAAATTCAGGAATTAAACAGCAATCCGAATGTGCACGGTATTTTGTTGCAGCACCCAGTCCCCCACCAAATTGATGAACGCCTGTGCTTTGATGCGATAAGTGCAGAAAAAGATGTAGATGGTGTTACCTGTTTAGGTTTTGGCCGCATGAGCATGGGTGAAGAGGCCTACGGCTGTGCTACCCCTAAAGGCATCATGCGTTTACTTGAAGCCTATGGGATAGAACTCAGCGGCAAACATGCTGTAGTTGTTGGTCGCAGCCCTATTCTCGGCAAACCAATGGCGTTGATGCTGCTCAATGCCAATGCAACCGTCACTATTTGCCACTCACGCACACAAAATTTGCCTGATCTAATCAAACAGGCCGATATTCTCGTCGGCGCAGTTGGTAAACCCGAATTTATTAAAGCTGAATGGATTAAAGACGGTGCTATTGTTGTTGATGCCGGTTATCACCCCGGTGGTGTGGGCGACATCGAATTGAAGCCCCTGGTTAATCGGGTTGCTGCCTATACGCCCGTTCCAGGCGGTGTTGGGCCGATGACTATTAACACGTTGATTTACCAAACCGTTGACTCCGGTGAAAAGAAAATCCGTTAATTGTTTCGCTCCATCTATACATCGAGTTAATGCAAGCAGGCGAAAGCCTGCTTTTTATTTTTAATCTGCCACCAGTAATTCAGATGACCGAACTCCTGCCCATAATTTATCGCGATGAGCATTTGATAGTCATCAATAAACCCGGCGGACTATTAGTTCATCGCAGCGAAATTGACCGGCACGAAACACGTTTTGCCGTGCAATTGTTACGCGATCAAATTGGCCAGATGGTTTACCCGATTCACCGACTGGATAAACCCACCTCAGGCGTCCTGGTTTTCGCTCTTTCTTCCGAAATTGCACGACAATTAAGCGATATTTTTTCTCGTCATGAAACGATAAAAACCTACGTGGCGCTGGTTCGCGGGTTTGCTCCCCAGCAGGGAATAATTAATCATCCACTTGTTGAAGAATTGGATAAATACACAGATAAAAAAGCCCGCAGCGATAAACCCGCACAAGAAGCGATAACCGAATTCAAGTTGCTCGCACAAATCGAATTTCCATTCAGTATCGATAAATATCCCTGCACTCGTTACTCGCTGGTTCGATGCACTCCAAAAACCGGTCGTAAACACCAGATCCGCCGACATCTAAAACACATAAGCCATCCGATTATCGGAGATGCAAAACATGGTAAAGGCAATCACAATCGCTTCTTCCAGGAAAAATTCGGAGGCAATGGGTTAATGTTGGCATCAACCCAATTAGAATTTACACACCCAGTCACCAAGGAAGCACTAACCTTAATTGCACCATTAGCACCCAATTTTATTAATATTATTTGCCAGTTTGGCTGGAAAGATACCCTGCCGTCCAGCTGGATGACTCATCAGGATTATTAATGCGCCTCGATAAATTTCTTAGCCAAAATAGTGATTCGTCACGCTCACTTATCCAGCAGGCAATTAAAGCCGGCAGAGTCAGCGTGAATGGCATCATTGCCAAAAAAGGCGATCAAAAATTACTTGGCGATGAGACTATTATGTTCGATGAAAAACTCGTCGAGGCTTTTAAAACTCGCTACCTGATGCTGCACAAACCTGCAGGCTATGTGTGCGCCAATAGCGATAGCGAACATCCAGTTGTTGTCGATTTAATCAAACTGCCGCGCTGGCAGGAATTACAAATTGTTGGGCGATTGGATATAGATACCACTGGACTAGTGCTGCTCACTGATGACGGCCAATGGAATCATCGCATTACGTCTCCACGCCACGAATGCGACAAAATTTATCGCGTCACCACCGCCAATCCTATTAGCGATGCGACGGCAGAATTGTTTGCCACAGGGGTACAATTGCACGGAGAAAAAAGTCCGACACGCCCGGCGAAACTGGAATTAATTTCCAGCCATGAAGCACTCCTGCAAATTCACGAAGGCAAATATCATCAGGTAAAACGCATGTTTGCCGCAGCAGGAAATCACGTAGTAGCATTACATCGCGAAAGTATTGGGCGCATTCAGTTAGACCCGGCCTTGGCACCAGGAGAATATCGCGCTTTAACGGCAGCTGAAATAGAGAGCATGGCACCATGAATGATTTGGCTCTTAACTGGATTATCCAGCAATTAACAAGCAGCGCCATCAATAACAATGCTCGTTTTCTGTGGTGTACCGATGAAAATGCATTGAATGCCCTGCCTCCTGCATTGCATCACCAATTGTTGGTGTTAACCAATCGTTGGGATGTAGCTGAGCAGGCTAGAGCGCGCGATTTTTCTACCGAGTTTAATGATTTCGACTGCAGCCAGATCGCCGATAACAGTCTCGATAAAATTTTTTATCGCATATCCAAAGAAAAGCCAATTGTGCATCACCTACTCAATCAAGCCTGGCGCTGTCTGAAACCCGGCGGGCAATTGTTCTTGGCGGGCTATAAGAACGAAGGGACAAAAACCTATATCGAAAAAATCGCCAAACTTTTAGGCTGCGACAAGAACATCGTGAAAAACGGCCCTGTTTATTCTGCAGAACTGGTCAAAGGCACGAGCTACGATGCCAACCAGCTATTAGATGATAGTAATTACAACCAACCGCGCCCCATTGCCCCGGATTCCGGTTTAGGGCTGTTCAGCAAGCCCGGCTTATTTGGCTGGAATAAGATTGATGCTGGAAGCGCCCTACTTATTGAGCAATTAAAACAACTGCCTCCTCGCTTGAATCCGTTCAAAAGTTGCGTGGATCTGGGCTGTGGTTATGGTTATCTCAGTATTGCGGCGGCAAGCCTCGATATCTGCAACAGCATCAACCATTGGACATTAACGGACAACAATGCCGCGGCGCTGGTTTTGGCCCAACAGAATCTGCTTAACCACCAGCTAACTGGAAATGTTATTGCGGCGGATGCAGGCAAAGGTATCGACATCAAAGTTGATCTCCTGCTCTGCAACCCACCGTTTCACCAGGGTTTTGGCATAGATGGAGACCTGACCGATAAATTTCTCCAGAGCGCCAGGCGCCTTCTCGCCCCGGGTGGCACGGCGCTCTTCGTGGTAAACCAATTTATTCCACTGGAGCGCAAAGCAGCATCGCTGTTTAGCAAAATCAATCTATTAATTGATAACGGCAGCTTTAAAGTGATTCAACTGGAGCTTTAGGCAGGTTTATTGATGAAAATGCAGCCAGAGGCTGGCTCTTCCCTCAAGCATATTGGACAGTGAAAATACAGCTTGCAGGATTAATAAACAGCCTTGAATTTATTGATGTTTTTTTGCCGGGAAAGTTAATCAAAAGGACTAAAAAACGGTTGACCAACCAAAACTGCCTCTATATCATGCGCACCACTTCCACAGAGGAAGTCACCGATCCGCCTTAGCTCAGTCGGTAGAGCAAATGACTGTTAATCATTGGGTCGCTGGTTCGAGTCCAGCAGGCGGAGCCAGATTTAGACGAGAAAGGCCGCATTTATGCGGCCTTTTTTGTGCGCGTGCATTTTACCCCCATACCCTTACCACCTTGAACGGAGCATCCCATGTTTAAAGTTAACGAATACTTTGGTGGCGCAGTTAAATCTATCGCATTCCAAACCGAAACCCTGCCGGCGACCATTGGTGTAATGGCCAAGGGTGATTACGAATTCGGCACCAGTCAAAAAGAATACATGACCGTAGTTAGCGGCAGCCTGACTGTTGTACTGCCAGGCAGCGATAAGGCAGAAACCTTCGCTGCTGGCCAAACTTTTATCGTAGAAGCCAACCAACGCTTTAAAGTATCTGCCGACGTTGAAACTTCTTACCTGTGCAAATACGAGTAACGATTTTTGCATAGTCGCAAAAAGGCGCTTCGGCGCCTTTTTTATTTTTCCTCTTTTAAACAGCTGCTTTGTTAGCAAAATTAGTCAAAAGGATTGACCGTTATTTTACGTCTCTATATTATGCGCCCCTCTTCGCAATGAAGAGCACCATTCCGCCTTAGCTCAGTCGGTAGAGCAAATGACTGTTAATCATTGGGTCGCTGGTTCGAGTCCAGCAGGCGGAGCCAGCTTAAAAACAAAAAGGCCGCACTCAGTGCGGCCTTTTTGCTTTTTCTCCATTTATCCACTCAAACACACTGAAAATTAATTCGGTTCGGCCTCAGCGCAGGCGGTAAATTTTTCGCGTGGTTGATCAAAAAACGTATCCAGATGCTCAAGTAAGCACACATCACTACTTAACACTGAATGCGCCAATTTCTCACGCACACGCAATTGGCTCTGCGGCCATTGTTGATTCACTGTTTTAGCCCAACTCACTGGAGTGATCGGGTCCAATGCACCTGCAAGCATTAGTGTTGGTAGCTGCGGTGCAGCCTGCACTAGAGGTGATGCACTCGGCAAATAATGGCACAGCTGGTAGCGCCACTGGTCACGAGTATAGTCTTCCAACAAGGGATATTTTTTCAGCGCAGCGACGTAATCTTTTTCGGCAAGGACGGGATTATCCGCACAATCCACTGCAGTGAAAGTCAAACTATTAAAATCGCTCGTCATACTATTGTTTATAAAAGGTTCGATGAGCGGCTTTAATAAATCAGCTCGCCGTTCATGCACCGCCTTCATTGCATCAATAATTTTTAACCAATCATCAGGATTGTAAACAGCAGCAAATGTGGCCGATAAAAAACGATGGTCATTGACTACAAAATTGACGGGAGCTTCTCCATCCCAACGTCGAATAGTGAGTGCCATTGGTTCGGTCTGCAAGCTATGCAGGGTTTGCATAAAGTAATGCTGTAGCGAGTCAGCCGATAAATTAAGCTGTTCAAAGCACGTTGGCTGGCTACTGCAACCTTTAAAAAACTGCTGCATTCCTTCATCCAGTACCTGCGGCCAGGTTTGCACTCCGCCAAATCCGGCGGGATAAACAGAATCCAATATCATGGATTTCAATTTTACCGATTGTGGGGCCTGCTGTTCTTGTAAAGCGATTTCCAACGCAAGCCGGGTTCCATAAGAAACTCCCAGAATATTCCACTCTGGATAATTCAATTGCGCCATTAACGCACGAATGTCTTGTGCCGATTTTTGCGTACTGAAATTGCGATAATCCAATTCCGGATTTGCCAATACTGAAGAAGCAAAACACTGTGTCGCCACTTCATATCCTTTGGCCAATTCGTCGCTCAGGGAAATGTTTTGACGCAATAACTGTTGGTTGAACTGATTGTAGTCACTACATACGAGCGCCGGTTTGCTGCGGCCTGTGCCACGAGTATCGATCAAAATCAAATCGCGCTGCGTGTTGCTATAACGCATCCAGTTCAACCAACTTTTTATTCCATCATCGTGTAAGCGCGCGCTTGCACCCGGCCCACCTTGCAAATATACGATGGGGTCAGCCGGTTGCTGTTCTGCATCATTATGCAAAATCACCACAGGTAAACTGAACTGGTCTGGCGTATGCAGCTGCCCGCAAGTAATGGTTGCAGTCCAATCTGCATCAAACCAACAAGCGGTTTTAATAAATTGATAATCTTTTTTGGCTATCGGCTTTTCTATAGCATCGGTACGCGGATATGAATAACCAATTAGCGCCGCGCACAGCACTAAAAGGATGACAATGACCGAGCCCTGAATTAATCGCATCAGGCGTTACTCACCTGATGTGGATGCGGAGATAGCATCGGCCACGGCAACAACCATGGCTCACGCCACTCTTGTATCGCTGACGCAAAAAAATCATTGCAAAAAAACTCGCCTTCGCGCGGCAACTCGGTAAATCGATATTGTTTTCCGTTTAAAGAAAACCCGAGACTATAAGCATGCAGATAACAGCGATCGCACTCCTCGCTCTGCAGGCTATCGCCATATAGTGAATCCCCAATGATCGGTGCACCAATACTTTTTAACGCAACACGAATTTGATGAGTTTTGCCGGTATGAGGTTTGACGATAAATAAACGCTGCCCGGCACAAATACTTTTGCTAAAAATTTGGGTGATGGCGGGGCTATCTTGAGTCAGTAGTAATTTCCATGCACCGCGACGGGAGGGAGCCATATCACCTTTTATTAGCCCTTGCTTTTTATTAGGTTTTTTCATGCTAATAGCGAGATAATATTTCTGCACTAAACGCTGGCTAAAAGCTTCTGTAAACTGTTTATTGATGTCGGGAGTCTTAGCCATAACCAATAAGCCAGAGGTGACTTTGTCGAGCCGATGCACAGGGAAAAGCTCTGCGAAATTTTCTTGTTGCTTTACCGTCTCAAATAATCCCGGCTCGCAAGATTCACTGTGAAAACTAGCGCCCGGTTTTTTATAGATCACAACAAATTCCGGATTGTTTTCAACAAGATCATACATACCGTGGTACCTGATTAAAGATGATGCAGGGTACCAGCCAGCAGCTCTTTCAGCCAGCGCGGGTTTTGACCATAAGATTATTTTGGCTATAAAATGCGGCTATTTGCGACTTAAAAAACTAATCCGAATCTAGCGCCGAAAATGTGCATAGCTATAATCAAGTCAGGTGTCCGCCTTGGTTGTCGTAATGACGGGTTTACCCTAAGAGCGCTTATCTCAGCACTCCATGTTTTACGTTGTGCCCAGCTTTTTGCTCCGGCAAATATGCCCGCGGCCAAGCAAACAAACCAATCACCTACAACCTGCGGACACCTTTTTATTACCTCCTACATTCCTGTTTACCCCCCTGCCCTCTATAATTCCGCGTTCTTTTTCATTGCCGCTCATTCCTATTAGTGCAATCGCTATGACCGATCAAAATCCTGAACGCTATCGTCAACAGCATAAATTGCGCCTGAGCTATATGCCTTGGTTATATGCAGGTTTAAAACCCGCCCATCGCAGTTGGGCGCAGGCATGGCAGGAGGAGTGGCAAACCTATCTCATGGAAATGGAAACTATCATCATCGGGAAAAACTGCTTTATCGCGCCTGAAGCCCGCCTATTTGCCGAACCCGGCCGCGCCATTGTCATTGGCGATAACTCGTACATTGCCGCCGATTGTGTCCTCCATGGTCCAATAACCCTCGGCCAAAACGTGTCTATCAACCACCATGTCAGCCTGGATGGCGGGCGCAAAGGCATACATATTGGTGATAACACCCGTATCGCTGCCTACACTTATGCCTATGCCTTTAATCACGGTATGGACGGGGATCGACTGATTAGCGACCAGACCGTGACATCCAAGGGTATTCATATTGGCTGCGACGTATGGATTGGCGCTAACACCGGTATAGTTGACGGGGTGACTATTGGCGATCATGCAGTGGTTGGCATGGGTAGCATTGTGACTAAATCAGTTGCTGATTACGCCAAGGTTGCGGGCAATCCGGCTAAAACTATTGGTGTACGCCACCCGCAATAACGAATGCGTATGCTATGCAGAATCGAACGCTTCGCGTTGACCTTAAATTCGAGCAGGAATGATTGACACCATGATTGATTCACATTGGGCACTGGAATTATTAACCTGGCTGGAAGTGAGCTTCGTTGTTTTGGTCGGTATTGTGTTACTGGCGCTGGTTATTATGTATATCGCCGACGTCACCCAAAATACTCATACCATTCGCAAGAATTATCCGGTTATCGGCCGCTTTCGCTATTTTTTTGAACATCTCGGCGAATTTTTCCGTCAGTATTTTTTTGCAAATGATCGCGAGGAAATGCCTTTTAATCGCGCCGATCGCTCATGGGTTTATCGCGCAGCGAAAAATGTCGATAGCAATATTGGTTTCGGCTCCACACTCGATCTAAAAGAACCCGGCACACTGATCTTTTTAAATTCGGCATTTCCCATTCAGGAACATGATGCACTTATCCCCTCACCGGTTACCCTCGGGCCTTTTTGCAAAACGCCCTACACTACCCACTCGATTTTTAATATTTCGGGGATGAGTTACGGTGCTATTTCCAGCCCCGCCATTAAAGCCTTATCCCAGGGAGCTGCAAAAGCCGGTTGCTGGTTAAATACGGGTGAAGGTGGTTTGTCGCCATATCATCTTGAAGGAAATTGCGATTTGGTTTTTCAAATCGGCACAGCTAAATACGGCGTGCGTGATCATGATGGCAATTTAAGTGATGCGCGCTTAATAGAGTTGGCCGCAAAACCGCAAATCAAAATGTTTGAAATCAAATTAAGCCAGGGCGCAAAACCGGGCAAAGGCGGGATACTGCCCGCGGAGAAAGTCTCTGCCGAAGTGGCATTGATCCGCGGAATTCCTGAAGGCCAGGCATCGATTAGTCCGAATGGCCATACCGATATCCGCTCGGTGAAAGACTTACTCAGCATGATCAATCACATCCGCAATGTCACGGGTAAACCTGTTGGTTTTAAAGCAGTGCTCGGCGAAAAAACATGGTTAATCGATTTGATTCATGAAATTCGGTTGCAAGGTATTGAGGCCGCACCGGATTTTATTACGCTCGATAGCGCCGATGGCGGAAGCGGTGCAGCACCGCAGCCTTTAATGGACCATGTTGGATTGCCCATTAAGGAAAGCCTGCCGTGGGTAACAGCACTGTTAACAAAAGCCGGCTTAAAAGATCGGATAAAAATTATCGTTGCCGGCAAGTTAGTCACACCGCATATGGTGGCATGGGCACTTGCCAGTGGCGCCGATTTTGTAAACAGCGCGCGCGGTTTTATGTTTGCCCTGGGCTGTATTCAAGCATTGCAATGCCATAAAAACACCTGCCCTACCGGCATTACCACCCACAATAAAAAGCTGCAAAAGGGGCTTGATCCAACCAACAAAGCGGAACGTGTTGCCGCCTATCAATACAACATTACCAAAAGCGTATCCATGATTGCACATTCGTGCGGCGCCGCTGAACCACGCCAATTGAAAAGCGAGCATATCAATATCGTTAACGCCAATGGCTTCTCAGTGCCGCTGGATGACTATAATTTACAACCCTTAATTTTTTCGCCAAACGATTCCCATTTTTCTACTAATGAGACACTCACGAAAAATTAAATTTCCAAAAAATGTCGTTAAATTTTTGTACTTTATTTATGTTTTTAACTTTTCATTAATACATCACGTAGACGTTGCGAGGAAAAAATGAACTACTTAAAACCACTTGTTGCTTTAGCACTCACGTTTACTCTGGCAAGTACACAGGCGCAAACACCAATGAATGTCGTCTCCGACGAACCTCCAGCGCCTCCGAAAAAAGAGGCAACTATTACGGATTTAAGTTGGATGGATAAAAACAAGATGGAGCAAGAAATCACCGAGTTGAGCGAATTGACCCAAACCAAACTGGGGACACCTATCCGCAAAGACCTCAGCGATTTGGATACCATGCAAAGGCTGGTCGACAGAAATATTGTTGAGCAAGATGATTACAACACCCAGCAAGCTATGGGATTAGCGCTGGGCAATTTGATTCTGGCGGATTTTCCCAATACCTTCGAATGGAAAGTCTATGAAGATGAAATTGGCCGCAGCCGTGCACTTTGCGTAAAGAAGACAAGCGATTGCCTGTTCCCCATCACAATGCTTTCCCGTCGAATGGAAGTAGGCTCAAAACCCGATGTTAAAAAAATCCATACAGATGCGATTTTACTCATGGAGAAATATCTCCCGAAACTGCCTTATGATGGCGGCATCATGTATAAGTTTCCTCGTCACTAATATCACTGCCTGTCACTTTCGTTGAGTCATCAGGGGCATATACCCTAATGACTCAACAAAATAAATTCCGTTCGACCTGTCGATTTCATCCCTTCACACTCGACTAATGACAACACTGGCCAGAATTACCTTTACTGACATCTGCTGACGCGGCATTCAGGTATGATCAAGCTATCGCATAAGTTTAATCATCACGGAAGCCAATCCATGTCTGACTATTCAACTCACCCAACGCCATCGCGCATTTCATCACAGGAATTTACGCTGCTGGTTGCATTGCTAATGTCGATCGTCGCCATGTCGATTGATGCTTTGCTTCCAGCACTCGGATTCATTAGCAATGATATTCCCCTCTCGCATAGCAATCAGGCGCAGTACATTATTAGCGCCCTGTTTTTGGGGATGGCCATTGGGCAATTGGTATGCGGTCCATTATCCGATGCAACCGGACGCAAAAAAGTTCTCTATGTGGGTATTGCATTATTTTTTTGCGGAAGTCTGATTTGTTTTTTTGCGCAAGATATTAATACCCTGCTGCTCGGGCGTTTTATTCAAGGACTAGGTGTCGCCGGCCCCTATGTATCGGCCATTTCCATCGTGCGCGATAAATATGCCGGCAATGAAATGGCGCGCATCATGTCCCTGGTGATGATGATTTTTATCATGGTGCCCGCATTAGCGCCTAGCATAGGGCAAGCGGTACTATTGGTGAGTTCATGGCGTTACATTTTTGTACTTTATATTGTGTATGCCCTCATCATCGGGATATGGATTTTTTTACGGTTGGAAGAAACACTGCCAAAAGAGTACCGCATTCCATTTACCACTCGCGGTTTTATCGATGGATTTAAAGAGGTTGTCAGCAACTACACCACTATGTGTTACACCCTATGCATGGGATTATTTTTTGGCAGTTTTCTCGGGTACCTGAATTCATCGCAACAAATTTTCCAGGATCTCTTCCAAACCGGAAAATTATTCACCATTTATTTTGGTGTTTTAGCGTTGGTGTTTGGTGCAGCATCGCTGGTGAATGCGCGCTTTGTACAAAAATGGGGAATGGATTATTTGTGTACTCGCGCTGTCCTCGGGATTATCGGTAGTTCAGCTATTTTTCTCGTCGTGTCGATGCTGCTACCAGCCAATCTCTGGTTGTTTATGATCTACGCCTCGGTCCTGTTTTTCTGTTTTGGCTTGGTGTTCGGCAACGTCAATGCAATGGCGATGGAACCTATGGGACATGTGGCAGGAATTGCATCGGCGATTATTGGTGCAACCTCATCTATTTTGTCCATGTTGATCGGCACCGCCATCGGCCAGATGTACAACAACACGTTAATCCCTGTCACTAGTGGCTTTCTGATACTAGGCACAATGGCATTAGTAATATTGCAACTCGCACGCAACAAAAAAGCCCAACAAACAGCAACCGCGTTGGATTAAACGGATCGGTTCCGGCTTTTTACATATGCTAAAAGGCCGGAATTCAACCACGCAACCGAACAAAAAGTCACTGGCATGTTATTGACCAACTGCGTACCATGCACGCCGACACCCTTAAGGTCAGTGTCGCCCTCCGCTGTTGCCAAACACCACTTTGTGTTTGCCACATCTCAGCTCGCCAGACCTTGCCCGCCACGCGGGAGGCCGAGCAACAGGAAATCCTTATGTCTTTTGAAACTCTCGGTCTTCGGGCTGATATTTTGCGTGCTATTGCCGATCAGGGTTACAGCACGCCTACTCCTATCCAATTACAAGCCATTCCCGCCGTATTAAAAGGTGGCGATATCCTGGCTGGCGCGCAGACCGGCACAGGAAAAACGGCAGGATTTACCCTGCCTCTGTTAGAAAAATTAAGTAGCACTCCCGCTGCACAAGTGAATGGCCGCCGTCCGGTGCGCGCACTGATCCTCACCCCTACCCGCGAACTTGCTGCACAAGTGTTCGAGAGCGTCCGCGATTACGGCAAATATTTACCATTACGTTCGACCGTGGTTTTTGGTGGTGTAAGCATTAATCCACAAATGATGAAACTGCGCGGCGGTGTCGACATTCTGGTTGCCACGCCCGGCCGCTTGCTGGATTTGGTCAATCAAAATGCAGTGAGCCTACGCAACATTGAAGTATTGATTCTCGATGAAGCTGATCGCATGCTCGATATGGGCTTTATCCACGACATCAAAAAAGTATTGGCACTACTACCAAAACAGCGCCAGAACCTGCTGTTCTCCGCGACCTTTTCAGATGAAATCAAAGCGCTCGCCGATAAATTATTAAATCAGCCAACGCTAATTGAAGTTGCGCGCCGCAATACTGCATCCGAACGTGTAACCCAACGAGTCCACCCGGTAGACCGCAATCGCAAGCGCGAATTGTTATCGCATTTAATTAACCAGGGCGATTGGCAACAAGTATTAATTTTCACCCGCACCAAACATGGCGCGAATAAATTAACTGAGCAATTGCAAGACGATGGCATCAGTGCAGCGGCAATACATGGCAACAAAAGCCAAGGCGCACGCACCAAAGCCTTGGAGGATTTCAAGCGTGGTGCAATTCGCGCATTGGTCGCAACCGATATTGCGGCGCGCGGAATTGATATCGATCAGCTGCCACACGTGGTCAATTATGAGTTACCGAATGTTCCGGAAGATTATGTGCACCGTATCGGCCGCACCGGACGTGCGGACGCAGAAGGTGTCGCGGTGTCATTAGTTTGCGTGGATGAAGATAATTTTTTGCGCGACATCGAAAAGTTGATCAAACGCGATATCGACAAAGAAGTGATTGCCGGTTTCGAACCGGACCCGAATGTTAAGCCCGAACCTATAGTATTAGGTCGCCGTATGACAATCGGAGCAGGCGCAGGAAAAAATGGCAACAGCAGAGCGGCGCCCAAAAAACCGGTGCTGGGACAAAAACCCAAAAACGGCAATGGTAAAAAAGCTCAAGCTAAAGATGGAGCGCAACGCAAACCACAAGGCCAATTTCAAAATGGTGCGAAGCCACAAAACAATGGCAACCGCAGTAATACCGGAAAACCGCAGCAAGCTCGCCGCCCTCAGGCAGCCAACTAAATATTTAGTCGTTACCTGAAATAATAATCCCCCGTCATCGTAAAGATGACGGGGGATTTTTTTTTATTTTTCCATCAAAACCCAAGGCTTAATTGGTATCCCAAGGCTCGACTGATATCGACGTAATCGTATCGCCATTTGCAGGTTTGGCTGCTGGGATATAACCCTGCTTCATCGCATCAAACACGCTGGCATGCAGCTTTTGCTCCGCCATGATAGTGCGATCTACTTTTAACAAATTCAGTTTTTCGATGAATTTTCCTACATCCGGCATCGCGTTCCAAAACTCGCTATAACTCTGACGAATTTTTCCTTCAGGGCTTTGTGCATTCCAGCCTGATATTGCGGTTAAATCAATTTCCAGCCCGGCATTTTTTGCTTTGTTTAGTATCCAGAATAATGCGATATCAGATAAGTTGCGATCCACATAGCCACCACCAATATTGGAATGGGCGCCAACAAACCAGACCTCGTCTATCACCTGCTCTGCCGAAGTTGATTTGAAATACTCAGGTAAAAATTCTTTACGCTGTTCATCAAGGGCCAACGCCTGGCAGACGCTTTGAATATTGGCCGGGCTAAGCTGATGAAAATTATTAAACCCATCACCAAATGCCAATGCACCTACTGTGTCCCAAACACCCACAAAATGGATATCGGCTGCTTGCATGGTTGCCGCTTTGGTAAACTGCGACGGTGCTTTTCGGTAGCTCTCAAACTGGCTCAACAATTCTGTACTGCCGAGCATACGCGGATGACTGGGCAAACCTACCCAATTAATAAACCCCATCAAACTGCGTAGCGCGAAAGCTCCACGACTAAAACCAAAACCAAAAATCAAATCGCCTGGCCGCCACCGCTGCGCTAAAAATTGATACGCGTCCAAAATTCTTTCAGATGTTCCTGTGCCTGTTGAACCTTCAAAACTGCGTACTCGCTCTGTCCCACTACTTCCCACGCCATTCAAGTACAACGCCATTCCCATCTGACGTGCAAGCGGCTCGACGGAACCACAAGGGCTCGCATCGCTTAATGCAGTTTGTGTTAAGGCTTCCCACACAATTTGTACGTTGGTTTTAGTCACCGCCTCTTGATGATCAATGGGATCTGTATCGGTTTGGCCCGGGGTGTTCCAGGTTCCATCAATGCATACCACCCATGTATTGGTCATTGTTTACGTCCTTCTTCTCATAAAAAATGGCAATAAAAAAGGTGGCCAGTGCCACCTTTAAATAGAACAAAATATTAATTAACGCTGCATATCGTATTTACGCATTTTCTCCACCAGGGTTGTGCGCCGCACACACAATTTGTCCGCAGCGCGAGCAACTACGCCACCACAATCATTAAGCGCTTGCTGGATCAAACTCATTTCCAAATTGGTGATGTATTCACGCAAATCAATTCCCTGTTCTGGCAGCAACGGCGTGTCGTTCATGTTGACATAGCCAGTACTGCCCGCCACAGCAACACCGTTAGTTTTGACTGATGTGTGAATGAAATCTTCATCGGTCACATCGACGTGACGGTATTTGGCAGGCAAATCTTGCACACCAATAACGCCAAACGGATGCATGATCGCCATGCGTTCTACCAGATTGGCCAACTCGCGCACATTACCGCTCCACTCGTGTTGGCAAAGCGACATAATTGCCGCCGAATTAAACCGGATGGAACCGCGCTGTTCGTTTTCCATACGCGATACCAATTCATTAATCAGCAATGGAATATCTTCTGAACGCTCTTTTAATGAAGGCAATTCAATCGGGAATACATTCAAGCGATAAAATAAATCTTCACGGAAAGTACTTTCACCAATCATCTGCTCAAGATTGCGATGAGTTGCAGCGATAATACGAACATCCACTGGCTGGGTTTTGTTACTTCCTACACGCTCAAAACAACGTTCTTGTAATACGCGCAAAATTTTGACTTGCATGTTGAGTGGCATATCGCCGATTTCATCCAGAAATAGAGTCCCACCCTCGGCCAGTTCAAAACGTCCGGCGCGTGAATTAATGGCGCCAGTAAAGGCACCCTTTTCATGGCCAAATAATTCGCTTTCTAACAGTTCTGCCGGAATTGCCCCGCAATTTACCGGCACAAAAGGTTTGTCGCGACGCGGGGAGTTATAGTGCAAATTACGTGCGACCACTTCTTTACCTGTACCTGACTCACCAGTGATCAATACAGATACGTCTTTATCCGCCACTTGCGCCATCATTTCGCGCACGCTTTGAATTTCCCGGCTAGTCCCGACGAGACTGCGAAATAAATGAACCGGACGACGTTGAAGTTGGCGTTTGCTGGTCGATTGCGCCTCGCGGTATAACTGGGCGCGATGCAAGGTATCAACCAGTTTGTTATAAGTTGGGGGAACCGAAAGTGTTGCGATGATCATAAAACGATAGAGATCATCCAAACCTTCATTGCCGTATTGATTTTCATCGCCAATTAATACAATTGCTAATTCATCATTCCAGGCGCGGATTTCTTTCAACAATTGCGCAAGGGATTTATTACTGTCGCGGTAATCGCCAATAAGAATGGCGACATAATCTTCACCATTATTTTCTTCGGCAACTGCGGCTTGCCAGGTATTACTGGCGGTAGTGCATGTAATTTCGCTGAGAAAATCCAACAGAATTTTTAAATCGTGTCTGCGTGACTGGTTATCGTCAATAACAAGAACTTTGTTGTTACGCCACATACCCCAAACCTTTTTTTTGATTTCATGCCAGAACCTTGACGTTGAATAATCATTCAAGGCGGCGAGATGGCTTATTGGAATTAGTAATAGACGAGACCGAGTTTTTAGTCAAATTTATGACGAAATGTTTTTGGCGATTTAATAGTATTCGATCAACTCGAATATTTATTCGCCAATAAAATGCCTCTTCGTTATCTTTTTTTGACGCTACAGATATCAAAAAATATTTGATTGGAAATTACGCAATTATTTTATATGAGTAATAGCTTGATGAGGTGTTTATGGTTGATTAGCGGAAGCCTGCGGTCCAATTTCATCCCATCCGGATTTAATTGTTTTCAGTAATTGAATTGCCTCGTTAACTTTCTCTGCATCACTTTGGGCGGAGGCTTCAAGCAATCTGAGGTTGATGTACTCATAAAGCTGATCAAGCCGTTCGGAAATCTCACCCGCTTCCATATCCAGCGAACTGCGCAAACCACCCACGATACTAATAGCTTTACCTAACAACTCACCTTTGGCTGCATAATCGCCACGCTCAATGGCACCTTGAGCTGCTGCAAGGCGGCCCAGAGCGCCTTCGAACAATAACTGGATTAAACGATGCGGCGACGCATTGCTGACTTCGGATTCAATACCTAGTTGGCGGTATTGCTTCAGCGCCTCTTGCGGATTGTAATTAGACACGGACTATCCCCTGCTAGCAGTTATGTTTTCTAAGGCTAGCAGGGGATAGTCACTTTTGCGAGTTTTGCTATAAGAAGAGGGTTTTAAAAACCTTATGAACTAGTATCCATTTACACTTTTTATCACAAGCCTACCTATCAGGACGTCTCGCTCAGGTTGCATGCAGCAAAGTAACTTCGCGTTGGCATTGTGCGATCAATCCGGCATAAACCCCTTTGAGTTCACTCAGTGCGCATACCAAGGTAGATTTATCATTGCGATTTGCGGCAATCACCCTGTCAATTAACACGACGCAAATGCGATCCAAATGCCGGACCTTTTCCCAATCTTCAGCACGCAACGCCTCGGTTAACTCCTGCTGCAGATTACGCATCGCCATAATGCCTTCCTGACCACGGTATTCGGGGGACGGGACTAATTGAATCGTCATCGCTGCCTCCGTTTTACACTTGATCGCCAATCGCGTCCCAAGCGGATTTGATCTCGCCCAGCAAACGACCGCATTCATCAAGGTACTCGGGATTATTTTCATAATTCGCCTGACTCAAACGCCGAATTATATAGTCGTATAAACCATCGAGATTTGCCGCAAGCATGCCGCCCTCTTTATCATTCAAACTACCCTGTAATCCGCCCACTATGGCTACAGCTTTACTAATCAACTCGCCTTTGCGGGCAATTTGATTTTGCGTCATTGCGCCCTTAGCTTGTGCAATACGTTCCAATGCACCTTCAAACAACATTTGAATTAAACGATGAGGCGTCGCGCTTTCAACGCCCGAATGTACTTTTACACTGGCATAATTTTGTACGGCAGAATAGGCATTCATAAATCACCACAGAGTGTTTGAGTTTTTGCTTTACTCGCATCGGGCAGAGCAAGCCCGGACCTATAAGCTAACGGCACGATCCCCAAAACCTTTAACCAAGAATCTGACAATAATGCAAAAATCCATTCTTATAACTGGCGCATCGACGGGCATAGGTTATTACACTGCACATGCTTTAAAAAAAGCCGGATATCGAGTAATAGCCTCGTGTCGCTCAACGGTAGATGTAATGCGTTTACAACAGGAAGGTTTGGAAGCCGTACAATTGGATTTGGCGAATTCGGAATCAATTAAACGCGGATTCGCGCAGGCCATGGCACTTACCAGCAACAAGCTTTACGCGTTATTTAACAACGGCGCCTATGGCCAGCCCGGCGCTGTAGAGGACTTGCCGATAAGTGCCTTGCGCCAACAGTTCGAGCCTAATTTTTTTGGCTGGTGTGAGCTGACCAATCTGGCCTTACCTATTATGTTGCAGCAAGGATATGGACGAATCATCCAGAACTCTTCCGTTCTCGGACTCACCGCCATGCCGCTAAGAGGAGCCTATAACGCCAGCAAATATGCCATTGAGGGGATTAGCGATACGCTGCGTCTGGAACTGGAGGGCACCGGCGTCCATGTCAGCCTAATTGAGCCCGGGCCTATTCACAGCCACTTTAGAAAAAATGCCCTGGCTGCACTACATGAACATATCGATATTGAAAAGAGTCGCCATCGCGCGAGCTATACAGGTGCAATCGCCCGACTGGCTAAAACAGAATCGACAACCCGTTTTACGCTAGGCCCGGAAGCAGTCTATCGACGAGTCATTCACGCACTGGAATCCAAACGACCACAAGCGCGTTATTACGTTACCTTCCCTACCTATTTACTGGGTTTTATGAAACGAATATTGCCCGTTCGACTACTCGATAAATTATTGCGCAAGTCCGGCGGTTAATTCATTTCTTATTCAGCCTTGGAGACTAGAGTTAAAAAATCACCAACACGGAGATCATCATGAACCATTTTTTTATTGCAGTGATATGCGCAATTATTCTTGCAAGTGCATCCAGCTCCAGCCTCGCAGAATCTTTACGCTGCAAAACAAAACTCGCGCAAATTGGCGACACTAAAGCCGATGTCCTTAGCAAGTGCGGCGACCCCATAATGACTGACAATTTCTGCCAACCTGTGCCAGTTACCGTGCAGCCTCAGGGCGTCCAAAATGGTGACAATAATGTGCAATACAACACTGCAATCGCCACCTGCGTGAATGTCGACATCTGGACCTATAACCCCGGCGCAGGCAAATTCATGGTTCACCTTTACTTTTCACAGGGCGAATTACAGAACATCCGCTATGGAGATAGGGTGAAATAACACCAGATTGAAAAGCTATTGCACAAGCTGAATTACTGTATATAATCACAACCACTGTACAAATAAACAGATTCAGGAGTGCATCATGTCTGACTTAACGCCGCGCCAGGAACAGGTACTACAGCTCATTCGCCAATACGCAGACGAGACAGGCTATCCACCTACACGCGCTGAAATTGCCAGGATTCTCGGATTTAAGTCAGCGAACGCAGCTGAAGAACACATCAAAGCCTTGGCACGCAAAGGTGCTATCGAAATTATTCCCGGTGCATCACGGGGAATAAAGCTGCCAGATGTACAAGCAGGAATTCCGATTGTCGGGCGAGTTGCCGCCGGCAATCCAATCCTTGCCCAGGAACACATTGAAGATTACTGCAACATCCCCCAAAGCTTTTTCTCTCCTAATGCAGATTACTTCTTGCGCGTTCATGGCATGAGTATGAAAGACGCTGGCATTCTCGACGGCGATTTATTGGCAGTCCACAAAACAGATCAAGTGCGTAATGGCCAAATCGTAGTTGCCCGCATTGGTGAAGAAGTAACTGTTAAACGCATCAAACGCACCGGCAATAAAGCACTCGTTGAATTATGGCCAGAAAACCCCGAGTTCGATGTCATCCTGGTGGACATGCGCGATCAGGAATTCAGTATCGAAGGTCTTAGTGTAGGAGTGATTCGCCGTGACTAATATCGCCCATGTAATGCCCACCACACCGGTTGCGCGCAAACAGCCGGCAAATGGAGTTACTGAATTGGTACTTACCAGTGACTCACCAGAGCAGCTTGCACTGCTACTACCGATGATTGCTTTTCTCAGCAATGCTTGTAGTGATCGGTGGATCACCTGGATAGCACCGCATAACATCAGCCGTGAGTTGCTGGAATCCTACGGCGTGAATACCCGCTATATCCGGGTAATTCATTGCCAGAATCCCCAAACGCTGTTGTGGGTTACATGGGAAGCGCTGTCTGCCGGTAATAGCCACACCGTAATATCAAGCCCAGGAAAGCTAACCGATAAAGAACTCGCACAACTTGAATTGGCTGCTAAAAATGGGGGCTGCCAAGGTTTGTTGTTAAGAGTTCGTTAGATTGTTTTGAGTTTATAGAAAGATTTTTGACAGGATTGCTTCGAAATATCGAAGTCAGCAGGGAGGCTAAGGCTTCAGTGGTTACAGCTAAATAAATTCTTCTTCCGCATAAGTGTTTTTGTTCTCTGCCTTAATGCAACATCAGTTTTTCAGCATCGCTCACATCTTCTACCATATCATCCAGCATTGCTTCAGCCTGTTGATCGGCAATATCACCCGCCGCTTCCATTCCAGCTTCAATCATAGCTTTAGCTACCATGAACTTTTCCTCCCCTAAAAATGCCAGGGATTCTTGCGAAAAACGGATAGTTACCAACGGTTCATTCGTTTCGTCGTCAGCGCGCGCCAACGCAACATCGCCATTCAATAACTCAATGATTTCGTAAAATGACGACATGACTACCTCGATGAACCTGGAGCAAAACGGGCGCGCATTCTAACATCCAATTATCTCAAAGCCTATTTAGGCAGGTGTTTGGGAGATGCCAATAAAAACAGGCAAGTCCCATGACTGATCATTTGCCAGCCCTTTTCTGCCACCGGCAGTAAGACAGCCTGTCCGGTATTGACTGTGTTATTACGATCCATACCAATGTCTAGTTGTCCTTCCAATACCATCAAAACTGCATAGGTTTCAGCCTGAAATTCATAAGAACCATCCATCTGAATTCGCAAAACTTCAAAATCATCAAAATCTACGATGCGCTCAATTTTCGCAGTTGGAATTGCACCAATTAACTCGGGCGACTCAAGGTGGGCAAAATCCAAATTAACCAACCCAAGTGCTTCCTCAGTATCCCAATTGGATTGGGTTAAGACCTTTTGCGCAAAACTAAGAATTTTTCGCTCATACACTGGGGTTTGGAACTCCACTACCCTGACTCCATGCTGCAAAGCATGGGGAACCAATTTGGGCACAGTGACAACGTCGCCCACCCTTAGCGGATGAGCAGCCACAAAGTCGTTCATTGCTTGGCGCAATTTGCGCTCATGGTTGAACAACTCTTGATTTTCAGAATCTTGGGATAATTCATTAATCCATTTTTTTAAATCTAAACTACCTACCGGTTGCGTTAACTCCAAACCTGCTGCGACTTTCTTTTGGTCTATCTGAGAGTCGACCTTGCGCCTGATTTGCTCATAAGCTTTTACTGAATGCAGATAGGCTTGCTTAAACTCGCCATCGCTTGTGTAGGATTGGCGCACATGCATTGCGAAGCCCAATTGAATGGCTCCTACCCTTTCAGGCCAGGCGTTCTCATCCACATTGGTGACAACGTAGACCTCTTGTTTTTCCTGATGGAGCTCGAAGTAGAGGTCGCCATAAATCTCGTCGGCTAAGGGGTCGAGAACTTTGAGCAAGATAGGCGCCGACATTTCAGGCAGACCAATTCGCACCGACATCAGTTCCAAAAGCCACGGCAATGGAATACTGCCAGTATTGGCCGTTACTCCCGCTTGGCCACGCTCTTCGATACCCGTATACCAAATTTCTTGCCCCCAGGGTTTGGGGATATGAACAGGAGCAAGCACCCATGGGTCAGAGATCCTTAACCATGGCAACGAATGGAGACGGCAGAACTGCCAGAGGGAATCGTGCTCACTAGACGATCCATCCGGCAAAGATTGCAGTAGGGTTATCAGCTCGGAAGACGCAAGCAACACACTGCCTTCGATTACCAAATCCCCATCAAAACGAATAGACAGTAATGCCAGGAGTTCCAGTTGGGGATGACCAGGAAGATAAAATTGCGTGTGGGTAAATTGGATTACCAAATGCTGGACCTGCGGAAAACCGCTTGCATCGCTTAAGAGCTGCCGGATTGACTGCTCAATCAATAAACCAGCTGGAGTTGTTTTATCCGTATAAAAATGAATCAACGCGTACGTCTCGAGGCCCAATTATGGCGACAGTTTAACAGAGGGATGATCGGCGGTTAGCGGCAACCAGGGCGTTTTTTTAGACCAATAAAAAAGAGCCAGCACATTACATGCTGGCTCCCCTTAATAAAACAACACTAAACGAGATTAATTCAGCCGTTCCAATACCGTGGTAATTCCCTGCCCTAAACCGATACACATAGTTGAAACACCCAAACTGAGATCACGGTCCTGCATTACCGTTAATAAGGAGCCGGTGATTCGTGTTCCGGAACAGCCAAATGGATGCCCAAGAGCAATGGCGCCGCCATGCAGATTGACTTTCTCATTCATCACATCAAGCAGCTTCAAATCTTTCAATACTGGCAACGCTTGCGCGGCGAAAGCCTCGTTGAGCTCAACTGCATCTATGTTATCCATAGTCAGATTCGCCGCTTTCAGGGCTTTCTCGGTTGAGGGTACGGGTCCATAGCCCATGATGGACGGATCTACGCCTGCAAGCCCCATGGAGACCACTTTAGCAATGGGCTTCAAACCCAGTGATTTAGCCCGCTCAGCCGACATCACCAGCATCACCGAGGCACCATCGCTCAGTTGCGATGAAGTTCCTGCTGTAACTTGTCCATTTTTTGGATCAAACACCGGCGGCAATTTCGCCAAGGCTTCAACGGTAGTTTCAGGGCGGATAGTCTCATCCTGATCTACCGAAACCAGAAAACCGTCGCTGTTATGACCATCAACTGCAATAATTTCGCGGCTGAATTTTCCTGACTCACGCGCTTTGGCGGCGAGCTGATGCGAGCGCGCCCCGAACTCGTCCATCTGTTGACGATTAATGCCGTGCAAGAGCGCGAGATACTCAGCCGTCATTCCCATATTGCCCGCCGCCTTCGCGACAGATAATCCCAGCAACGGGTTGATGCTGACAGATTCATACATGGGCAGATGCCCCATGTGCTCAACACCGCCAATCAAATACACATCGCCCTGCCCTGCACGAATATTTACTGTCGCCGTATGCAGTGCCGACATTGATGAACCACACAGGCGATTGATGGTTTGCGCAGGAATTGTGTGCGGCAGGCCAGCCAGCAATAAAATATTGCGCGCAACGTTAAATGCCTGCTCTTCGCGTTGCATTACACAACCCCACAGCAAATCGTCGATGGTATTGGGATCGACTTGTGGATTGCGAGCCAATAAGCCCTTAATGATAGCCGCCGAAATATCATCGGCGCGCACATGGCGGAAACAACCGTTTTTAGAGCGTCCCATAGCACTACGGGCATAATCAACAATAACGGCATCGCGTGGTTGTAAGCTCATTAGAATGACTCCTTAGCCGTAAAATTTTTGATTGTTAGCCGCTTTGGCTTTGAGACTTTCCGGCGCCTGGTAAAGCGCGCCCAGAGCGGCAAATTTTGCAGCCATGTCGCAAAATGTTTGTGCACCAATAAAATCGATCCAGCGGAAAACTCCGCCGCGGAATGGGGGAAAGCCCGTGCCATATACGAGTGCCATATCGGCTTCAGCAGCGGTTTCCACTATGCCTTCGTCGAGACAGCGTGTTAACTCAGTGGCCATTGGAATCATCATCCGCGCGATAATATCTTCATCGCTAATTTCAATTGCCCCCTGAATGGTGGGTTTAAGAATATCTGCCACTTCCGCCGCAGGCACTTTTGCTGGTTTACCTTTTTTATCCAGTTCGTAATTGTAAAAACCTTTTTCGTTTTTCTGGCCGAGACGACCCGCAGCAAAAAGCACATCCGTACAAGAAGTAAAATCGCGTTGCATGCGATCAGGGAAACCATTTGCCATTACTTTTTCAGCATGGACTGCTGTATCAATACCAACCACATCCAACAAATATGCTGGCCCCATTGGCCAACCCCAAGTCTCCATAACCTTGTCAATGCGCTGAAAATCCACGCCATCGCGCACCAGCATTGCAAAACCTGCCAAATAGGGAAACAGCACACGGTTCACCAAAAAACCGGGGCAATCTTTTACTACAATCGGTTTCTTACCCATAGCATTGGCATAAGCTACAGTGCGGGCGACAGCGTTGTCTGAGGTCTTTTCGCCGCGTATAACTTCCACTAGCGGCATCATATGCACAGGGTTAAAAAAATGCATACCGCAGAAATTTTCCGGGCGCGCCAAACCTTCAGCAAGATAGGTGATAGAAATGGTAGAGGTATTCGATGCAATGACAGTATCGCTACTGACTTTGGTTTCCACTTCGGCCAATACTGCTTTTTTTACCTTGGGATTTTCGACAACCGCTTCGACAACAATATCGACCTGATCAAAACCGTCATACGCCAATGCGGGCTCAATGCGATTCAACACATCGCCCATTTCACTTGCGGTTAATTTTTTGCGCTCAACACGCTTACTTAATAATTTGTTTGCCTCCGAAAGACCAAGATCAATCCCCGATTGGACAATGTCTTTCATCTTAATCGGCACGCCTTTAAGTGCTGATTGATATGCTATACCGCCACCCATTATTCCTGCACCGAGCACAGCTGCACGCGCAATTTTTTTATCGGCCTTTTTCTCCCAGCCCTTGGCTTTTTTACCAAGAATTTGCTCGTTGATAAAAATACCCACGAGAGATTGGGCCACCGGTGTTTGGGCCATTTTTGCGAAGTTTTCGGCTTCTGCCTGCAATGCCTCATCGCGTCCTTTATCTGCCGCCTTTTGCATTGCTTTAATTGCGGACACTGGCGCCGGATAATTGCGCCCTGCCTGTCCACCCACGAACGCTTTCGACGTTTCAAAAGCCATCATGGACTCAATAAAATTCAATTTCAGCGGCGCTTTTTTCTGTGCACGGCGCGCCTGATAATCGAACTTGCCGTTGATGCACTGATGCAAACAATGCAATGCGGCCTCGTGCAATTTTGCCGGTTCAACAACAGCATCGACAACACGCGCCGTCAACGCCGCTTCGGCATCATTTTCTTTACCGGCTGCAATCCACTCAACAGCGGTGTCCAGACCAGCGACACGTGGCAAGCGCACAGTACCGCCCCAGCCAGGAATAATCCCCAACTTGGTCTCCGGCAAACCAACTTTGGCTGCAGTGCTAGCAATGCGGTAATCGCACGATAAGCAAAACTCCAGGCCACCACCCAATGCAAAACCGTTAATTGCCACGACAGTAGGAAATGGCAGATCTTCAAGGCGACAGAAATTGCGATTATTTGTGGCCAAATGTCCGGTAATTTGCTCTGGACCTGCGGCGAATACCGCACCGAATTCCATGATGTCAGCGCCCACGATAAAAACATCTTTATCGCTTTTGACCAGCAATCCCCGAATATCTTTTGATTTTTCGAGTAAATCGAGAACTTGCTGGAGTTCAGAAACGACGAGCAAACTGAATTTGTTCACCGACTCGCCTTGCAAATCAAAGGTTAGTTCGGCGATGCCATCTGGCAGCAGAGAAACCTTTAGGGCTTTTCCTTGAAACATAATAAATCTCTCTTTCTAGTGAGGAACGAGGAGGGAAAATCTGGATTTGAGTGTAGCAGGCTGAAGTGGACTTTCCTCATATGTGTGCAGGCAGTCGGGTTATAACGCACAAAATTTTGCGTACATTATCCTTTATGTGCAAAAAGCGAACAGAGAAAGAAGCTTACCGCCAGTTCTGTGCGATTAATCAAGCGAAAGGGCTGGCCGGCAGGGATATAAAAACAATCACCCTGGCGCAATGATTGATTTCCCGTCAGTAATGTCAGTTGCAGGCATCCTTCAAGCACTACGCCACAAGAGTCTACAGCGGCGCTACTAAAATTAGTAAATTGCCCTGCGCATAAATGCTCGGTGTGCGAATCCAACTGTGGGCTTAACGGAATACCTGTGTACCCAATAACCTGGGCTTGATTATCAACTGGCAGCTTGAAACTGAAAAAATCAGCCATGCTGATTGGAAATACGGCGAGAATACGGGAAAGTGACTGAATACTTGGACTTACCTGCCCCTGCTCAATCATTGAAATACTGCTGTTAGTCACCCCGGCCCGCTTTGCGAGTTCACGCTGGGAGAATCCAAACACATCGCGAATCATTTTCAATCGAACTGCCGTATCCATAATGGATGGACAGGGATCGACATTAACAGTTTCGCTTACAGGGATCGCAGGATTAAGCGAGACATCTATACCAGTTGCGTCATTCGACATGCTTGGTACCAAGGCGATGATAAGCACCAGGCGCTTGCCCAGTGCCAGTAGCAGAATTTACTTTTTGGATGCGAGCAATTGATCGCGCTCAGCGGTCGGCAAATTATCCACAATCAACTGGTATGAATGATCAATCATGCGTTGGATCTGCTCAGTAGGAACAGAGCTATCCAAAATGATCGTATTCCAGTGCTTCTTGTTCATTTGGAAGCCCGGCCGCACCGCTGGATATTGCTCGCGCAACTGCAATGCAAGGTCAGGATCGCACTTCAAGCTAACACGTGGGACGCCGCCCTCAGCAGTCAGGGTCGCAAACATTTTATGACAGACTTTATATACCGCCATATCCGGGCCAGAAGGAAACATTTCTTTGGCTTGGTGCTTGTTTAAAAGGTATTTTTGTGCGGAAAGAAAATCCATGTTTTAGTCCTTTATCGAACAACTCAGGTCGATTAAAAAGCTATAAATAGGGTTAAGGTCGAGCAATCACAGTGATAATTGTTTTGCTTCTGTTGCAAATTCCTGCATGCAATGCCTTTCAAGTATAGGCAACATGAAACAAGCTTGAGCTCTTCATCACCTTTCTGATCGGCCTCGCTCCCTCACCTAGCGCGTATTCTGCATCAGCTACAACAGAAACGGTAGCAAGAATGGCGCACAATTCATCAATTTTTGTTTGTCTGGCGATTTTGTGGTCAAAGTGACCAATTGTCGCTCCCTACATATGCACAAACTTAATCGAAATCACTAATTACTGCTAATCCAAGTTGGAATGTCGCAATTTCTTACACTCCTTGCTGAAGCCTAGCATATATGCGCAGAGCGAGTAACTGCTTAAATGCCCATCTTACTTAGCCAATTCCAGACAACTTAGAAAGATGTGCGCCTATATTCACGATATTCGGGGTGCCAGAAATTCTTTTCAATCTTTTCGTTAATCAGCTCCAGGGGAATGGGAAGCGCAACTCCATCCGCAATTGCCTGCAAGATAACCGCCCGCGCAATCACCTTACTCACCTCACGAATACTTTCCAATGGCGGTAACAACGCGCCGCTCCCTGTTTGCACGATCGGGGAAGCATCAGCCAGTGCCTTGCTCGCTGTCATCATCATGTTATCGGTGATACGTGCGGCTTTTGCGGTAATAACGCCCAAACCAATTCCGGGGAATATATAACTGTTATTACATTGGGCAATCTCGAAGAGCTTGCCCCCGATATCGACAGGCGGAAATGGACTACCGGTGGCCACCATAGCTTTGCCTGAGGTCCAGCGAAGGATGTCTGCTGGTTGCGCCTCTACTTGCGACGTTGGATTAGACAGCGGCAGTATCAATGGCCGATCACAATGCGCTTGCATAGTTTCGATGATGGTTTTGGTAAATAACCCGGCTTGGCCTGACACACCAATCAATACCGTAGGATGAATATTGCTGACGGCATCCAATAGATTGATGGGGCCATCGCCGCGGTTATGGGTCAAAACCCAGCGATCCACCACTTCATCAGGCGTACAAAAAGGGATTTGGAAATCGAACAATCCCGGCAACCCGCGTTGTAATAAACCATCGCGACTAATCAGGAAAATGCGGCTGCGGGCTTCTGCATCACTAGCACCTTCAGACCTCATTTGTTTGATAATTTGGTCAGCAATACCGCATCCTGCCGAACCAGCGCCTGCGAAAACAACACGCTGATCTTTTAACAACTCGCCTTTGGCTTCGCATGCGGCCATCAATGTACCTACAGCAACTGCAGCGGTGCCCTGGATGTCATCGTTAAAACAGCACAACTGGTCGCGATACCGATTCAAGAGCGGCGTCGCATGATCCTGGGCGAAATCTTCAAACTGCAGAAGTACATTTGGCCAACGCACTTTAACCGCCTGCATAAACTCATCGACGAATTGATAATACTCTTCGCCCGTAATGCGTGGATGGCGCCATCCCATATACATAGGATCATCCAATAATGCCTGATTATTCGTGCCTACATCTAAAGTGACTGGCAAGGTATAAGCCGGACTAATACCACCACAGGCGGTATAAAGCGCGAGTTTTCCAATGGGAATCCCCATACCGCCAATTCCTTGATCGCCAAGCCCCAGGATTCTTTCTCCGTCCGTAACCACGATCACTTTGACATTTTGTTTGGTCGCATTTTGCAACATATCCTCGATACGATCGCGATCGGGATAGGAAATGAACAAGCCGCGTTTGCGACGGTAAATTTTGGAAAACTGCTGGCATGCCAAACCGACCGTCGGTGTGTAGATGAGCGGCATGATTTCTGTGAGGTGATCAGTGACTAAACGAAAATAGACGGTCTCGTTGGTATCTTGAATATTGCGTAGATAAATATGCTTATCGATAGAAGATTCGAATGAGCGAAGTTGCTGATAGACCCGCGCCTCCTGCTCCTCAATTGTTTCGATATTGTAAGGTAGCAACCCTTCAAGATTGAACTGTTGCCGCTCGCGCTGGGTAAATGCACTCCCCTTATTTAACAGCGGCGCTTCCAATAATGCGGGGCCGGCAAAGGGAATATAAATGGGACGTTTTTTCGCCATGGTTTTCACTGACAAAGTCTATGGATTTAATGCAACCATAGCGCAATTACCCACGAACAACCAGCAGACAAAGAACAATTATTAATTTGATTAACCTGAGGGTAAAATATCCCGCAACAACCACCCTCTCCCCCTATTTTTATATATGTGAGACCACCATGAGTATCGATACATTTATTGAAAGAATTAATTCAAATCCTGAAGGCATTAGCTTTACCGACACCATTGCGGTGATTGAAGAAAACTACACGTTTACACCAACAGCCTTTCAAAATGGCTCGCTCAAAAATGAGGCAGGGCAAAATTCCGGATCGTGTAAATTATTTTCGTTCGCCCAATTACACACGCTGACAGAAGCGCAGACACTCGCCTGTTTTGGCGATTATTATCGTGTTGATGTGTTGCAGCATCCCGAGGCACAAGATCACCAAAACATTCGTAATTTTATGAAATTTGGTTGGAGCGGCATTGCATTCGAAGGCACTGCATTAAGTAGAAAATAATATGTGGACACAAAAAGAATTCCGTTTAGCGTCGCGCGCACGGGGATTTCATCTCATCACCGATGAAATCTTAAAACAATTGCCTGAGCTAGCAAATTGCAAGATAGGCTTGCTGAATATTCTTATCAAACACACATCTGCGTCATTAACGATTAATGAAAACGCCGATCCAACTGTACGCAAGGACTTCGAAAGCTTTTTTAATCGCGCTGTACCAGAAGATGAACCTTATTATTTGCATAATGATGAAGGCAGTGATGACTTGCCCGCACATTTAAAAGCGAGCCTCTTGGGAGCCAGCCTGAATATTCCCGTTACCAATGGACGTTTAAATATGGGAATTTGGCAAGGAGTCTATTTGTGTGAACATCGCAATCACGGGGGCAGTCGCACCCTTGTTGTAACATTGCAAGGTGAAACGGTTTAACAAAACCGCAATAAAAAACCCGCAAGAAATGCGGGTTTTTTATCTAGAATAAGCCGGGTTTATTTACGAAACCCCGGTGGTAAAATTCCACCCGGAGCTGATCCGCCCGGCATCATTCCACCAATACCGCGCATCATCTTTTGCATACCACCGCCTTTCATTTTCCCCATCATTTTTGCCATTTGTTTGTACTGTTTTAGCAAACGATTGAGATCCTGTATTTGGGTGCCCGAACCAGCGGTAATACGACGCTTGCGCGAACCGCTCAAATCATCCGGGTTGCGACGCTCTTCTGGAGTCATGGAATTGATAATCGCCTCCATGGTTTTAAATTGCTTACCCATATTGGCAGTTTGAGCCATTTGCGCCACATTACCTAAGCCAGGCAGCTTATCCAGCATTGACGTTAAACCGCCCATGTTTTGCATTTGTTGCAACTGGTCACGCAAATCTTCCAGATCAAATTTTTGACCTTTGGTAACTTTCTTAATTAACTTTTCTGCTTTTTCTTTGTCGACATTGCGCTCAACCTGTTCAATCAACGAGAGAACATCGCCCATGCCGAGAATACGCGAAGCAATACGGTCTGGGTGAAATGGCTCCAGGGCATCAACTTTCTCGCCCATACCCAAAAATTTAATGGGTTTACCGGTGATATGACGTACTGAAAGCGCAGCACCGCCTCGCGCATCACCATCAGCCTTGGTGAGAATAACGCCGGTTAACGGCAATGCATCATTAAATGCTTTCGCTGTATTTACTGCATCCTGACCGATCATGGCATCGATCACAAACAGGGTTTCAATTGGATTGATTGCCGCATGGATATCTTTGATTTCGGTCATCAAATCTTCATCGATGTGCAAACGGCCAGCGGTGTCCACAATCAATACATCAAAGAATTGTTTTTTCGCGTGATCAATCGCATTACGTGCGATATCAAGTGGCTTTTGCTCACCAGTCGATGGGAAACACTCTACCCCTACTTCCGTCGCCAGTGTCTGTAATTGCTGGATAGCAGCGGGACGATAAACGTCAGCGCTCACTACCAGAACTTTTTTCTTCTCACGCTCTTTTAGGAAGCGCGCAAGTTTAGCAACAGATGTAGTCTTACCTGCACCTTGCAAACCAGCCATTAACACGATTGCCGGTGGTTGTTGGGCGAGATTCAAGGACTCATTCGCCTGCCCCATAGTCGCAATCAGTTCAGCTTCAACAATTTTGATAAATTGCTGGCCCGGATTAAGTGCCTTGCTAATCTGCTGGCCAAGCGCGCGACTGCGAACCTGGTCAATAAATGCTTTAACTACCGGCAGCGCGACATCTGCTTCCAACAATGCTTTACGCACATCGCGTAGGGCATCTTTAATATTGTCTTCACTGAGGCGCGCCTTGCCGGTGATGCTGCGCAACGTGTGGGATAAGCGGTCGGTTAAATTCTCAAACATAGCCAGTCTCAAACAAACGGTTGATTCGCGGCGGGCCTAACCCGATTGATCAAGGTAGCCCATACATAAAAGTGGCGGCGATTATACCCCCAAAGCCAGAAAAATGGGTGCAATCTACAACAGAATCAGCGCACTGACGATGGGTAGTTAATAGGGGCACTTCTCATTTACCCTTCTCTTTAAGGGTGCCTTGTGACACACTTGCGCCCTTGGTTTAGCTAATGAAAAAACCCTACGGACCAGCCCTATCAGTATGATAACCCTAAGCGCCAACCTGATTGCCATCCTGATTTACACCGTCGCGGCCATCTATTTTGGCGGTCAATTTGCGCGTCAAAAACCCTTTCAATCTTCACAGCTGCTCGGTGTGGCAGCCTTGGGACTTGTCGCTCATGGCATAGGGATTTACGGTATTAGCGCAAGTGGAAATAGCCTGAACTTCAGTTTGTTTTCCGCTTCATCACTTATTTTCTGGGTTATCAATGCGATTGTATTAATCAGCAGCCTGAAAAAAGAATTGCACAATCTTTTTTTATTGCTGTTCCCGCTATCAGCAATATCGGTACTTGCCTCCATCACCACAACCAATCCTGAATGGCAACACTCTCTCAGCTATACGATTGCAGCGCACGTTATCCTTTCAATTCTTGCTTATAGTTTGCTGACCATTGCAAGTTTGCAGGCACTGATTCTGGCCTACCAAAACCATGCCTTAAAACATAAAAACCGCATTGCCAACGCGCGCCTTTTACCTCCATTACAAACGATGGAATCCCTGCTCTTTGAATTGTTATGGGTAGGCGAAATATTGCTGACACTTGCAATACTGTCTGGATTTTATTTCTTGGAAGATATGTTTGCGCAGCATCTTGTACATAAAACAGTATTCGCATTAAGCGCCTGGTTTATTTATGCCTTGCTGCTATGGGGACGCCATCAAATGGGGTGGAGAGGAAACAAAGCCATTCGTTGGGCACTTGCCGGATTTATTTGTTTGATGCTCGCTTATTTCGGTAGCAAGCTGGTGCTGGAAGTAATTTTACAGCGAGTCTAATTTAGTCTCGCTTGATATCTTTACTATCGACGTTCTGCCGCTGTGAATCCAATTCCTGGTTGTCTTTAGAGACAGGAAAAGTTGTTATGTCACGCCGTCTCATTTTGCTCAGCAACCAACCAAGAAGCGCTGCCAGCCCTATTAAACCACCTAAAAACACGAGAATAATCAATAAATAACTTCCCAGTTCTTGCCACTCCAAGCCCCATCCATATACCGCCAGCATCAAAAAACTAAACCCGGCAATCAGGTTTATACCGAGACCGCGATGTTTAAAAAGTCTGCGCAAAATCATACTTTTTCCGACAATATTTCAGGGCTTATCAAATGGCAATTACGCAACTACAAACTGCACAACCACATAAGCCAAGCCAAAACCACAAATTGCTATCACTTTTACCAACACACTCTTTTGGATCGCCGACAAAAACTGAAAGCGTGAATGCTTGCTGACCAATAATTGCGACAACACATAAATTACCAAGAACCCAGCGGCCCAATGGAGCGCGTACTGATTAAATAACTCTGCTTTCATGTTTACTCGCTAATTCAAACAGATTCACGACGCCACTGAGTAGTGCCATCTTTCGCGTCTTCAATCACTATCTTGTTTGCGGTCAATTCTTTACGGATTTCATCCGCACGAGCATAATTTTTATCTTTTTTCGCTTGGATACGCTCGGCGATCAAGGCATCAACCGCTTCAGCTGAAATTTGATCAGAAGCTCCTGACTGCAAAAATTCGGTAGGATCAAAACTGAAGATCCCTAAAATCGCACCCAAGGCTTTTAATTCACTGGCAAGCTCGATTGCGCGATCAGCTTGTGCTTGGCAACCGTTCAATTCACGGACCAAATCATACATGGTTGCCAAAGCCACGCGCGTGTTGAAATCATCATTCATTGCGGCAACAAATGCTGCGTAGTACTGGCTACCCGCTAAGGCCGACAAATCCGCAGCCGAAACATTGGCATAATCACGCAATGCAGCATAAAAACGCTCAAGCCCAACTCGCGCTTCAATCAAGCTATCTTCTGAATAATTAATAGGGCTGCGATAATGGCTGCTAATAAGAAAAAAGCGCACGACCTCAGGATGATATTTTGCTAACACATCACGGATGGTAAAAAAGTTGCCCAAGGATTTGGACATTTTCACACCGTCCACCCGCAAGGGTGCAACGTGCATCCAGTAATTCACATAGGAATGACCATTGGCTGCTTCGCTTTGTGCAATCTCATTCTCATGATGCGGGAATTGAAGATCAGCCCCACCGCCATGAATATCCAATTGATCGCCACAGCACTGCTTAGCCATTGCCGAACATTCGATATGCCAACCAGGGCGCCCCTCACCCCATGGTGATGGCCATGAAGGCTCGCCGGGTTTCGCAGCCTTCCATAGCACAAAGTCACGCGCGTCTTCTTTAATTTCATCAACCTCAATACGCGCACCGGCCAACAACTCATCAATATTTTTATTCGATAACTTGCCGTAACCGTCAAAGCTGGTCACGCGATAATAGACATCGCCATTTTTTGCTGCGTAAGCGTGCCCTTTTTGGATAAGGGTATCGACAAGCTCGATAATCGGCCCAATAAATTCCGTCGCGCGCGGCTCGACACTGGGAGGAAGAATGCCCAAACTTTTTTCATCTTCATGCATTGCGTCGATGAAGCGTTTGGTCAACTCATCAAATCGCTCGCCCAACTCATTAGCACGCCGAATAATCTTGTCATCAATATCGGTAATATTATGAACAAAATTCAAATCCCAGCTCTGGCTGCGCAAAAACCTGGCAATTACATCAAACGCAATTGAGGTACGCGCGTGCCCGATATGACAGTAGTCATAAACAGTAATGCCGCAAACATACATAGAAATTTTTCCGGGGTTAATCGGCTTAAAAATTTCTTTTTGGCGTGTAAGGGTGTTGTATATCTGCAGCATGTTATTCCTGATCTTCTGTTTTGCCGAAGCTGTCTTTTAAACTGATGGTGCGGTTAAATACTGGTTTCTCTGCACTACTGTATTTACTGTCTAGACAGAAATAACCCTGGCGTTCAAATTGGTAGCTATTACCGACCAAGGCAGTTGTCAAACTTGTTTCAGCCTTACAGCCGTGCAAAATTTCCAAGCTTTCGGGGTTAATACAGTCAAGGAAATTTTTACCACCAGCATCAGGTGCTTCATCGGTGAACAAACGATTGTATAAACGCACTTCACAATCGAGGTTGTGCGTTGCAGACACCCAATGAATGACACCTTTTGGTTTTACACCATCCGCGGGATCTTTACCCAAAGTACCTTCAATGATCCGCGCACGCACTTCAATCACATTGCCCGTCGCATCTTTAATCGCTTCATCTGCTTCGATGACATAAGCTCCGCGCAAACGCACGCGCTTGCCTGTCACCAAACGTTTATATTTCTTGTTAGCCTCTTCGCGGAAATCTTCCTGTTCAATAAATAAGGTTTGTGTGAAAGGAATGATGCGATCCCCTAAATCCGGCCGATTAGGATGATTATGCACGTTAAGCGATTCCACTTGCCCTGCAGGATAATTAGTGAGCGTGACCTTTAACGGCTTTAACACACACATAGCCCGCGGAGCATTTTTATCCAAGTCATCACGTACACAAAATTCCAGCACGCCCACATCAACAATACCATCCGAGCGGGTTACGCCGATACGCTCACAAAAATCGCGCAAAGCAGCGGGAGTATATCCGCGACGACGCATACCAGAGATAGTCGGCATACGCGGGTCATTCCAACCATCTACATGTTGTTCATCAACCAGTTGCTTGAGCTTGCGTTTACTCGTTACCGAATAATTAATATTCAGACGAGCGAATTCATATTGACGCGGAACTGCTGGAACGGGCAAATGTTGAATAAACCAATCGTATAAAGGCTTATGGTCTTCAAATTCCAGAGTACAAATTGAGTGCGTAATACCTTCAATTGCATCGCTTTGGCCGTGAGCAAAATCGTAAGAAGGATAAATGCACCATTTATCACCTGTCTGATGATGATGCGCTTTCTTAATGCGGTAGATAATCGGATCGCGCAAATTAATATTAGGTGACGACATATCAATTTTTGCACGCAAAGAGCAAGCGCCCTCTTCAAAACCACCCTCACGCATTTTTTCGAATAGCGCTAAATTTTCTTCCACACTGCGCTCGCGAAATGGACTGTTTTTTCCTGGCTCAATCAAAGTACCGCGATACTCACGCATTTGCTCAGCATTTAAATCACACACAAACGCCAAACCATTTTTAATTAAATGAATTGCCCACGCGTGCAATTGATCAAAATAATCCGAGGTATAGCGCACCGCACCATCCCATTTGAAGCCCAACCACTCTACATCTTGCTTGATAGAATTAACGAATTCTTCATTTTCTTTCTCAGGGTTGGTGTCGTCAAAACGTAAATTACAAGCACCACCAAACTCTTCGGCCATACCGAAGTTAAGGCAGATAGATTTGGCATGGCCAATGTGCAAGTAGCCATTAGGCTCAGGTGGAAAACGGGTTACGATTTTCTTATGCAGCCCCTGCTCCAAATCTTTGCGGATAATTTGTTGGATAAAATGCAAGGGCTTGGCTTTTACTTCTGTACTGCCAGCATCGGCAGCATCAATCGTAGAATGATTGTCGCTCATAGGATAAATAAATCCGTTAGGTGTGATCGTAAATCAAGGATAGGCATCAATAATGGGGGCTATTGTACTGAGTCAGTGGCGCTTTTCATACCGCGAAAAAGCGCATGAATCACGCAAAAAAATCATTTTTCCAACATTGGAGGCGGCGCTGCGCGGTAGTCGCTTCGGCGATTCAATTGATAGCGCCTGACGGCCTGATTGTGTTGCTCAAGGCTATCCGAAAACTCGCTTGTGCCATCGCCTTTTGCGACAAAATAGAGCGAACGGCCTGGTGCAGGATTAAGCGCCGCCTTGATCGATGCCGTGCTGGGAAGTGATATTGGAGTCGGAGGCAGACCCGGTATTACATAGGTGTTATATGCCGTCGACTCTTCAAGATCTTTGCGTGTAATGCGCCCCTTATAATTTTCCCCCATGCCATAGATAACTGTAGGGTCGGTTTGAAGCTTCATACCTTGTTGCAGGCGGCGGACAAAAACCCCGGCAATTTGGTCGCGCTCGCTGTGATGCCCCGTCTCGCGCTCCACAATCGAAGCCATGATTAATGCTTCATAGGTATTTTTATACGGAAGATTCGGCGCACGCTTTTCCCATTCCGCATCAAGCAGCGATTGCATTTTACGATAGGCATTTTGCACAATCTCAACATCGGATGTATTGCGGCTGAAAGTGTATGTATCGGGAAAGATCCACCCCTCCAAATCTTTTACCGGTAGCGCCAGCAGGGTTAACTGCTCGGCCGTAGTTTTACCTGCAAGCCGGTGCTGTACCGTATCCATTTTTTCCAACGCCGCCAGCGCCTGTTTTGCGGTCCAGCCTTCAACAAAAGTTACTTGATACAGAACCACATCGCCCTTGATAAGTTTTTGCAGCAGGCTTTTCGGTGTCGTCCCCTGCGAAAAAAAATATTCACCCGCATGAATTTTATTTGCATTATTAAAACGCGCATAAAGACGCAACAAACGAGGATGGCTTAACACGCCATCATTACCCAGATCCTGAGCCAAATGCCCCAGAGAGTGTCCCGACTTCAGCTCATAAACATATCCCTGCTCGGGAATTTCCAGTGGCGCCTTCAACCAGGCTTGAGCATATAACCACGCTGCAAGCGCGCCCAATAAACTCACAAGGAAAATGCAAGCTGCCGCAGCCAATAGCTTTATTGTTAAAGAAAGTTTTTTACTCATAAGAAAATCGTGTTACTCACCCAGGAATTGCCCAAGCTGTTGTTGCAACATGTTGGTAATCTGATGGTTGGGAAAATGAAACTCGCTTGCAATCGCCCGACGATCGTCAGTCACAACATTTACAGGCCAAATTCCATAGACACTGTTGCATAGAAAAATTTCGTCGGCAGCGCACAGAAAATCCAGACCTATATCCATAACATGACAATCCAATCCGACAGCTGGTGCCAGTTTTTCAATTATGGTTCTACGCATAATCCCCACCACACCGGCGGTCGACAAACCTGGCGTGAACAGTTGATTATGTTTTACCGCAAATAAGTTACTGACCGTTGCCTCGATTACTCGATCTTGCGCGTCCATTAGCAATCCTTCAGCAAACTCATCCTGCCACTCTGCGCGCGCCAAAATATGCTCCAGGCGATTCAAATGTTTCATACCCGCCAGCGCCGGAGTTTGCGATAAGCGCAAATTACAGATACGTACAGCAACACCATTGCAATATTGCTCCGTCTGTAACTGGTTTCCTGGAAAAACGCCGATGCAATAAGTTGGTGAAACATTATCCGGCAACCGATAACCACGCCCACCGACACCGCGCGTTAAAGTAAATTTTATTACCGCATGCTCAATCTGCCCATCCTTGATAAACCCCAGCATTGAATCGAGATAACGCGCAAGCAACTTTTGGTTAAGCGGGATATTTAATCGCTCAGCGCTGCGCACCAGACGCTCACAGTGATAATCCCACAGGGGAATAGAACCATGACTATAGCGGCAGGTTTCAAATACACCATCGCCATAGGCAAAGCCTCGATCCAAGGGCGATATAGCCGCATCGAGAACGCCGTTTACACTAATAAGGGGAAGATTAATTGGCATAGGCGGAGTCTATACAAAAACGCCGGACTGTCTCCAGCCCGGCGTCATTTTTTACCTGAAATAAACAGCGATTAGACCTTGCGGAAAATCAAAGACCCGTTAGTGCCGCCAAAACCAAAAGAGTTTGACAATACTGCTTCGATTTTGCGCTCTTGTGCTGTATGCGGCACCAGATTGAGGTCTGCGCAAGACTCTTCCGGATTATCCAGATTGATGGTTGGGGGCGACACCTGATCGCGAATTGCCAACACACTGAAAATCGCTTCAACAGCACCAGCCGCGCCTAACAAATGGCCAATCATCGATTTGGTTGAGCTCACCGCGACCTGCCCAGCCGCAGCACCCATAACTGATTTGACAGCTTGGCACTCAGCCTTATCGCCGGCCGGGGTAGAGGTACCGTGTGCGTTAATATAGTGAATTAATTCAGGCGATATACCCGCATCCAGAATGGCATTTCGCATTGACGCCGCCGCACCTGACCCATCCTCTGGCGGAGAGGTCATATGGTAAGCGTCACCGCTCATACCAAAACCAATCAATTCAGCATAAATTTTTGCGCCGCGTTTTTTTGCATGCTCGTAATCTTCCAACACCAGAACACCAGCACCGTCACCTAATACGAAACCATCGCGATCTTTATCCCAAGGACGACTAGCCGCTTGTGGATTGTCATTACGCGTCGAGAGCGCGCGCGCAGCAGCAAAACCACCCAAACCGAGCGGCGTTGTTGCCATTTCGGCACCACCAGCAATCATTACATCGGCATCGCCATGCTGGATCATACGCGCGGCAAAACCAATGCTATGGGTGCCCGTTGTACATGCTGTCGTAATTGCGATATTCGGGCCGCGCAGGCCAAACATAATCGACAAATTACCTGAAATCATATTGATAATTGCGCTAGGCACAAAAAATGGGGATATGCGACGCGGACCTTTATGCTCAAGGGTCGAGGAGCCTTCTTCGATAGTCCCAATGCCACCGATACCTGAGCCAATCGAGACGCCGATTCGCCCAGCATTCTCGTCGGTGATTTCCAATCCGGAATCACGGATTGCCTGGATACCAGCCACCATGCCGTATTGGATAAATGGATCCATTTTACGTGCTTCTTTGCCGGGGAAATAATCATCCACCACTAGACCTTTCACCGATGCACTAAATTGTGTGGTAAAAGCCGATGCATCAAAGTGGGAGATTGTTGCCACCCCACTCTTACCGTTGACAATGCCATGCCAAGTATCTGCAACAGTATTACCCAATGAACTGATCATCCCCAGACCAGTAACTACAACTCTTCTACGTGACACGATTGAAACTCTCCTGCGAAGGATGATGATTGGGCGCGATAAAACGGCAGCACAATTATCTTGATGATTCGTAAGAAATCGAAATTACGATTAGACAATGCCTCGCGGCAAAAGAAAAAGCCGTACTATTTTGCAATAATACGGCTTCTTCAAAAACAGGTATCAGCTGCCCGTCAAATCACACCAATCAGGCAAATTATGCCAAGTTGGCATTGATGTAATCGATAGCTAATTGAACAGTGGTGATTTTCTCGGCTTCTTCATCCGGAATCTCAGTTTCGAATTCTTCTTCGAGAGCCATTACCAACTCTACGGTATCCAAAGAATCAGCGCCCAGATCTTCGACGAAAGAAGCTTCGTTTTTAACTTCGTCTTCTTTCACACCCAGTTGCTCAGCAACGATCTTTTTTACGCGTTCTTCAATGCTACTCATGATGTTATGTAACTCCTAGTGGTTATATGTTCGAAACACTCGATGACTCATGCCAATAAACAGCTGGACCAAGTGTTCCGGTCAAAATCGTCGCGCATTTTACATCGATTTTCAGGTTGTTGTAATGCCAAGAGGCAAATTTCTTTATCTTTTAGGTAATACCTTATAAAAAACAAAGAGTTACAACCAAAAAAATTACGACATATACATGCCGCCATTAACATGGATTGTCTCGCCACTAATGTATGCACCGGCATCGCTGGCGAGAAAAACAACAACAGAAGCGATCTCTTCAGGAGCTCCAAGACGCCCCAACGGAATGCGGGACAGCAACTGTTGCTTTTGTTCTTCCGGTAAAACCTTTGTCATATCTGTATCGATAAAACCTGGCGCAACTGTGTTTACAGTAATATTGCGTGATCCCACTTCGGCGGCCAGAGAGCGGGCAAAACCAGAAACGCCTGCTTTGGTCGCAGCATAGTTAGACTGCCCTGGATTTCCCATCGCTCCCACAACAGAGCTGATATTAATAATTCGACCCCAGCGTGCCTTCATCATGCCACGCAAAACACCTTTGCTCAGGCGATATATTGAGCTCAAATTGGTATTGATAACATCAAACCATTCATCATCACTCATGCGCATCAATAAATTATCTTTAGTAATGCCGGCGTTATTAACCAAAATTGCTGGTGCACCAAACTCATCACCAATCTCTTTTAACAAAGCAGCCACTGAATCTGCATCAGTCACATTCAAAACTTTGCCAACACCACGGATACCCAATTCGGTAAAGCGGGCTGATATTTTTTCTGCTCCTGAAGCGCTTGTTGCTGTACCTATGACAATCGCACCAGCCTTACCAAGCTGCTCAGCAATAGCTGCTCCAATACCGCGACTAGCGCCCGTAACTAAAGCAACCTTATCGTTAAGATTCATCATTTATCGTTCCTGTGAATAAATAAAATTTCAGCATTCCAAAAAACAGGAAATAATTCGGTTATGCCAAATCAGTTAAAGCAGCCAATAACTCTTCTGGCTTCTCCACCGAAACAGTAACCAAATCAGTGTTAATGCGCTTATTCAGCCCGGAGAGCACTTTCCCGGGACCGCACTCCAGAGTGATAGCAATACCTTTTGCCGTCATAGTATTCACACACTCAACCCAACGCACCGGACTGTAGATTTGCTCAATCATTAATGCTTTTATTTTTTCCGGATTAGTCTCTACTTCAGCCGTCACGTTGTGTACCACGGGGATTTCAGGCACAGAAAATATAGTTGCAACAATTTGTTCTGCCAAACGATCCGCCGCAGGGCGCATCAATTCTGTATGAAACGGTGCGCTCACCGGCAAAGGCAGCGCCCGTTTTGCACCCGCCTCTTTACAGAGGACACTGGCCCGCTCAACCGCAGTCGCCGTACCAGCAATAACAACCTGACCAGGAGAATTGAAATTTACTGCTGCAACCACTTCGCCCTGCTCTGCTTTTTTACATGCATCTAAAATCAATGCATCGTCGAGACCTATAATCGCCGCCATCGCACCCTGCCCAGCAGGTACAGCCTCTTGCATAAATTTTCCGCGCTGCTGTACCAACCTCACGGCATCTTTAAAATCCACAACACCAGCACACACCAAGGCAGACCACTCACCCAAGCTATGGCCAGCCATAAGTGCAGGCCGGGTGCCATTTTTTTCTTGCCATGCCCGCCATACAGCAACACTTGCTGTTAACAACAGCGGCTGGGTGCGCTCAGTCAAATTAATCTCATCTTGCGTGCCCGTTTGAACCAAAGACCATAAGTCGTAACCCAATACACTTGAGGCCTCAGCAAATGTTTGCCCCACAACCGGAAACTCGGCCGCCAATTCAGCCAGCATGCCAATTTTTTGAGAGCCCTGACCAGGAAATACAAAACCAAGATGTTGATTAGTCATAGTAATTAAACACTTCTCTTTTTACGGATAGTTGATTTTACGAAAGATGGGTTCTGTCGATTTGATTGTGCCCTGCACCATCAAAAAACACCTGCTGAATTCGGGCAGGCACCTGTTGTATTACCTGTTCACGCGCGACAACAAGCGCCTGAAAAAATGCTTTTTTGTCAGCCCCGCCATGGCTTTTAATGACAGTTTTTTGCAACCCCAAAAAACTGGCACCATTATATAAGGAAGGATCTAAGTCATGCCGCAAACGAGCCAAAAGTGGCCACGCAACAAGACCCAAACATTTATTAAATAGATTTTTTTTAGCGACACTTGTAATTTTTTTGGAGATATATCGCGCAACACCTTCGCTAGCTTTTAATGCAATATTGCCATGGAAACCATCACAAACAATCACATCTACCGAACCAGCAAAAATACCATTAGCCTCAACAAAACCAACATAGTTAATGCGCTCATCTGCCTGCAACAGCAACTGCGCCGCTTGCAATATTTCGGTTCCTTTTTGTTGCTCAGTACCAATGTTTAATAACGCCACTCGCGGAGCCACGTTATTCGTCCCTCCTGCCAAGATACTCCCCATTAATGCAAATTGATGAAGATGCGCAGGAGAACAATTGATATTGGCGCCCAAATCCAAGAGATAGGTGCATCCCGCCTCAACTGGCATGGCTTTGCAAATTGCAGGTCGCTCGATAACAGAAAAGGTTTTAATTAAAAACCTTGCTATAGCCAATAGTGCCCCAGTATTACCTGCACTTACACAAGCATCCGCATCATCATTACGCAAAAGATCCAATGCCATCCACATGGAAGAATTTTTTTTCCGGCGAAGCGCCAACAAAGGATCATCATGCATACTCACAACGTCGTCAGCATGCACAAGCGTAATCCGCTCATGTAGTTTTTGGGATTTTGGAAGCAGATAAGAAAGCTGGGATTCATTGCCAACCAGCAGCAAATCCACATCAGGAAATTGAGTTACAAATTTTTGCGAAGCAGAAATAGCAATACGGGGACCTAAGTCCCCGCTCATAGCGTCAACCGCTATTCGAATTCTTGCCGACAAGGCGCTGTCGTCTTGAGTAAATAATTACTCGTCATTGCCTTTGTCAATTACTTTACGGCCACGGTAGAAACCGTCAGCGGTCACGTGGTGACGCAGATGTTTCTCACCGCTGGTAGCGTCGACTGACAGGGTTGGACCAGTCAGGGCATCGTGTGAACGACGCATGTCACGCTTGGAACGAGATTTTTTGTTTTGTTGAACTGCCATGGTTTGCTCCTATTTACTGATTCATTGGAACCGAGGCGCCTCAGGGTTTCGGCGAGCTCTTAAGTTGTTCCAACACTTGAAATGGGTTTTTCTCTTTTTTTACCTCAACCGGCTTACCACTAGAGTAGAGCTTACTGTCCAGACAGGGCTCTTCATGATAAGCAACAGCGGGTAAACTCAATAGCAGCTCTTCTTCGATCATATCGTAAAGGTCTGCCATACCCTCGCCAGCAATCCATGGGTCGAAACGCTCAGGCAATGCCTTCGCAGCCTCTTCATCCCACACAATGGCAAGCGAGATATCACTTTCAACAGGTATTGTCACTGGCCCAAGGCAACGCTGGCATATTACCGCCAATTCGGCGCATGCATGACCGATGACAACCTTTTTCCTTTCTTCACTAATTGTAAATTCAAGCTTTACTTGAACCTCCCCATCGGAGTTTTCCGTCGACTCAACAATCCGCGGCAACCCAGAAACAGGGACAACTCCCTCCAAAGATACGCCATGTTGGGCGAATTTTCGGGGGTCACCCTGTCGGGGCAAAATTTTGTTAGAAGGGGTCTTAAACATAAGCGCGCCATAATAGGGATATCAACCTACAGTGTCAAAGAAAAACTGGTCAAATAGCACTATTTAGTGGCTAAGAGATAAACTTGCCCCTTTATTTAGCGCTTTCGCTCCCATGAAAAGGTTTAGATTAATGGAAAAACCCAAAATACTTCTCGCCTCAAGCTCCCCTTATCGCCGCAACTTACTAGAAAAACTCGGTATACCTTTTGAGTGGGCGAGCCCGAACGTAGACGAAACCCCTCTATTAAAAGAATCCCCATTTCAACTTGCGCACAGACTTGCTGAGGCCAAGGCTCGTCATTTTGCGAGCAAATTTCCAAATCATTTGATTATCGGATCAGACCAGGTTGTCAGCTTCAACGATTTGACCTTGGGCAAGCCCCATACCCACGCCAATGCAACAGCTCAACTCAAAAGTTTTTGCAATCAGGAGGTCACTTTTGTGACAGGTTTATGCCTTCTGAATCCGGCAGTGAATCGCCCCCAGATATGTGTCGAAAGCTATAAGGTCAAATTTCGCAGACTCACCGACACACAAATAGAAAACTACTTAATACGGGAAAAACCCTATGATTGCGCAGGTAGCTTTAAAGCAGAAGGATTGGGAATCAGCCTGTTTGACCGCCTTGAAGGCGACGACCCAAACACACTGATAGGACTTCCCTTAATTGCCCTCACGCGCATGTTGATAAATGAAGGGATAGACCCACTGGATTAGCTCACCAGCCGATCCCACGAGAGCAATTGATCAAAGCGATCCAAGCATAATGCCGGCTCGTAAGCATGCAAACGATCAACATGATGTGCGCCGTAACTGACAGCTATGCGTGGCATATTAATTCGGCGCGCCATTTCCATATCGTATTCAGTGTCACCAATCATTACCGCCTGGTCAGCACTCGCGTCAAACTCGTAAAGCAGCTCCTCCAACATCAACGGATCAGGCTTGGAGGCAGTTTCATCTGCACAACGAGTCGCATGAAAAAAATCAGCCACTCCCAAAACCCCAAAAATCCGATCCAACCCCCTCCGACTTTTCCCCGTGGCAATAGTTAATGTATGACCGTCCGCCTTAAGACGATGCAGCGTATTCATAACTCCAGGGAAAAAGTCAGACGGGCGAGCCTCATCAAGCGACAAAAAGCGAGCCGCGTAAGCATCGCGCAATCGCTGACGATCAGACGAACTGAAATCGGGATACAAATAATGGATAGCCTCAGGCAACCCCAAGCCAATAATATTGTGGATAAGATGATCATCCAATGGGTCCCAATCCATGTCCTGCGCGGCGAGTTGCATCGCCTTGGTGATTTTGGCTTTTGAGTCACTCAGGGTGCCATCCCAATCAAAAATAAACAGCAATGACATTCTCCAAAAACTAAACAGCCGACAACTTACTTAGTGGGAGCGCCAGATCCGGGGGCAATGGGGCGTCAACATGCGTAAGCTCATCAGACTCAGGCAAATAAAAAGAAAGGGAAGATGCGTGTAAAAATAAACGCTTTACACCCAGCTCACGCATTGCAGCATTGACCTCGTCATCGCCGTACTTCTCATCCCCAACCAGCGCGCAGCCAGAATACTGTGCGTGAACACGAATCTGGTGGGTTCGACCAGTAATGGGGCGCGCCTCGATCAAACTGAAACCGCTGAATTGCTTCAAAATTCTAAACTCGGTCAAACTTGGCTTACCCTCAGGATGAACCCGAACCACCCGTTCACCACCTGCCACCTCAGTCTTTAGCAAGGGCGCATTAACCTGATGAACACGCCGTGGCCACTCACCAATCACCAGCGCCTGATACACTTTGGTGATACCACCAGCGCCTGCTGATTTATCGCGTAACGCCGCTTGCAAATGGCGTAGATAACTTCGCTTTTTGGCCACCATGATGCACCCAGATGTATCGCGATCAAGGCGATGCACCAATTCCAGGTGTCGAGCATCGGGACGCATCTGGCGCAGAGTTTCAATCAACCCCAAAGTGACCCCACTGCCACCATGTACAGCCAAACCCGGCGGCTTATTAACAACTAGCAAACCATCATCTTCAAATAAAATCGATTTTGCCAATAACGACATCATCTGATTACTAGCTTTGGCCTCAGTTCCAGCCTCAGCAGTTCTAATCGGAGGGATCCTTACAGAATCACCCTCCATCAGTTTATATTCGGGCTTTATCCTTCCCTTATTAACACGAACCTCACCCTTGCGAATAACGTTGTAGATTTTTGATTTAGGCACGCCTTTCAGACGCGCAATCAAGAAATTATCAAGCCGTTGGCCAGCTTGATCTGCGTCTATAGACAAGATAGTTACATGGGCAAGGGGGATACCCCCCACAGTTTGATCGGTATTTTCAGAGAGTGTTTTCATAGCGATCAATAATACTCGATAGCGTTGAGCAACCACACCCGAGAAGGACCGGAACATCCGAAAAATCATGTAAATCACTGATTTAATTGCCGCATATGGGGAGAGCTGCTATATTCAAGCGGCTGATACAGGCTGGTTTCCGGGTCGCGCGCATAAGACAGGCGCATCATTAGGAAATACCGCTGACAGCAAGAGCGCCAGCCCAATACACAATTATTCGTATAAAGCTCCCGCTCTTGATGAAACTGACAATGGTAGAACGCGAGCCAAGCTTGCTAACTACCCTAACAATCGCGTCAACCATCGTTGCACTCATTGTTAACACTGTTTTTGTTTTGCTGAACTCAGAAAACCTATTTGTAAATTCCGGATACCGTAAGTCGCACATTATGCAGCTCCTTGATCCGACGCTAATTTTGCATGTTGAAATTTAATCTTGTGGTTTAACTATTAACGCTAAACACCTGACTGAGAAGCTGAATTGAGATCAACTAACCTCACACCAGCCCAAAAATCAGAAAAGATCGATAAGTAAACAGCTAAACGCAACAGGACGAGACTCTTCCTTGATTGCGCACCATGAAAAGCATCACAAATAGGAAAACCGGGCATTCCGGTACATATGAATGAGCCAAATGGGCTGTCTTGATAAAAGGCCAGTAATTGCAGCCGCTGAAAAGCGATTCTCTGCTTCTGCCGACAGATAATCCCACCAACCGCTAGTGCGAGCCCATTAATAATTGGGTAGCGTGTTAGTCCATCAGGTTGCGCAAAGCATGCTGTATTGACCTTGATTGTCGCGCCAGTTTGACGCTTACAGACAATTAGGTACCCCATGAAAAGAATGCTTATCAATGCAACCCAACCTGAAGAGTTGCGCGTAGCACTGGTTGACGGACAATGGCTTTACGATCTGGACATTGAAAACCGCAACCGCGAACAAAAAAAATCCAATATATACAAAGGCCGTATCACCCGCGTAGAACCAAGCCTTGAAGCTGCATTTGTTGATTACGGCGCCGAGCGCCATGGCTTCCTCCCATTAAAAGAAATATCCCGCGAATACTTCTCTAAAAACTCCGGCGATCTAGATGGCCGCATCAAAATCAAGGATGTGTTGAAAGAAGGCACAGAAGTTATTGTCCAAATCGATAAAGAAGAACGCGGTAACAAAGGAGCGGCACTTACCACCTTTATTAGCCTGGCGGGCCGCTATTTAGTATTGATGCCAAACAACCCACGTGCGGGCGGTATTTCTCGCCGCATTGAAGGCGAAGATCGCGCAGAACTGAAAGACGCGCTGGGCGAAGTCGAAGTTCCTAACGGCATGGGTGTGATTATCCGCACCGCAGGTGTCGGACGCAGCTCGGAAGAATTGCAATGGGATCTCAATTATTTGCTACAACTTTGGGAATCTATTGCCACTGCAGCAAAAACCTCCCCTGCTCCAGCGTTCTTGTTTCAGGAAAGTAACGTCATTATTCGCGCGATCCGCGACTACCTGCGCCAAGACGTTGGCGAGGTGATTGTTGATAATAAAGAAGCTTTTGATTTGGCAGCCGGTTTTATCCAACAAGTGATGCCGAACTACCGCAGCAAAGTAAAGCTGTATCAGGATGACATACCATTATTCAATCGTTATCAAATCGAATCCCAGATTGAAACCGCTTTCCAGCGCGAAGTGAAATTGCCATCTGGTGGGTCGATTGTAATCGATGCCACCGAAGCCTTGGTCGCTATCGATATCAACTCTTCTCGCGCCACCAAAGGTGGAGACATTGAAGAAACAGCGCTGCAAACCAATCTGGAAGCTGCGGATGAGATCGCTCGCCAACTGCGCTTGCGCGACATGGGCGGCCTGATTGTTATCGACTTCATCGATATGCAACCAGTACGCAACCAACGTGAAGTTGAAAACCGGGTGCGGGATGCACTGATGATGGATAGAGCACGCGTGCAAATCGGCCGCATTTCCCGCTTTGGCCTAATGGAAATGTCACGCCAACGCCTGCGTCCGTCATTGGGCGAAACTCACTCAAAAATCTGCCCTCGCTGTGATGGCGTTGGTAATATTCGCGGTACCCGCTCCCTGGCTCTATCCATTCTTCGTTTGGTTGAGGATGAAGCCCAAAAAGAGCGCAGTGCAGAAATCCGTGCTATCTGCCCGGTATCTGTAGCCACCTACCTTTTGAATGAAAAACGCAAAACCATCTCCAGCATCGAATCACGCAACAACACCCGGGTAGTGATTGTACCCAGCGCTGAATTGATGACCCCACACTTCGAGGTTCAGCGCTTACGCGATGACGATGAAGGCACGCTGGAGACCAGCTATAAGATTGTTGCGCATAGCGACGAAACCAAAGCAGATGAGGAAGACCTCAAGGCGAAACCAATTAATGCCCCCAAACCATTGGTTCAACCAAGCAGTCCAAGCCAACCTGCTCCAGAACCAGCCAAAAAACCAGGTTTACTCTCACGCCTGATCAGTTCCATAAGCGGTATTTTTAGCGGCGAAAAGAGTGAAGAAACTAAAGGCAAACGCGAACACAAACGCGACAGTCGCCGCAACTCTGGTCGCAACAATCGTCGCGATGGACGCAACAATCGTCGCGATAAAGACCGCAAAGAAGATCGTGAGATTATCGATAACCTGGAGCATCGCTCCACTAACGAAGCGAAAACTGCACGCGATCAAGAAAAGCGCGAGAACAACAGAGATGGGGAAAAGCGTGACGGCTTTGCACGCGAACCTCGCGAGAACAACGATCAACGCAGATCACGCAACAATCGCGACCAACAACGTGAGCAGCAACCCCGCGACACACAAGCAGGTGATGATGAGTCTCGCCAGCCGCGCAACCGCAATCAGCGCAATGAGCGAGACAATAACCGCCGCCCGGCACAAAAAGAAGAAGGGCTGCCGGTTGATGTCAATATCAATGACGCTGTTGCACAGGAGGAAGTAGATGACCAACGCCCTACAAAACGCCCTGCTGGACGTCGCACTCGCTCGCAACAACGTCGCCGTCGTCATGGGGAACAAGGAACAGAAGGCAATGAAAGCCCATTATCAAATTCTGATGGCAAAGAAGTGTTGGAGTTAACGGCTAATGACGAACCCAAAGTACTGAGCGAGTCAGCACAACTGGCTCAACAAATATCTGCAGCAATTGCCGAGCATGCACAACAAGCTCAAGCAATCAAAGCAGAATTGCCCTTCAATGAAGAACAGACTCAACCTACGGAAACGATAGCACCTTCAGCTAGCATCGAAGCGACCAAAGAGATAGATATTCAACCGGCCGAAATACAACTGGTAAGCGCACCGGAAGTTTCCGCTATTCCTGAATATATCGCAGCACTTGAGACAACGAGCACCAAAATAAATGCCAACATACCGACAAACGCCGCACCGGAAATAGAAATTGAAACCTCCGAGAGAAAAACAGTTACTGAAGTTAATCTTGTAACTCCTGCTCGAGCAAGCAATGATCCACGCAAAGCACCAAAACCCGTAAGTCAGATAAGCATCATTACTGAAACGATCGACTCACATACGTCACGAGCACTGGATACCAGCTTACCTCCGAGCGTTGATCACAACCCGCGCCCGCTCGCGAGACCATCAAATGATCCTCGATTGAGCAAACGAAATACCAACGAATAGTAACCGCTCAAATTCAAATGGCCGAATTGGAAACAATTCGGCTTTTTTATGTTCGAAGCATGAACCAATAAAAACTTAATGCGATATTTGGCTATAAAAATTGTGTTTTCCGCTTGCCCCGCAAAAAAAGCTATGTATAATTTGCGGCACTCGGAAGGGTGGCAGAGTGGTTTAATGCACCGGTCTTGAAAACCGGCGTAGGTGCGAGCCTACCCAGGGTTCAAATCCCTGCCCTTCCGCCATAAACTAAAAAAGGCGCTAAAGAAATTTAGCGCCTTTTTTGTTTTTTGCTCGAACGAAACATTCACAGATATATTCGGTCGAATTTTCATCGGCAGATTGAGGTCCTCGCGGAGTCAAGTAAGCCCATAATTGCTTGGCTTTGCAGCCGCATATTTGTATTATCCTGCCAAAGAGTTATTGTTATTTCAGTGATCATTTAATGGAGGGTTTTATGCAAGACCTTTACAACGTTCAGACAAATTCGGCACTAAGCCAAACAGAAACCAGCAAAGTACTGCGTAATACTTATCTACTGCTTGGTATTACACTAGCCTTCAGCACCCTAACTGCAGGTCTCTCCATGTTTGCCGGCCTTAGCCATGGCGCGGGCTTGGTAATGAGCCTTATCGCTTTAGCGCTTATCTGGTTTGTCTTGCCTCGTACAGCCAACTCAGCCACTGGCCTTCTCGTGGTGTTTGCTTTCACTGGGTTGATTGGTGCTGGCCTCGGCCCTATGATCAATAAATATCTGAGTATGGCCAATGGTTCAGCAATCATCATGCAAGCACTCGGTGGAACTGCAATTGTTTTTATTGGCCTATCCGCTTATGTACTTACCACACGGAAAAACTTTAACTTCCTCGGCGGATTTGTTGCTGTAGGCATGATGCTCATGCTTGCGATCATGGTGTTCCTGTTAGTTGCATCATTGTTTGGTTATCAATTTTCCGGTTTGCATCTAGCTTTCTCTGCCGGAATAGTACTATTGATGTCAGCGCTGATTCTTTATCAAACCAGCGAAATTATCCATGGTGGTGAAACCAACTATATTCTGGCAACCACCAATTTATTTCTCTCAATCGTAAACCTATTTACAAGCTTACTGCATCTACTTGGCGTTACTAGCGACGAGTAAACGCAACCAAGAACGAAACTCAAGGCTCCCTCTGTGGAGCCTTATTTTTTGGATATTCTCTGACGTCATGATTTTTTCACTAGCTGTTTATTCTGCTCCATATTCCTCTCAGGCAAGCTACAGCGCTTATCAATTTGCAACAGCAGCCCTAGGCCAAGGTCACAGCTTGCATCGAGTATTTTTTTATCAGGATGGGGTACATAATGCGACCAATTTGGCGGCACCACCTCAAGATGAATTTAATTTGCAGCAAGCATGGGAACGCCTAGCCCAGCATCACAATCTGGATCTGGTTGTCTGCATAGCTGCCGCTTTACGGCGGGGAATACTCGATGACAACGAAGCTAAACGCTATGAAAAACCCTCGCATAACCTAGCTAAAGATTTCACCATTAGTGGATTGGGACAATTAGTTGAGGCCGCGGTGATATCCGATAGATTAATTAGCTTCGGTTGACGATGATGAATAAAAAAATATTGCTAATTAGCCGCAAGCCGCCCTATGGCACGAGCACTGCCAGAGAGGCGATTGATATTGCATTAGCAGCTTCCGTTTTTGATCAGGATATTGGAATCCTCTTCATGGATGACGGAGTTTTTCAACTACTCAAAAACCAACAAAGCCAGCAGATTGACCAAAAAAATATCGGCTCCATACTTCCAGCGCTAACGCTGTATGGCATAGAAAATATTTATGTGCATCAAGACTCATTGGATATCAGAGCAATAAAATTCGACGAGCTTATTCTTGAGGATTTACAGATATTAAATAATAAGGATGTAAAAAACTTACTTAGCCAACAGGATCAACTCCTGAGTTTTTGACATGAGCACACTCCACACAATTAATAAATCACCCTATACGCACAGCACCCTCGCCTCTTGCATCAAAATATGCTCAGAGAACGACGGCATTTTGTTGTTGGAAGATGGGGTATTCGGAAGTATCACCTCTGCACCTCAAGCTGAAGAGCTGCAGACCCTAATCAAAAATGGTGTTGCAGTCTATGCTTTAATAAATGATGTAAAAGCACGGGGACTGGAAGAAAAATTAGCGCCGAATATCAAAACCATTGATTACAATGGTTTTGTTCAACTAACACTTGATCATCGTTGCGTACAAAGCTGGTATTGATATGTCGCTTCGTATAGATGGGCGCGATATTGCGCTGGACAAAGACGGTTACCTTATCGATCTTGCGGATTGGGATAGCAATGTAGCTAACGCGCTCGCTGCACAAGAAAACATTTCTCTTTCACCGGCTCATTGGGAAATCATTACTCTTTTACAAGAGTTCTATCGTGAATTTGAATTGTCTCCTGCAATGCGCGCATTCGTAAAATATACAGAGAAAAAACTCGGCCCCGAAAAAGGGCGCAGCATTTATTTATTACAACTCTTTCCACCAAGCCCTGCGAAAGTCGCCAGTAAAATCGCCGGCCTACCACGTCCCACCAACTGCTTGTAATCTGCATGTGCGATCAAATACTAAAGATTGTGTTTATCGAAATAATCCTTCGTTAATTTAAGAACCACAGGACACAAAAGTAGCAGCGCAACCAGATTAGGAATCGCCATAAGCGCATTCAGCGTATCAGCCAATAGCCATACAAAATCCAATTGAAAAACTGCACCACCAAAAACAGCCAATACCCAGAGGATACGGAAAGGTAAAACTGTCTTGCGACCTGCGATATATATCCAACACTTTTCGCCGTAATAACTCCATCCTAAAATTGTGGTGAATGTAAAAATTAACAACGCAATTGAAAGCAAATAACTGCCAATACCAGGTAACGCAGACTCAAATGCAGCAGCCGATAAACTAGCCCCCTTTTCGCCACTCGTCCATACACCTGAACAAATGATCGTCAACCCAGTCATGCTGCATATAATAATAGTGTCGATGAATGTACCGATCATCCCAATCAATCCTGAACGAACAGGACTGTTTGTGGTTCCAGCAGCCTGAGCAATCCCCGCAGTACCTAAACCTGCCTCATTCGAAAAAATTCCACGCGCGACACCGTATTGCATTGCCATCATAACTGCAGCACCAGCAAAGCCACCTGTCGCCGCCGAGGGGGTAAACGCATGAGTAAAAATTAATGAAAATGCAGCGGGGATACGATCGGCGTATATACACAAAACCACCAATGACATAAGGACATAGCCAACGCACATAAAAGGAACAAGCGAGCTTGAAACCTTAGCTATACGCTTAATTCCCCCCAAAATTACTAAGGCAACAATAATAGTCGTCACCAACCCCGTTACCCAGCGCTCAATATGAAACGTAGACTCCAGCACTTCAGCCATGCTGTTGGACTGCACCATATTGCCGATGCCGAAGCCGGCCAAACCACCAAAAATAGCAAATACAAAACCTAGCCATGCCCAAGATTTACCCAATCCATTTTTGATGGCATACATTGGGCCACCAATATATTCGCCGCGCTCATCTTTCTCACGGTAATGGACCGCCAACACAATTTCGGAATATTTTGTAGCCATACCGACGAGCGCTGTACACCACATCCAGAACAATGCACCTGGTCCACCCAGAAAAATGGCAGTAGCCACGCCAGCAATATTCCCGGTACCAACCGTGGCTGATAGACAAGTCATCAATGCCTGAAAGGGGCTCACCTCTCCAGTCACTGCATCTCCTTTGACTCGCCCGCCCCACATTAAGCGAAAGCCCATTACGATTCGGAGTAAAGGCATTCCCTTAAGCGCCACCATCAAAAATACCCCTGTACCCAAGATTAAAATCAGCATGGGCACTCCCCAAACTACACCATTTAACCAGCCTACATATTGATGAATAAGCTCCATAAGGACTCCGAAATAATTATAGGAATGGATATCAGGGCAATAAAAAAGGGGCCGAGGCCCCTTTATAATTCTTTACCGATTAGGCTGCATCAATAGATTTGATGGTACCTTTCGGCAGTACGGCATGGACTGCCACCTTTTGAAATTTCAGCTCCACATTGTTGCTGCCGGTTTCGATGACTACATAGTTATCATCAACTTTGAGGATCTTACCCAGCATACCGCTAGTCATTATGACTTCATCCCCTTTTGCCAAGGCAGCAACCAAATTCTGATGTTCTTTTTGGCGTTTGCGCTGGGGACGAATAATCAACAGATACATAAACAGGAACATGCCACCGAACATCAATAAAGTAATCATTGGATTACCTTGCGGCGCTGGTGCTGTTTGAGCCTGAGCCATTGCGGATGCTATAAAGAAACTCATGAAACTAACCTCGTAGAATAAAGAGCGCTAACTCTACCTGTTTTAAAAGACACAGGCAATTAGCGCCCACGAATCAGTTGAGGCGGCAGGATTAGGAGTAAAATGCTAGGCGTAATCGCGGAATAACTTTCTGAAAACGCTTGGAGATAAGCCTGTCCAACGTTTGAACGCATTTGTAAAACTGGTGCGATCCGAAAAATCCAATGCTTTGGATACAGTATCAACACTCATGTGCTCATCAATTAAATATTTGATCGCATAATGGAACCGCAGTACATCACGCAGCTGTGCAAAATTCGCATTTTGCTGTTGCAAACGACGTTGCAACGTTCTTTTTGATAATTTTAGATCTTCAGCAATTCGGTCAATTGATAGGTCGTCACGACCAACTCTTTGTTTTAAAACATCAATCACTCGTCCAGATACTCCGTCGAATTTGGGAATCTCAGCCAACGCTAAATATTCCTCATAGGATCTAACACCAGACCCCTCAAATGAGTTTTCAGAAAAGTGTTCGCTGTTACGGTAAATTCGCTGTAATTGGATCATCCAGGCCTCTCCTTTGCCAATTAAGGGCATTTGTGAAATTAATCAGGAGTGTCTTTTCTTGGTCAAAAATAAAACTACCAAGCCTCATCCTAAATTCAATCAAGCTACACTCAGCTAAGGCGATTATAGCCGAACTTTTTTCGATGCAAAGAGATATATGTATAATTTCCACTCAAAACATATTCCCTTATCGCATGTATTTATATAAAGAAAATTTTAAATGCCATCACGTAAAACCCTAAGCATTTCTTGATCATGTGTTTTGGTATTTACTTTGGAAAGGATATATTTCAATCGGCCGTCTTTATCGATCAAAAAACTCGTTCGCAGAATTCCCATAAACTCTCGACCCATGAATTTTTTGAGTCCCCATACACCGTATTTTTCGGCCAAGGCATGATCTTCATCGGCCAATAAATCAAAGTTCAAATCATATTTATCGACAAATTTTTGCAGCTTTGCGGGTGCATCAGGGCTAACCCCGATAACAACAGCCTCAAGTGCATCAAACTCCGAGCGAGTATCCCGGATTCCGCACGCCTGAACAGTGCATCCCGGAGTCGATGCTTTAGGATAAAAATACAAAATAACATTTTTTTTACCCTTAAAATCCTTTAACGCCACTTCGTTACCGGCCTGGTTTTTAAGGGAAAATGCAGGTGCAAGATTGCCAATTTTAGGAAAAGCCATTTATAAGATGCCTTGAATATTTAATTTTTCCGCTAGGGTGTTTTTCATTCGTTGTTCAAAAAAATCTAATCCTTGGATCCAAATGCCCCAAAAAGTGCTTCCTTTTCTTCAGGAGTCACTGTAGTGCCCGCCTCGGCTTGTTCGATTATCGGTCCCTTGACGCAATTACGACCCGCATGCTTAGCCTGATACAACCAAATATCTACACGTTCCACAAATCCTTCCGGGGTATCACTGTGAGAGCCACGAAACTCGTCGACACCCAAGCTAACCGTCATAGAGATTATCTCTTGACCATTTACCAAAGGAGTGGAGGCTATTATTTCGCGCAGACGCTCCGCAACATTCAAAGCCTGACGCAAATCCGTATTTGGTAACAAAATCACAAATTCTTCACCGCCAAAGCGATATGCGAGATCCAATTTGCGAATAGCCACACCAATTAATTGAGCAATATGGGATAAGGCTCTATTACCTAGCTCATGCCCCCAGCGGTCATTGAGCCCTTTGAAGTGATCTATATCTAATATGATTAACGATAATGATTGAAAAGAACGACGCGCACGTTCCATTTCCAGAGGGAGGGCATCCGAAAAAAAACGAAAGTTGTAAAGACCTGTTAATGCATCAGTGCGTACTTGCTCCTTCAGTAAATCCACTTCTTTGCGCAAACACTGCAACTCTTCCATAAATTGACAGGGTGAATCACCAAGTGGGCAAGAGAGTTCAGCGGACCCGGAAGGAGGTACAGGAGAATCCATATTAAAAATTGCTTTTTAGGGAATGTATTAAATGAATATGCTGATTCAAGTTTAGACAAAACCCAGTTTAGACGAAAAAAGTACTGCGACCAAAAACTATTTATAAAGGGTACAAAAAGCCGTGAAACCACGGCTTTAATTTCAATCCCGATAGATTTTTAACAAATCGCCATAGTGATCTATTCGCCTATCGCGCAAATAAGGCCACATCCTGCGCACGCTTTCGCTCCGCTGCATATCAATCGAAACCACCTGCGTTTCCTCTTGATCGACTGGTGCGCGGAACAAAAACTCGCCTTGCGGTCCTGTGACAAAACTACTTCCCCAGAAATTCAACCCTACGCCACCCGCCGGATCAGGCTCATGGCCTACGCGGTTCACACTAATCACCGGCAGGCCATTGGCGATCGCATGAGCGCGTTGCGCCGTGATCCAGGCATCACGTTGACGCTCATTTTCATCAGCATCTTCGTCTGGATGCCAGCCGATTGCAGTTGGATAGATTAATAATTCCGCTCCTGCCATTGCCATCAGGCGGGCAGCTTCAGGAAACCATTGATCCCAACATACCAGAATTCCCAATTTACCAACCGATGTTTGAATCGGCTGGAAGCCTAAATCGCCGGGCGTAAAATAAAATTTCTCGTAGTATCCAGGGTCATCCGGTATATGCATCTTTCGATATTTTCCGGCGATACTGCCATCGCGCTCGATGACTACAGCGGTGTTGTGATAAACACCTGCTGCACGCTTTTCAAATAATGAAGCCACTATGACAATATTTAATTCCCGTGCAAGTGCGCCCAACTCATGGGTACTCGGACCAGGGATCATTTCGGCTAAATCGAAATGCTCTGCGATTTCTTGCTGGCAAAAATACAAACCGCGATGCAACTCCTGTAGCACAACCAATTCGGCTCCCTGCTGCGCAGCAACACGAATTTGGGCTATTGATTTAGCGAAGTTAGCGGCAAGATTGGCGGTGCAAGATTGCTGCACCAGACCCACTTGCAGTGTTTTTTTGGCTGAATTTTGCATTAGATTCTCTCCCTTACACCTTCAGGAATTTGCATGGTAATACAATGTAAACTTCCGCCTTGCTCTATTAAGGAAAGACAGGGAATTCCAAAAATTTCATAACCGGGAAATGCTTGGGCAATAACCTCCAACGCATCCTCATCCATCGGCAAGTTATAAATGGGAACTAATACTGCTTCGTTGATAATTAAAAAATTAGCATAAGTCGAAGGTAAGCGCGCATCGCTTTCATCACCTAATACCTCACCAGCCCAAGGCAATGGCAGCAATCGATAAGGTTCGCCGTTTGCATTAGTAAAGGATCGCAACTGCGCTTCCATTTTTTTGAGTTCGGCGTAATGCTCATCGTTTTCGTCATCACACGCGGTATAGACAATTGTGTTGTTCGGGCACAAACGCGCTAATGTATCTATATGCCCATCAGTATCATCGCCCGCCAGATAACCATGATCCAACCAATTAATTTTTTGAGCCCCAAATGCCGCACTTAACCGCGACTCAATATCAGCTTTTGAAAGATCAGGATTACGATTTTTGTTGAGCAAACAGGACGAAGTAGTTAATAAGGTGCCCTGCCCATCCGATTCAATTGAGCCCCCTTCGAGTACCCAATCCTGCGTCTCAATCGTCGCATAGGGAAATGCGCCTTGGGCAAATAATTGGCTGGAAATTTTATTATCCAGATCATGAGGGAATTTATTACCCCATCCATTAAATTGGAAATCCAGCAACTTAAAACCATTTTCCGTTTCGACGGTAAGCGGACCATGGTCGCGCGCCCAACTATCATTACTCGGGCAGGGATACAGATGGATATATTCCAGAGGCGCGCCCATCGCTTCAAGCCGGGAGCGAACTTCATCTACCTGACTTTCGGGGACTGCAATTACCACATCTGCAAAATCGCAAATGACCGTCGCCAAAGCTTCATAAAGCTCAACCACGTCATCCAGAATCCAATCCCACGGAGAATTTTTATGCGGCCACGTCAACATGACAGCATCTTGTGGTTCCCATTCGGCGGGTAAGCGTTGGCTCGACATAAAACATCCTCATCAAAATAAAAAATGACCGTTCATTAACAGCCATTAAAACAAACTGCTTCCGCTATAAACTAGCGGGGTGAAATAGTCTCTTGAGCCGGTAATGAAATAACCGATTCCACATCACTGCTCGCCCTTTTGGCAGCGGTTTTTTGGGTTTTAACCAAAGGTTCACCCACTTGGAAAATTGTGGTGATTACTCGTTTCGTTGTTTTTTCATCAGCGACAATTGCAACATTAAACTGAATGTAAAAGCGCCCACTAGAGCTGGCATAAAGTTTCAATGGCACCGTGTATTCACCATTTCCTTGCAATTCAAATTCAAACTGACGCTCAGCGGAAACTATATCGACACCATCGTTAGCCGACACATTCACTATCATCTTTCCTGAACTATTCGGTGACACCAATTGCACCTGGTATTCATACGCGCCCGGCGCTGCGGCATGCAAAGGCTCGGTGGATTTTAAATTAACAGCTGCACCAGGCTTTGCAATCGGATGAGATTTTTTGGTTTCTTTCTTACTGGAAGAACTTGCCTCGTCCGAACTACTGATAGCAGTTGTTGAGGGTATCGATTCACTCGATGGGTGTTTGCCATAGCCGTAAATAAGAATGCTCGCGATAATGACGATAGCAACTAAAAACTGTAGGTAACTCACTGACATATTGTTCACAATGCAGCCCTCTAATTAATTTGAGACGCTGGCGCGCACGTCAAAACAAGCGGTAATATCATCAGAACTATTTATATCTGCTGTGCGAGCATCCAAAATTTCCAACACATAAGTCCCAACCGATAATGTATCAGTTGTTAGGTCTTCTTGATCAATCACAGTGCCTTCAGCAAAGTCAATCAGATTACCGTTTCTATTAAGGTAAATATCCGGATCAGAGTCTCCAGAATTACTACCGGCTTCACTTACGGTGATTCGATATATAGCGGGTGAACTTATTTCCAAACGAAGGAACTGTGACACCGAAAGCTTATTATACGCACCAAAGCGATTTGTGCTGCAGACAGTAACCGGTGAATTATTGGTGGCTAATATTTTATAGACAGGCAAGCTGCCGCTGTAGCCGCCACTATTACTTTCACCTTCACCAAATGCATTGGTCGATACGATATTTTGCTCAAGCAACAAACTATCGAAGTTAACTACTTGCCCTGGAAGAACGCTGCGCAATGCATCAGTAAATGTATAAATGGAAATCATTGCAGCGTTTTCTGAATAAATTTGCGAGCTAAAAACGTTAAAAATATCCGAAAAGTTTTTGGCTACCTTTCCGTTTTCACTAAGATAAAAATTGTACAGAATAGATTGTATTGAAGATTCAGAATACCAACCGCGTACAAGGTGGTTTTTTTGGCTGACATCATTGGAAAATCCATCCGCCTGTTGTGTACCGCTAGCATCACGATACTCGGGATCATCCAACATCATTGCCGAAAATGCATTGGAAAATCCCTCCGACATTGCAACACGCAAATCCAATTTATCATCGTACGCATGGTCGCCACCTATATTGTCAGAGCGAGAAAGCTCGCTTTCTATATAATGCCCCCACTCATGCAAAATAACGTGGCGATCATATTCATCCGTATCACTGTTTTGATCGCCCAAAATATAAATTGCCGAGCCATCGTAAAAACTGGTGCCGATCTCACCGAATGTAGGCTCGCCATCAGCAGCTTTATTATTCACACTCCAGCGCAACTCCAATGGAGGAAAATTGCGGCTATTACCAGCAGCCACGATTTTTTCTGCGCCCAGTAAAACAGAATCTAAAATTGCAAAAGGTGCAGCTACCCTTGTCGATGAATAGCTGGTGCCAGTCCAACCAGAGGCGGCATGTAAATTTCGAACTCCAGTTGCATCGCTTGCCACCACCAAACTGCCGTCCATAACATACAGACTATTGCTGTTGGTATTATCAGTCACCTTGAAATTCCAGGTCGGCGTCTGAGTGCGCGACAGTTGCGCCTTCACACGGACTTTAACAAGCTTATTGGACCCCACACTAAAACTATAATCACCCACATTGTCAGTAATCGTTGTTGCTAACACGAGGTTTTTATTGTCGAGTAACTCCACTACCACTCCGCGCACCGCTTTTACCGTCGTGGCGGAATAATTCAAACCTATATGATCATTGTTGTGCGGCACAAAATCATAGGTCACCCGCCCGCCCAACGTAATGGAACTGGCGGCTGAACTCATCTGTGATGAACTGGAAGCAGATGAGGTGGCATTTGAAGATGAAGCGAGACTTGAATTCGAAACCGCTGCCGAACTCGGCGAGGTAAGATTACTCTTGCTACCCCCGCCGCCACAGGCCAACAGCATCAGGCATCCACACACCAATAGCGCTCGCCATTGCCAGATGGATACGGGCGGAGCCGCTTTAATTCTATTTTTCAGCCCCATATGGCTCACATCCTATAAATGTCTTATTAACTGCTGGTCAGTTTACAACAGCATAGCCAAGATCCCCAGCAGACACCAAAAGAAGGCTATCGATAGCAAAATCCTGTGCCTATAATGACGCCTCATTTATAGGAGGCGTCATGCTTAAATTTCTATTATTTGCGGTCATTGTGACAATGATTATTATCGGCAGCGCGCACTATAAAAAAATGGATCCCGCACAAAAACGCAACACCTTGTGGCGCGTAGGCACAGGCATGCTTCTTTGCCTGCTGTTATTACTGGTTATTACCGGGAAAATGCATTGGGTCGGTGCTGCGTTGGGCGCGCTCATTCCTTTTTTGCGCAACGCCTATGGGCTGATTAGCCAAGTGCTCCCCCTGTGGCTGCAACGCCAAAAAACGCAACAGAGCGCACATGCCCAGGAGCCGCCTAAACCTGTTGTACCCATGGCTATTCAGGAAGCGCTTGATGTACTGGGCTTGGCCGGTGATATTACCAAAGGCGATATTAGCGAGCAGATGGTTCTGGACGCCCATCGCCGATTGATTCAAAAACTCCACCCGGATCGTGGTGGCAATGATTATCTTGCGGCAAAAATCAATCAGGCACGCGATCTATTACTGGACAAGATCAAAGCCTAGGGTCGCGCTCGCGCAGCAATAAATGCACATAGCGGCCGAGCGAACGATAAGGCTCTTGCTGCGAAAACTCCAACTCCATCTGCAACAACGTCTGCGGCTCCCGCGCGCGGTGCTCTTCATTAAAAATATAATCATGGAATACACGGATACCGCTATGGCCAAGCAATTGCAGCGGCAATTCCGCAATCCAATTTAATACAAGCAATGGATCCAATGGATTAATAGGTGTAAGGCTACCCGCCGAACCGCCATAGTCTTTATGAATGATTTTTTTGAAATTTGTGCGCAGCAAATTTTTGTAAATGAGCGAATGCAGATTGTAAAACGTCAGCGATAAATATCCCTGCGGTTTGAGATAGGTGAGCAAACATGGCAGGAGTGATTGCGGCTCTTGCATCCATTCCATCACCGCATGGCAAATCACAAAATCAAAACGCAATTGATCGCGCGGTAAGTGGTTTGGTAAATCCTGTAGTGCGCAATGAACCAGTTGTACGCGATCGCCAAGCCCCAATTGCTCGACCTGCTCCTGCGCAAGCTTGAGCATTTCGGCCGAGATATCGCAAATCACCACTCGATGCCCGGCTTGTGCCAATTGCAATGAAAACTGCCCTTGCCCGCCGCCTGCATCTAGAATGGTCCAACAATCTGTAGAAGAATTGAACGGAGCGACAGGGATATGTTCAGCGCAATCGCGCTCCAGTACCGCAAGGCGGATATCACCTTTTAATCCGCCATAGATATTTTTTTTAAAACGTTTGGCCAGATCATCAAAATTGCGATCCTGACCGGTGGATTCTTTTGCCATATAATTCTCTAGATCCGCTAAATCTTTCCATCACTAAACATTGTTGCCGCGATATGACCTCATCAAACCATTGGTTTGTCTATATGATCCGCACGAGCGATGCGCAAGTGTACACCGGAATTACCACAGACATGGCGCGCCGCTGGCGTGAACATGCCTCAGGTAAAATGGGTGCCCGTTATTTTCGCGGGCGCCAACCTGTGCAGTTATGTTTTTTGGAAGGAGAACACAATCGCTCCACCGCCAGCCAGCGCGAGTATGCGATTAAGTCCCTGACGGCGACAGGCAAGAAGCAACTCATCGCTGAACACCTGCCGCAAACCCATGCCCTGATCGCACACCATCAACTGGAGGTATTGCCTCATTGATGACCGCACCAGGAAACAAGCGATTTATCTGCCCGCGTTGCTCAAGACCGGGGAGAAATTGCATTTGTGCGCTGGTCGCACAGGTTGAAAACCAGGTTGACGTGTTAATCCTGCAGCACCCGGATGAGGTACATAACGCCAAAAATACCGCCGGTTTACTGCATCTCAGCTTGAAAAACAGCCAACTCCAGCAAGGTGAGGTTTTTGACGAAAATGAGCTGTCATCCTGGTTATTTTCCAGCCTAAAACAGCCCTTACTGCTCTACCCCGAAACGCCCGAATACAGATCCCTGGGATTAGAGCCAGCTCAAGCATTGCCAGATCTTAATCAATTCGCCGCCGATCAGCTTCGGTTAGTGGTAATAGATGCTACCTGGCGCAAGAGCCGCAAGATGCTTTACCTGAACCGCGCCTTGCAGCGGCTACCGCGACTGGCGCTGGAAAAAACACCGGAATCCCTGTACACGATTCGCAAAGCGCATAGCGAAAATCAGCTTTCCACTCTGGAAGCAAGTTGTTACGCTCTACAGCAACTGGAACAGCAACAGGTCGACTATGCACCGCTACTCAGGGCGATGGGGCTGTTCGTTGCGCAACTAGGCGCATTTGTTCCCCACTCCCGGTAAAGATATTTACTCCCGACAAGAGAACCCCGAATCCATGAGTTATCCGACGTTTGAATTACTGCGCAGCCAAACTATCGATGCACTAAAAATCCGTGTTGAAGAATATCGCCATAAAGTAACCGGCGCCCAACATATCCACTTGGCGGCAGACAATAATGAAAACGTTTTTCTTGTCGCCCTGCGCACGGTCCCGCACGACTCAACCGGCGTAGCGCACATTCTGGAACACACTGCACTTTGCGGTAGCCACAAATATCCGGTGCGCGATCCGTTTTTTATGATGGTACGCCGCTCGTTAAACACGTTTATGAATGCCTTCACCAGCTCTGACTGGACGGCCTACCCGTTTGCGAGCCAGAACCAAAAAGATTTTAATAATTTGCTTGATGTTTATTTGGATGCGGTGTTTTTTTCGCGTTTGGACGAATTGGATTTTGCACAAGAAGGTCATCGCGTCGAATTCACTGAAACAGACAATCCCGATTCCGATCTGGTATTTAAAGGCGTTGTCTTTAATGAAATGAAAGGTGCGATGAGTTCAGTTCCATCGCAGGTGTGGCACACACTGTGTAAGTATCTTTACCCTACTACCACCTATCACTACAACAGCGGCGGCGAGCCCGAAGATATTCCCAATTTAACCTATCAACAACTGAAAGATTTTTATCGCACTCACTACCATCCCAGCAATGCGATATTCATGACTTACGGTGATATTCCGGCAGCGGTTCATCAAGAAAAATTTGAGGTGCAAGCGCTAAACAAATTTGAAAAACTGGAAGACATTATTGCTGTAGAAGATGAAAAACGTTATCACGCTCCGATTGCGGTAGAGGAAGCGTATCCGCTCGATGAAAATGATGCAGATGATATCGAGCATAAAAATCACGTTGTTGTCTCCTGGCTTCTGGGTAAAACCACTAATTTGGACGAAGCACTTGAAGCACAACTGATCTCCAATTTGTTACTCGACAATAGCGCATCACCATTGCAACAAGCCCTGGAAACCAGCGAACTTGGCCAGGCTCCATCGCCACTTTGCGGATTGGATGATTCATCGCGCGAAATGGCATTTGTGTGCGGACTCGAAGGTTGCGCGCTCGAAGACGCCGTCAAAATTGAAGCAATGATTTTGGATGTCATGCAAAAAGTGGCAAACGATGGAATACCAAAAGAGCAGATCGATGCATCCTTACACCAGCTCGAACTTTCGCAACGCGAAGTTGGTGGCGATGGTTATCCCTACGGATTGCAACTGATTTTAACCGGACTGACATCAGCCACCCATCGCGGCGATCCTATCGCGCTATTGGATATAGATGCCGCCTTGGAAAACTTACGCCGCAAAACGCAAAACCCGCAATTTATTCAGGACGCCGTGCGTAAATGGTTATTGGATAATCCACACCGTGTGCGCCTGACCATGCGCCCGGATCTGAAAATGAATGGCCGCATTCAGGCAGCGGAAATTGCGCGTCTCGCACAATTAAAAGCAGGCCTGAATGACGAAGAAAAACAAACGATCATCGCGCGTACCCACGCCCTGCAAGAGCGCCAACTACAGCAAGACGACGAAAGTATTTTGCCCAAAGTCGGGCTGGAAGATATTCCTGCAAATTTGCATTACACGCCCGGCAGCCACGAAAGTATGCACAACTTTCCGCTGCGTCGTTACAGCGCGGGCACCAATGGGTTGGTATACCAACAAATTACCTGCAAGCTACCTGCACTGAATGATGAACAAATAAAACTATTGCCTTACTACAGCATTTGCCTCACTGAACTTGGCATAGACGATAAAGATTATCTGGCGGCACAGCGCCAGCAAGCCCAGGTGGTTGGTTCAATTCACGCATTCAGTAGCATTCGCGGTGCTGGCGACGATGTACAAAAAATCGATGCCTATTTAACGCTTTCATCCAAAGCATTAAGCCGCAATAGCGCAGCCATGAACGATTTAATGAAAAACACATTGCTGGATGTGCGCTTTGATGAGCTTGACCGTATACGCGAACTGATTGCACAAAACCGCGCGCGCCGTGAACAAAGTATCACCGGCAATGGCCACAGTTTAGCGATGACAGCAGCCTGTGCGGGCATGAGCCCCGCCGCCAAAATTTCCCATCGATTGGGAGGGCTTGAAGCAATCACCGCCGTGAAAGCGTTGGATAATTCACTCGATGATGAAAAAAATCTGGCGAGCTTTGCCGCACAATTAAAAGCAATCCATCAATTGGTGTTGCAAGCACCAAAACAATTTTTAATTGTGGGTGAACAAGAACATTTGGATACCTACCGCGATGACCTGCAAGCACGTTGGCCAAATGAAACGGTTAACCCCGACTTCAAAGCATTTGATCTGGCACCAGTAAGCGAAACTATTCGCGAAGCATGGATCGCCAATACGCAGGTCAACTTTTGCGCGAAAGCCTATGCCACAGTACCGAGTGAACATCCGGATGCTGCTGCACTGACCGTCCTCGGCGGCTTTTTACGCAATGGCTATTTGCATCGCGCTATTCGCGAACAAGGCGGTGCCTACGGTGGCGGCGCAAGCCAGGACAGCAACAGCGCGGCATTCCGCTTTTATTCCTATCGCGACCCACGCTTAAGTGAAACATTAAATGATTTCGATGCGTCTTTAGTCTGGTTACAAGAAACCGATCACCAATGGCAATCCGTTGAAGAAGCGATCCTCGGAGTGATTGGTAGTATCGACAAACCCGGTTCACCGGCCGGCGAAGCCAAATCAACGTATCAAGCAGAATTGTTTGGCCGCACCCGCGAAAAACGCGAGTTATTCCGCAATCGTGTCCTGGCTGTCACCGCTGCTGACCTTAAACGTGTTGCCAACACGTATCTGGTTCCGGAAAAAGCCAGCATTGCGTTGGTTACCCATGCGGGCCAGAAAGAAGTGGTTGAAAAGATGGGGCTCACACTCAGGATCTGTTGATTATCGATGCGTTGACGAAGTGTGCCGGGGCGCATAGTTTTTCCCCGGCCACATAGTTTTCCCCGGCAAAGTCATCTAGTATTGATTAAGGATTCGCACAACAATTTCTACAATAAGCGCATTGATACCCACCAATACCTATGACCATCCACCCACTGGACTATAGCGCCGCATCCCATCCCGGATTAATGCGCGACAACAATGAAGACTGTTTTCTCAGTCGGCCAGAACACGGGCTTTGGCTAGTCGCTGATGGAATGGGTGGCCATGAAGCCGGTGAAGTTGCCAGCGCAATTGTGCGCGATACCATCGAGCGCGCGACACAAAATAATCCGCACATTTCCCTGCACGATTCCATTCAGCGCGCGCATGCCAGCATCCTCTCTTCTGCTGCGCAAGGCATAGGCGCACCGGGAATGGGTTCCACTGTTGTTGCATTAAAAAGCCTCGCTGATGACAAATACCAAATTGCCTGGGTTGGCGATAGCCGCGCTTATTTGTGGACGCCCACTCGTGAAGGTGGACGGCTGGAACAATTAAGCACCGATCATTCTTATGTACAGATGCTGGTGGAAACCGGCGTGATCCGCCCCGAAGATGCCGAGTCCCATCCGGAAAAAAATATTATTACCCAATGCCTGGGTATGCAGGAGTTAACGCAAGTCAAGGTTGATGTAGTCGAGCACCAATGGCAAAACGACCAGTGGATTTTATTGTGTAGCGATGGCTTAACCGACGAAGTCAGCGATAAAACAATCGCGCATATTTTATTTGAATCGCACGACTGCTTATCCGCAGTCGATCAACTGTTACATGCCGCGCTAACGAGTGGCGGGCGTGACAATATTACATTGCAAATTATCGAATCACCGCTGCACCACAATCCCGTGCGCAAGGATTTCTGGCAATGGGTTCCTCACCTGACCGGAAAGCGCACATTGGATGCGTGGATTTTCGGAGCGGCGCTGACATCGCTCCTGGGGTTACTGATCTATGTAGTACAGCCTTGAAAGTACAGTTTTGAAAGTACAGTTTCGAGGGCCGGGCGTTAACAAATACGAAAACTTCCGACAGTAATAATACTGAATTCGACATTTTTTACAGATACTGATTTTTTATGGCAATGCATATTCCCGGATATCGGGTAGTAAGAAAAATTAACCAGGGTGGGATGTCCACAGTTTACCTCGCGATCCAGATCAGCGTGGGGCGTGTTGTTGCATTAAAAGTAATGAACCCGCAACTCAACAGTGACCCGGCATTTAGCGAGCGATTCCAGCGCGAGGCAACTATTGTCGGGCAGTTGTCACATCCCAATATAGTGGCAATTTATGATATAGGTCGTCATGAAGATTTAAATTACATCGCCATGGATTACCTGCCCAATGGTTCGGTGCACGACAAAATGAGCACCGGATTAAATGGCGAAGAAGTCCTGCGAGTGATACGCGAAATTGCCAGCGCGTTGGACCATGCACACGAAAAAGGTTACATCCATCGCGATATAAAACCGGAAAATATTTTATTTCGCGCTGACAACTCTGCTGTGTTATCCGATTTTGGCGTCGCTCGCGGAGTCGCCGTTAATTCGCGCATGACCCACGTAGGTACAGTAGTCGGCACACCGCACTACATGAGCCCGGAGCAGACAAAAGGCAACAATGTCGACGGGCGTTCTGATCTCTATAGTTTAGGCGTGGTTTTTTACGAAATGCTCACCGGCACGCTTCCCTATCAAGGCGATGAAGCGGTGACCATTGCGCTCAAACATATCAGCGCACCGATTCCAAAATTGCCCCTGCAATATTTGGCCTACCAGAAACTACTGGATAAATTACTAGCCAAAAACCCGGATCACCGATTCCAGCGCGGGCGCGACTTAATTGTTGCCATTGAAGAGCTGGAAAAAAATTATCGCGCACCTCACACCACAGCAACGCACCCTGCCGATTTAACGGTAGTTAATTTAGCCAAAGCATTGGTATCGGCCACCTATAATGCAGTGCGCTGGCGCTGGAACAAAATCCGCGCGTTACGCTGGAGCCCGAACCAGGGATTTTATTCACGCCCATCCACCAAAATCACCGAAATATTTTTTAACGAGCAGCACTCACCTTCCCTCACAGTGCGAGCCGAAATTGAAACCCAGGTACACACAGCATTCAGCAAAAAAAATGCGTCGCTCGCGACACTGGGCATCACCACCAGCATTGCGATAGTGGGATGGTGCGGCTTTAGCCTTTGGTACATCAATAGCAATGAGGTTAACGAAAACACATCAATGCTCGGAAATTTAGCAATAGCCACAGCGCATTTATTTGGCCAGTCATCCGCAACCCCAATGGCCGCGAATGCATCTAGCGGAGCGCAATCCAGCAGTCTTGGTGGTGCAGACGCAACAAGTACACAAACTCCATCGATGGCAACCAATGCGTCCATTAATGTCGCTGCCCCAGCACTTACCGGTGTAGCTGCATCGCCGTCGGCAAATGACAGCGAAATGCAAAATCAGGAAGGCCAGTATCAGGAAGCTCAGTACCAGGAAGCTCAGTACCAGGAAACGTCGAGTGAAAATTCCTCCAGCAGTGCACCGCTGGTGACTTACTCGCTCACGGTAAAAACCTCACCCGCTCAAGCGCGCGTGCGTATTTTAAATATCCCCGAACGCTACCAACCGGGAATTCAATTGCCCGCGGGGCGTTATCACATTGAAGTGAGCCAGGCTGGTTACGATACAGTGCGCAACTGGATTGATATTGTCGATCAAGACCTCACACCGTCTTATTCGTTAACCGAAAGTATTGCGCCGGGCGATGAAATTAGCAGCCAGGTTATTACCTCTATTAAAAGCAAAGGTCCGGAAATGATCAGCATTCCCACCGGTAGCTTTTTTATGGGAAATAAAACTGACCCGCTAGCAATGCCGGTACATAAGGTGACGATCAATAAGCCTTTTGCCATGAGTAAATATGAAATCACGTTTGATGATTACGACATGTTTGCCCAAGCCACCAATCGTGCATTACCCGGTGATAACCGTTGGGGACGCGGCAATCGTCCGGTAATTAATATCAGCTTTGAAGATGCCCGCGCTTATGCAAGTTGGTTAAGCCAAACGACGGGGAAAAAATATCGCCTGCCTACAGAATCAGAATGGGAATATGTCGCGCGCGCTGAAACCACTTCATTATTCTGGTGGGGAGATGATGTAAAAGAAGCCAGCGGACGAGCAAATTGTCGGCGCGGGTGCAATAGCAAATTCTCCGGTTTATTCGGCGCAAAAACGGCTCCGGTCGGCAGCTATCCCGCCAACGCGTTTGGTGTTTACGATACCGCTGGCAACGTAGCCGAATGGGTAGAGGATTGTTTTGCAGATAACTACACATTGCACCCTAAAAATGGCCAGGCAATGGTTATTAAAAGTTGCGATGCACGCGTAGTGCGCGGTGGCTCGGCAAAAGATAATGCTGAACACCTTGCCAGCCATATCCGCGATTACCACCACGCTGAGGTTTTCGACTCGCATTTAGGATTTCGTGTAGTGATGGAGCTGAGGTAGTCCATCACTGAAGTCATAAGAAATAAAATGAGTGTTCAATAATGAGCAGGAAATGCCAGCAATTGCTTTCATCTAAATCTATCTGCCGCATTTAAAGCAGCCCGCTTTTTGATTCGAAAAAATCCCATTGTTTGATTGCGCCAAAAATAACAGGCACTGGATATTTTCCAGCAGGCTTTGCTGCCTCCAAAGCAATAGACTGGCCCCAAGGGCAACAGCGAATATTGGTATACCACTTGCTGAATGAGCTGCGATTACTTCATTAACAAGGAACTTCGCAATGAAAAACCGCAATTCGCTTTACAGTATTAGTTTGCTCGCGCTTACAGTATTCGCGTTGCCGTCTACTTTTGCAGCGGACGACAATGCACTGGCAAAAGCCGTTAAGACATTAGGCTCGGATAAACTGTCCAGCCTGGAAATAAATGGCGCCGGAACCTGGTACCAGTTCGGCCAATCACCAGCTCCAGATACCCCATGGCCTGCGTTTGAAGTTAGCAGCTACACAGCATCTATTAATTTTGAAACCGCCTCTGCACATGTTTTACAGACACGCAAACAAATCGTAGAACCCAATCGTAAGCGACCCATCCCCGTTGAGCAAAAACCGGATCAGTATGTAAACGGCCCGATTGCATGGAACCTGGCCGCACCTCAGGGATCACCAGCGGGAACTCCGCCCGTTGCGCAGGCACAAGCTACTGCAGTGGAAGAGCGCCAGGCAGAAATATGGACAACACCACAAGGCTTCTTAAAAGCGGCGCAAAAAAATAACGCCACCTTAAGCAAAGATGGCCAGGCAACCAAGGTGGAATTCACCGTAAAGCAAAACAAGTATATCGGGCTTATTAATAACGCCGGACAGGTAGAAAGTGTACAAACCTGGATTGATAATCCGGTTTTGGGTGATACGCCTATCAAAGTGACCTATAGCAATTACAAGGATTTCAACGGCGTTAACTTCCCCGCCCACATTGTTAAAACCCAGGGCGGATCGCCGGTACTCGATTTGAAGGTCGCTTCAGTGAAAGGCAATGTGCCCGCCGATTTTCCGGTACCTGATGTGGTTAAAAGCAACCCCGCACCTGCTGCAACAGTGACCAGCACCGAACTGGCCGCCGGTGTTTTTTACTTGCAGGGCGGGTCTCATCACAGCATCGCGATTGAACAGAAAGACCACATTGTGGTTGTCGAAGCGCCACAGAATGAAGAGCGTGCGCTTGCAGTGATTGCTAAAGTCAAAGAACTCATTCCCAATAAAACAATCACGCATTTGATTAACAGTCATCAACATTTCGATCACTCTGGCGGCCTGCGCACTTATGTCGATGAGGGAGCAACCATAGTCACCCACGAGCTGAACAAACCTTTTTACGAAGCCGCATGGAAACAACCTCGCACCATTAATGCTGACAAACTCGCGCTATCCAACAAGCAGGCAAAATTCCAAACATTTACCGACAAGCTTGTACTGGATGACGGCAAACGCAAAATCGAAATACATCAAATCAAAGACAATGGCCATAATGACGCTTTTGCATTGGTGTACCTACCGGCCGAAAAAATCCTGGTGGAGGCAGATGCTTTCACTCCACCACCACCTAACGCACCGGCACCAACTTCCGTAAATCCGTTTGCGGCAAACCTGTATGAAAACATCATACGGTTAAAATTGGATGTGATAAATATTGCCCCACTTCACGGTCGCCTGGTTAAACTGGAAGAGCTTAATTCATTTATCACCGTAGCTAAAAACTGACAAATTTATTAACGCTGCTAAATACCGCTGTACATATTCAGCTTAAAAAAAATCGATACCAGATAGCTTCTGGTATCGATTTTTTATTTTCGCTTGCCACGTAAAATCACGATTGGTTTTCGCGCACCAGAATTGCAACAAACATAGTATCCGAGTCCAATTCAGGCACACCCAAAATGCGCTGCGATTGCAGCGCAAATTGTGGATGCTGCTGTAAAAACCACGCGACCTGTTGTTCGTTTTCACTCACTTGCCAACTACAGGTGGCGTAAACCAAATACCCACCCGCACGCACTGCCGGCGCGGCATTGGTTAACAATTGTTGTTGCAGCTGAATCAATTCGCGTGTGTCGTTCGCATCAAAGCGCCAGCGGGCATCCGGGTTGCGGCGCCAGGTTCCGGCAGAGCTGCAAGGTGCGTCAATCAAGACCCAATCGAATCCGCGTTGCTGTGCGATTTCTTTCGGCAAACGCAGCGGTTCAAGCCCCGCCCAGGTAAATGCGCGCACATTAAAAATATCGGCGCGTTTGGCGCGACGTTTTAATTCCTCCAATTTGTATTCGTGCAAATCAGTAGAAATAACGGCGCCCTTGTTATTCATTTTTGCTGCAATCGCCAAGGTCTTGCCACCTGCGCCCGCGCAAGCATCCCATACTTTCTGGCCAGGTTTTGCGGCAACACTTAATGCGATCTGCTGGCTGGCAATATCCTGAATCTCCACCAATCCATTTTTGTATTCATCCGTACTATGAATACCTGCACCGCCCTGTGCGAATAATTGATTGTTTTCATTGAGTGATGCATTGACACCTTGTTTCTGTAGTCCATCAAGAATGTGTTCGGCAGTTGCGTTTTTTTGTACACGCAACCATAACGGCGGCGTAGTCACTTGTTGTTGGATAAATTGCTGAAGATGTTGATCGGTCCACCCACTCGCCTGCTGACGGGCAATTAATAATTCTGCCCATTGCGGACGAAGCCCGTACCACAACAAAAACACCGGCATATTGGCCATAGTTGCCTGAAGGATAAACCCGTCAAAAAATTCACGGCGCGCCTCTGCGTCGCGTAATTGCGCCTGATTTTTTTTCGGTTGGCTGCCAGTCACGCGCAATTGGATCCAATACCACAAGGCAACCGGCGCGATGTTTTGTACATCGCGATGTTGCCACTCCAAATCCCATTGCAACCAGTCGATGGTTTCAGCCTGATTGCGATAGGCAAATTCCAACGCTGTCGCCAACTGCTGATAACGCAGCGCAGAAAACATTGCCAAACTGAGCACCGCACTATCTGCCGCCTCGGCGCGCGCATAAGTCGCCGCTGTTTTTGGTGCTTTGAATTTATTGCGCTTTTTGACCTCATCATATTCCGGCATGGAAGTTGGACCTGAGTGCGCAAATTGACGCACATTGTTTTTCAGCCATTTATCCAATGGAACACTACCTGCGACTTCGCACCACGAACGCCAGAGCGGCACCAGGCGAGAATCTTCATATTGCGCGGCAGTGAGAATGTTGGATGAGGTTTGAGCAGAAGCTTGCATAAGAGGAACCACAGTGGGATCAGGATCAGGGAGATCGAAAAAATAACGCATTCTACCAGCGATAGCAGTGGCTTGGCAGCTGGATGTCGATTCACGACGCAAGGACCTCAAAATGGCGCAAAAGAATACGAATACTCCGTTGATATTTTTAGATTTTTTAACGCAGGGTAATTTTTTGTTTAGCCGTTTGCGCGAATGGATCACGGGGCTTACAACTACATCAATGACTATTTTCGGGAGACCTATCAATGGCACAACCAATGGCAAAACTTAATCGCCGCGAACTACTTAAAGCGCTGGCCGCGCTGGGTATCGCCACCAGTGCAGCACCATTGTTTGCAAATACATCCACTAAAAAACGGGTCGGTGTCGCACTGGTAGGGCTTGGCTATTACAGCCGCGATTTACTCGCCCCTGCCCTGCAGCTCACGCAACATTGTTATCTCGCTGGCATAGTGACCGGCTCGCCAGAAAAAATTCCCGTTTGGCAAAAGCAATATGGATTACTCGATTACAACATCTACAACTACAACAACATGCACGAATTAGCAAACAATCCGGACATTGATGTCGTTTATGTTGTCACCCCAACCGGAACCCACAAAAAGTTTACCGAAATTGCCGCCAATGCAGGCAAACATGTGTGGTGTGAAAAACCCATGGCGATGAACGCAAAAGAATGCCAGGAGATGATTGATGTATGCAAAAAAAATAAAGTGCAATTAACCATTGGCTATCGCATGCAGCATGAACCCAACACGCAGCGCATTATGCAGTTTGCCAAAGAGAAGCCTTACGGAAAAATCCAGACGATCACGGCCGAGGCAGGCTATAACGGCACAGGTGCCAGTTACAGTTGGCGTGCAGACCCGGCACTCGGCGGCGGAGCCATGTACGACATGGGCGTTTACCCATTAAACGCTGCGCGCTATACCGCAGGTGAAGAACCCATTGCCGTTAGCGCCCGTATGAGTTCAACAACTCCGGTATACAAAGATGTGGATGAAACTACCGAGTTTGAATTGGAATTTGCGAGCGGAGCCCAAGCAAAATGTGCAACAAGTTATGCGCGCTCAATGAACAAGTTGCGTGCTGATTGTGAAAACGGCTGGTATGAATTAAACCCATTCCAATCCTATAGCGGCGTGCAAGGAAAAACGAGTAAAGGAATTATCCTGCCGCCCTCGCCCGCCAATCAACAAGCGCGGCAAATGGATAATGATGCCCTCGCGATTTTAAATAAATCGCCCGTCATAGTTCCCGGCGAAGAAGGCATGAAAGACATTGTTATCCTGGAAGCAATTTTTAGAGCGGCAAAAACAGGTCAACGGGTCACACTATAATAATTCGAACAACCGTTGCTGGAACCACAACACCAATGGATAGGCCGATAACCAGGCCAATACAAAACGGTTTAAACCAAACAGGATTGCGTTGGCCAAATGAAAACAACCAGCGCAAATCAGCGCCATTATTAATGTAGTTTGATTAAAAAATGCTAACGGAAATAATAGCTCTGCAACAATCACGCACCAGGAGCCACTTAATAGCAATTGCCTCTTCTTTGCCAGCCCTCTTACAGATTCGGAAACAGGATAAGCCGTAAGCGCAAATACTTCATACAAGGCTTTACCGGAACGCCATTCAGGATTTACCAGTTTGACCACACCCGCTTGAAAATACGACCAGATCAATTGCAACACCACGTACCCCAATGCAATTTCCTGCCACATCCGGGAGGGTGCAAGATATGACAGCCACACACCTAAAAGCACCAGCATACTCATAGTATCGCTGCCGCCATTGTAAGGTCCCTGAAAACGCTGGATAAGTACAAAACTGGTAACAACCAACAGGCTACAAATGACCAGCGGAAACACACCCAACATTAATAAAAACGAAAGTAGTGCACGCAGCAATCCCAACTTCTGCTCAACACCTGCAGCCCGCAAAAATTCCAGGCTCTGCTGAAAAAATGCAAGCCCTAATAGAATTTCGGTTAAACGAACGGCCAGTTCCAACGTCATACAATGCCTTCTCGCAGAGTCAATGCATAACAACTCGACTGGAAAACCACTTCATCCCTAACCTGTCCCATACAATTAGCAGGAGCATCCTCTGAATATAAAGCGCGAATTCGGAAACACATATACCCGGCAGCATTCGGCACGCTTACTTCCCCCAACTGAACTGCATGGAGTAAACGCGCTGCGATTTCTTGCTGATAAAAATCACCGCCGCCTTCAAATAACCGCTCTGCACAACTATTGAGGAACAAACTTTCATTCCACTGCGGATTATGCAAGAGGCGCTTGAAGTGCTGCCAGAGAGATAAGGTCTCAGGCAACGGCCGAAAAGGAATCCACTCGACCGGCTCATCACCCTCGACCGCAACAAAAGCAATATCAAAGCGCGGCGATACGCCTATACCACTGAAAAATCGCCATGAGGGAAAGAGAATGGGTAGAAGTACCTTTAACATTTCATTTAAACCAGAACAATCTAAGGAGATATAAGCCCATTAACGCAGCTTCTAAATTGAGCCACTTACACCTGATTTGTATCGAAGCTCGTTTCTAATTCAAACTTTATGAAATTTTAAATGCGCTCGCTATCACAATACTTTCTTCATCTCTAGCTCGACTCAATAGAGCGCACAAAAAATCATCGGCAATAGGGTCAGAGGGTGGCTGCAATTGAGCCAAATGTGTATGCATTAACGGATGATCCAGAGTGGGATTTTCCAAATTATGCAATGACCTCAATCGAAATATACTTAACACCTCGAAAGGATTGTAAGATTCTAGTGTGAGATTTGAAAAATCATAAAACCTATGGTTGTTCCAGCTATCATGGCGGCATTGATGGGTATGGCGGTCACAAGCTTTTATCAACAAACCTTTTAACTCGTCAACATTACTGGTATTCCATTTCTCCACCAACTCGTTAAAAACATCAACATCATAGGCAGCTTTTATATTTAAGCGTTCCTGTACGTCACTCACGCCATCATATGCATTAAGCAACCTCACAAGGAAATGTTGTGTTCTACGCCTACCCCAAGAATCACCTCCGTCCCCAAGAATATCTTTAACAAATGCCGAATTAATACGGTCACGAAGATCGCGGGCATATTCCAACCATCCTAACGATAAACATAAACCTAAGGTGACACCGTAATCGCGCAGGTTGCCCGATAACTTTTGATGTCTCTCGCCAGCCACAAATTGCTGATGCGCGAAATCATGAAATTCCATTTCCAATCGATGCGACCAGTAATTATGTACCACAGTCTCTCTATAGGACGCCAACCATGAAGCATCACCATCAAAACACAGAAGACATGAATCCACCATTTTTTTGATGGAATAGCGGTTCAAACTACCTATCATACTTACACTTGTATATTTGTTAGGTTGATAAGTGATGCCGCTTTCTCTGCAATTTTCCTCACTCATATGACTGTAAAAAAAATCCATACCCTGTGCATACTTGGTAAGAAAATCAAAATCTTTGGAGTAATCCATACCCCAATTCCTTAATGACTTCGTGTGAGTAGAAAGCTTAGGGAAGCGTTTATAAACCCCATTTACGGTTTCTTTTAATTCATTTGGCTTATACATAACGGGCATCCCTAACTTAAATTCAAGTACTCTAGTCCAGACAACTACATCGCCTTTTTCTTCAACTTCTCAATTTCATCGCGCAGTTTCGCGGCCACTTCAAACTCCAAATCTTTTGCGGCCTGGAACATTTGTTTTTCCATCAATTCGATCGTTTTCCAAATGTCTTTTGGATTCACTTCTACCGAGTATTTACCTGAGCGTTCAGCGATAGCCATTGCTTTATTGCGTGCGCTGCGGCCGCCCGCACCAGGGACGACAGAACCTTCCATGATATCGGTGATGTTTTTATTGATGCCTTTTGGTGTGATGCCATGTTCAAGGTTGTGGGCGATTTGTTTTTCGCGGCGACGATCCGTTTCTTCAATCGCGCGCTGCATGGAACCAGTGATGCGATCCGCATACAAAATCGCTTTACCTTTTACGTTACGCGCTGCGCGGCCAATGGTTTGGATGAGCGAGCGGTCGGAGCGCAAGAAGCCTTCTTTGTCCGCATCCAGGATCGCCACCAGCGATACCTCTGGCATA